>JAFWXT010000012.1 GCA_017522945.1 Clostridia bacterium
TTATTGTCACAAGCAATTTTAAGAAACAAATACGTTTTTATTGCATCAACTTGAGCGTCACGCATTTGGTTAGTTTTTTCTATATATTCAATGAGTTCTTTTACTACACAATCGCCAGCAAACCACTCATCTCTTTTTTTAGTTATCATTTTATAAAACATAATGTTTTCCTCTTGTTTTATTGCAACGTTTTAGTTATTTCTATAAAAAACTCTTTGCTCCATAAGTCTAATTTTGACTTGTCTTTAACAAATGGTAGCACGTCTTCTTTTGCTTGTGCAAAGTCCATATTAGAAAATCTTTCGTTTAATAACTGTTTTAAGTTCTCTATAGTCAAGTCGTAATCTTCAGCAATATAATTTGATTGCACCAACTTAGCCTTTAAGTTGACAAGATTTACCTTAGCACCCATTGCTAAAAAGAATACGTAGTCGTAAAAATCTCTTCCTTTTACTCTTGATTTCCAATTTCTACATAAGCAAGCGTGAATTTTACCCGCAAAAAGCGACGGCATATCGTAAAGCCTTACTTGATACGGTGACGGCAATAAACTAAATTTCGTTTCAAAAGTTGCACCCATAGGAGGATTTATATCAACCTCAAATTTAATACTAATTAATTCATCTTTATTGATAATATTCGTGTCGTTAGACTCTTCGTAGAAAGTTAGAATATGTTCTTTAGTATTTCCTTTCAAAAAAGCCGACTTAACGTTAGAATCAAAGGATTTTGCTTTTTCGCTAACGCTAAAATTTAGCCCTAAAGACTTAGTTTCGTTCTCTATATAAGAAAAATATTTAGTCAAGTCAAACTCAGGGTTTTGCGAAACAAGTGAAAAATCTAAATCTTCACTAAATCTATCTAACCCATAGAAAATCCTAAGCGCAGTTCCGCCGTAAAAAGCGGCATCTTTAAAAAAACCGCCACGAGAAAGCCCACAAAGAACAACTTCTTGCACTATTTCTTTAATAGCGTTTTTCTTATCTTCAATATTTCTTATTTGATATTTTGAAAGCATTTGAGCTAAAACTTGTTGCATATTATTTCTCTTCTCCTATAAGCTTTACTAATAAATTTAAGTTCGTTGAACGATACAACGGTGCCATTTTTAATATATCTTCCTTATTTAACTTGTTAAAAGCCTCTTCGTTGATTCGCAAATCTTCAAAAAGCAGATTTTTTAATTCTTTAACACTTGTAACAGGCGATATTGTATAAAGCTTATCACAAAGCGCCTTTTCTGGTGTTGCTACTTGGTAGGAATACTGTCCATTCATAATAGCGATAACACCTAAACTAAAAACTTCTTTTGGAACGTCTCTATAAATAAACGTTCCAAATCTATTTTTATACGTTTTTATTTTCCTCTTATTAAACGTAGCACAAGTAATCGTATGATAAACTGCTTCAGGAATAAGCCCACGATTGTGCAAAACAAAATCAAAAGATATATACGATGGACCGTAAATAAATTGCGCCAAATTGTGTCCGCTTGCATTCGGGTCAGTTTCATATATCCCTTTAACTAAAGGAAACAATTTGCCATTTTTAACGTCTCTTAAAATTCTACCCTTGGGGTCAGAAAGAGAACTATAATATTCTTTTAGTTGTTGTGTTGTAATAATCATTGATTTCCTCCAGATAGTTGTATTATACCACACTATTTGGAGGAAATCAACAAGTTTGCAAAATATTTGCTCCAAATAATTGTGTTTTTCGCAACTTTCTGGAGCAAATCTCACTTTCGAAACTTTAAAAATTTTTATTTTTCGAAAGCGACGTAAAGGTTATCACAAGTTTTATATACTTTTCGTGACAAGTTTTTAACTCTATCTTGCACGTTTTCTTACACGATAACTTACATGGTTGTGTCAATAGGGTTATAAATCAATTTTGAGACGCAATAAAGACAAATTTCTTATTTTTCACATAATATCATACAATATATGACATAATCTGTCATATTTACTGTGTTATACTCAAAAAAAAAGGAGAAAAGTATGAAAGTTAATCGTGCGTATAAGTTAAATAAAGAAAAGCAACCTGCCGAAGAAAAAGGCAAGTTTCTTTACTTCTTTTATAACAACCACAAGTTGGATTGTATTGCCGTAGACGAAGAACAATGGGAAAAGTTAGTTGAATTAGATACCGAAATGTATAACGGCAATCGTAGGCATAAAGACCACTCGGTTAAACTAACCGATAACGTTAAGCCTGCCGTTGGTGCGGATAACGGCTTTTTACATAGTAAAAAATTTGACTCTGAAGAAGATTTCTTACGTAAAAAAGATATTGAAAATCTTCTACACAGAGAATTTAGCGAACTTGACCGTGACATTTATGCCCTTTACGAAGATAATTTTACACAA
>JAFWXT010000097.1 GCA_017522945.1 Clostridia bacterium
TCTCGCGTTTCACCAAAAACGCTCGAAAAAAATCTGGCGTTAATTAACGCCAGACCTAAAAAAATATTATTTTTTAAAAAACCTATAGATTTATTTAATGAAAATCTTTCAAAGTGTTGCACTTAGTTTGACAATTCATCTGTTTTAAAAAATCCCTACGGGAAGAGCGCATAAGCCTCGGTTTTATTTTTATATCAATTATTTACATCATATCAACGAGTAGTGGGAAAGCAGATTGTTCGCCATCTTTAAATGCTTCGTAGTCTTTAAAAAGCTCATCTTCAACGTTATCGTACTTAACAACGTTAAACTTAAATAAAGAAAGGTCGATAACCTTATTTGCTATAAGATTGATTGCTTGTTCGGTGTAACCATAACCGTTAGTAATGCAACAAAATTCAAGTTGTTTTTTCATAGCAACGTTGAAATTTACCTTTAGGTTAGGCGATGAAAAGCCAACGAAACCAACCTTAGCATTGTAAGAAGCAAGTTTTAAGGCAAGGTCGGTATTGATATTGCTATCGGCAACGTAAATTACCTTTTGAGCCATGTGCGCGCCCGTTAATTCACTAACTTCCTTTTCAACTTTATTGTCAGAGAAAAGATTGTAATAAATGCCTGCAAGGCGAGCTCTATCTAAATTTTCTTCTTTGCCATCGATTAAAATAGGAACACCTTGGTAATAGATTATAAGCATAGACGTTATAAGACCGACAAGACCACCGCCGATTACTGCAACGTGTTCACCTTTTGTGATGTCAAGCTTGTCAATTGTAGCTAAGGCTAAAGTTATATAGTCGATTAAAATTGCTTCACTATCCTTAACTAAACTTGGCAAAAAGTAAAGTTGACTGTTTTTTACTACTGCAAAATCTCGAAGAAATCCGTTAACGTTTTTGCCTGCAGTTTGTAGTGAAGTGCATAAATTACTGTTTGATGATAAGCATTGCACACATTCGCCACAGTTTGTTATAGGGTTAACGTAAACCCTCGTTCCCTTTTCAAGATAAGAAAAGTCGCTTGTATCTGAAATTTGACCTATTGCAATACGGCCGGGAATTACTGGATACGTAGCGCTATCATCACCTAATAAGGTTCGTGTGTCTTCTGGGGTTAAAAGAACTTTTGTAATTTTAACCTTTGAGCTGTTTGCGTCTTCACACATCTCCATCTTATTGATTTTTTCGAGTTTTCCTTTTTGGGAAATTTGTAAACCGATCATTTAAAAACTCCGTAATCTTTATTTCTGCAAATGCAAAAATACCGAATGTAAAAATAATATAACATAAATTTAATACTTTTGCAAGCAAAATATGCAAAAAAAATGCTTAAATTAAGCAAAAACTGTTAAAAAGGAGAAAAAGTTTTAAAAAAATGAAAATTAGTTAAATAATTGCGCAAAATGGGTTGTATTGGCTTGACTTAATTAAAAAAATATAATATAATTTAACACGGCATTATGTTGTGAGCATAATGTAACAAAAACTGCGAGGTGAAATTATGAAACCTGAGATTCATCCAGAATACAAGCAGGTTAAAGTTCAATGCGCTTGCGGTGCAACTTTCGTAACCGGTTCAACTAAGAAAGGTGACGTTATTAAAGTTGACATCTGCTCAAAGTGTCATCCTTACTTTACCGGCAAACAAAAGCTTGTAGATACCGGCGGACGTGTCGACAAATTCAAAAAGAGATACGGTATGTAATCAAAAAACGATGGATAACTTCGGGCTTGCTCGAAGTTATTTTATTATCGTAATTTATTATTGCAAAATTCGGTGGCGGTTAGTCGCCTTTTTGCGTTTTATCAAAAATATATTTTGGGCGCGCCAACTGATTTTTATTATAACAAACTTTACAAAATAGAAGTGTGCCTAAGGAATTTTATGAGTAAAAAAGATAAAAAAACAACAAAAACCACTCAAATAGGCGGTCAAGCTGTATTAGAAGGGGTAATGATGCGCGGTAAAACTGCTATGGCAACAGCCGTGCGTGATGCAGAAGGTAAAATTCGCGTTGAAACCAAGCGTTTAACCCCACCTGAAAAAAAATCAAAGTTTTTAAGGTTGCCTATTATTCGCGGTGTGGTTAATTTTATTGATTCAATGATAAGCGGAACAAAAACGCTAATGCGCTCTGCCGAGGTTTACGGAGAAGAGGAAGAGCCAAGCCGTTTTGAAAAATGGCTTGCCGAAAAACTTCATATTGACGCAATGGGTGTTGTGAGTACTTTCGCACTGTTGTTAGGGGTAGGGCTTTCGGTATTTTTATTCGTAATGTTACCGCAACTTGCAACTAACGGAATCGCTTCATTAACTAAATTAGATAAAACGTCCTTTTGGTATAATTTAATCGAAGGGTTAATTCGTATCGCAATTTTCGTGTGTTATATCTTACTAACTTCGTTAATGAAAGATATTAAGCGAACCTATATGTATCACGGCGCGGAACATAAAACTATAACCTGTTTTGAAAAGGGGCTTGAACTAACGCCCGAAAATGCAAGAACTTGCACGCGCGTTCATAACCGTTGCGGAACTACATTTTTGTTTTTCGTAATGTTGGTATCAATTTTAGTTTTTTCTTTAGCGAACACATTTTTAGGGCTTGATGGCGTATGGCGTATGCTTTTAAAAATAGCATTGCTTCCTGTGGTTGCAGGTCTTTCGTATGAACTTTTAAAAGCTTTATCTAAAACTGAATCATGGATTTTTATGCCACTTAAAGCGCCTGGTCTTGCTCTTCAACGCATTACAACGCGCGAGCCTGATGACGAGATGCTTGAGGTTGCAATAACTGCCTTTAAAAAAGTTCTTGAAATGGATGCCGACCCAACTATTCCAGAGCAAGCCTTTATTACCGCAATGAAAACGAACAAGCTTACAGAATTAGTTGTTGAGCAACTAAAAGAAGCTGGTATTGATGAAAGCGACGGAGAATGGATAGTTAGTTTAGTAACTAAAGTTAAACGTTCGGATTTAAAAACGAATACTTCTTTAAATCAACCTTCGGTTGTTGAAAGAGCGCTTAATTTAGTAGAACAAAGAAAGAGTGGTAAACCGCTTTGGTATGTTATAGGAAACGCTGATTTTTACGGATATACCTTCTTTGTTGATGAAAGAGTATTGATACCACGCCCCGAAACTGAAGAATTGTGTTTACTATCGCTTTCGTATATAACCGAAAACAGTTTGGTTTTAGATTTATGTACGGGTAGTGGTGCAATTGCAACTACAATTGCTTTGAAAACCGGTGCTAAAGTAACGGCAAGCGATATTAGCGCGGGAGCACTTGATCTTGCAAGAGTAAACGCCGAGCATAACGGTGCTAACGTTGAGTTTGTTCAAAGTGATTTGTTTGAAAACGTTCAAGGCAAATTTGACGTAATTATTTCAAATCCACCGTATATTCCAACTGCAGACATACAAACGCTTGATGGTGAAGTTAAAGATTTTGAACCTATTTTAGCGCTCGACGGCGGATTAGACGGGCTTGATTTTTATAAAAGGATTGCAAACGAAGCGAGTGAAAAACTAAACGATAACGGATATTTATTCTTAGAATTTGGTGTAGGTCAAGCAAGCGCAATAGTTGAACTTTTAAAAACAAATTTTACTAATATCGAAGTAAAAAAAGATATCAACGGCATTGAAAGAATAATTAAAGCTCAAAAAATTTAAAGGAAAATTTTATGATTGAAAAATTAGAAGCTATAAAAAATAAATACGATATTCTTACCGAAAAAATTGCCGATCCTGAAGTTATCGCGCGAATGGATGAGTGGAAAAAAATTGCCAAAGAACGCGCAGATATGGAAGAAACGGTTCAAAAGTATATCGAATATAAGCAGGTTGAAGCCGAAAAAAATTCTGCTGAAGAAAGTGTTTTAACTGAAACCGATCCCGAAATGAAGGAGCTTTTTGAAGAAGAAATCATTTCTTGCAAGAAAAAACTTGAAGATATCGTTGAAGAACTTAAAATTTTACTTCTACCTAAAGATCCTAATGACGATAAGAACGTTATTTTAGAAATTCGTGGTGGCGCAGGTGGTGAAGAAGCTGCACTTTTTGCTTCAATACTTTATAAAATGTACGCGCGTTTTGCCGAAGCTCATCGCTGGAAGGTTGAAGAAATCGATATTAACGCAACAGAGCTTGGCGGTGTTAAAGAAGTTACTTTCTCGATAAGCGGTAAAGGTGCTTACAGTAAGTTGAAATTTGAAAGTGGCGTTCACCGTGTTCAACGTGTTCCTGAAACGGAATCACAGGGCAGAGTTCATACTTCTACGGCAACGGTGGCGGTTCTTCCCGAAGTTGAAGACGTTGAAGTTAATATTGAAGAAAAAGATTTAATAATTGAAACCTGTCGTTCAAGCGGTGCAGGCGGTCAACATATCAACAAAACTGAATCTTGCATTAGAATGGTGCATATTCCAACTGGTATCGTAGTTAACTGTCAAGACGAGCGTTCACAAATAAAAAACCGTGAAAAAGCTATGAAGGTTATGAAATCACGCCTTTATGATTATTATAACTCAAGATATATGAGCGAATACGCCGAAAATCGTAAGAGTCAAGTTGGTACGGGTGACCGTTCAGAAAGAATTAGAACTTATAACTTCCCACAAGGTAGAGTTACTGATCATAGAATAGGTATGACTTTATATAATCTTCCCGATTTTATTATGGGCGACATTGAAGAAATGCTTGACGCGCTTGCGATTAACGATCGAGAAAAGAAGCTTGCTTCACAAGAAGATTGATTTTTAAGCTTATTTTTTGATTAAAAAATCACACAAAAATCTTTTTATAAGCGGTAAAAGAGTAAAATTATAGTTTTTAGTGAAAAAAACTAAAAAAAATCAAAAAAAATATAAAAAATTTTAAGATTTCTATTGAAATTTTCATCAAAATAGTTTATTATATATATAGTAAGAAAAAAGCAACCCGGAGGGCTACTAAAATGATAAAATTAATTTATGGCGAAAAAGGCACAGGTAAAACTAAAATTATATTAGATTCAGTTAACGAAACAGTTAAAAGTGCAAAAGGTAACGTAGTTTTTATTTCTCAAAAGAGAGGTTATTCTGCAAATATCGATTTTAACGTTCGTTGCGTTTATACCGAAGATTTCGGCTTCAAAGGTCTTGAAGGATTCGTTGGTTTTATTGACGGTTTAATGGCTGGTAATAGCGATATCGAATACTTATTTATCGATGGTATTGCAAGAATTGCTGAATGCACGGTTGAAGATTTAGAATGCTTTGTTAACGAAGCAAACAGATTAGAAAAGGAATACGGTGTTAAATTCGTTCTAACTATTTCTTGTGCAAAAGAAAAGCTTCCAGCATTCCTTGCTGAACTTGCTGACTAATTTTTACGCATAAATTTAACTTTAAATAAAAATATTATTCAAGGCGGGTAAAGTTTTTTACCTGCCAGTGTTTTATTAAAAAGACTATGCTTATACGTTGTTGTTTTTGTTTATAAATTAACAATTGTTATAGGTAGGTATATTTTAAGACTAATTTTACTAAACAGGCGGTTTTTTTGTTATGGAAGAAAAAAGAGCAAGGCTATTTAGTGCCGTTCAACCATCTGGCATTCCAACTATTGCTAACTATATAGGCGCAATTAAAAACTGGGTTGATTTACAAGATAAATACGAATGTATATATTCTATTGCAGATTTGCACACACTAACGGTGAAACAAGTTCCCGCAACTTTACGTCAAAGGACGCTTGAACTTATAGCACTTTATTTAGCGTGCGGTGTTGATCCTGAAAAATCAACGGTATTCGTGCAATCACACGTGCCTTGTCATGCAGAGCTTACTTGGATTTTAAATACTATAACTTATCCCGGTGAACTCGCAAGAATGACTCAGTATAAAGATAAATCGCGTAATCACGCCGATAACGTAAATATGGGGCTGATGGATTATCCCGTACTTATGGCTGCGGATATTTTGCTTTATAATGCTGAAGTAGTTCCCGTTGGTAAGGATCAAAAGCAACATCTTGAAATAGCAAGAGATTTGGCTGAACGTTTTAACAATCGTTATTCGCCAACTTTTGCCGTGCCCGAAGGAATTATTCCAAAGGTTGGCGCAAATATTATGAGTTTACAAGACCCTGCTCACAAGATGTCGAAGAGCGATCCTAACGAAAACGCTTTTATTTCTATGAACGACGACCGCGATACAATTATTCGCAAGTTTAAACGCGCTGTTACCGATAGCGAAAGTAGGGTTGCGTTTGATGAAAATCGCGCAGGTATTAGCAATTTGGTAAGTATTTATAGCGTATTTAGCGGTAAAACTTTTGCCGAAATTGAAAAACAATTTGAAGGGGTTGGTTACGGCGAGTTCAAAATAGAAGTTGCCGAAGCTGTTGCAAGCACTATTTGCCCAATAAACGAGCGCAAGAACGAATATCTTGCTAACAAGGCGTATCTTGATAAAATTATGATTGAAGGTAAAGAACGCGCCGAATACATGGCTCGCAAAATGCTTGCAAAAGTATATAAAAATGTAGGGCTATATACGCCCGAGCGTAAAAGTTAATGTTTGGATACGTAAAACCTGACATTCCTTATCTTTATATGAAGGACAATACCTTATACAAAGCCTTGTATTGCGGTATTTGTAAAAGCATAGGAAAGTGTTCGGGCACGTGTGCAAGATTCACTTTAACATACGATTGCGCTTTTTTGTCTGCAGTTATTCATAATATTTTAGGGAAAGACGTTGTTATAAAGCGCGAGCATTGTATTATTCATCCTATAACCAAGCGTCCCATTGCAAAACCTGATGATATTTCAATTTCTATCGGTGCGCTTAACGTAATACTTGCATATTTTAAAATTGTTGACGATATTAATGATAATGGTCGTGGTAGGTTAGCAAAACTGCTTTTAAACGGCGCTTTTAAACGTGCAAAAAAGCGTGAGCCCGAGCTTGAAAGAATAGTTCGTGAAAATTATGCTGAACTTTCTCGTCTTGAAAAGGCTGGCGAAAGCAGTATTGATAGAATTGCCGATCCCTTTGCAAATTTATTAGCTCAACTTTCAGAGGAACTGCTTGGCGATAAAAAAACTCAAGAAAGTTATCAATTTTTTTATAACTTTGGCAAGTGGATTTATCTTATCGACGCTTTGGATGACTATGATAAGGATGTAAAAAAAGGTAATTACAATCCATTTTACGTTGCTTATAAGGCGCAGTCCTTTAAAGATTTGAAGCAGGAAAAGGGCGAAGAAGTTTCATTTATTATGTCGGCTACTCTTTCGGGAATAGAGCAGGGATTAAAGGGCTTAAAATTCGCTTTTAATGCCGATTTAATTAGAAACATATCAATAAGGGGAACGGTTGAAACAACTAAAAAGGTGCTCTTAAAAGGGCAAAAAGGTGATAATAAGTAATGGATATCAATAAATGCTATCAAATTTTAGGTTGCGATGCAAACCTTTCAGACGACGAGTTATACGAAGCTTATAAAACCCTTCGTACAAAATATCAAAACGATAGATTTTTATCCGGCGAAGAAGGTAATATCGCGGCAAAAAAACTTACTGAATTAAACGACGCATATTTATTCGTTGTTGAATATAGAAAAGACCACTTGGAAAATACTGACCGTAGTCAAGCTTTTTTAAGGATTGATTCATTTATTAAGGCTGGTAAGATTAATGAAGCTCAAATCGAGCTTGATAAATTTGACGAAAGAAATGCAGAGTGGCACTATCTTCAATCTGTTGTTTTTTATAGAAAAAACTGGATAAATGAAAGTAAAAAACAATTAGAAATTGCAATGCAAATGGACGATAATAACGAAAAGTATAAAAACGCCTATGATAAGCTTTGCAAACAAATAAATTTTAACGAACAAGCAAAGAATAAAGCTTCGCAGAACAATGAAAACTGGAATAAATCGGGTAATGCTAATTTTTCTGATGGCGGTAGTTATCAAGAGCCTGACGATATGATGGGTGGAGATGCTTGCGCTGATTATTGTTGTAGGCTTGCAATTTGTAACTTACTACTAAATTGTTGCTGTAATTGTCAATAAAAAAGATGAAATATTCAAAAGTTATTGCTATTTCGGCTTTATCCTCCGCTTTAGCCCTAATTTTATTAGTTTTTGGTTCTTTTATTGAAGTTTTTGACCTATCTTGCCTATTTATGGCAAGTTTAGCGCTTATGTTACCACTTGCAAAAGATTATAAATTGGGTGGTTTTTTGTGCTATTTAGCAACCACGATTTTGGGATTTTTGCTAACGGGATTTAGGCTTCAAGTTATGATTCCATTTGCTATATTTTTTGGATTGCATCCACTTGTTAACTATTTTCAGTTTAAACTAAAAATTAATAAATTTTTATCGCTCGCAGTAAAAACCTTATGGTTTGTTGGAACGTTATACGTAATGTATTTTTTTACTAATATGTTTGTTTCGGTTCATCCTATAGTTGAAAGATTTATACATTATTTTCTAACAATCGGTGGGGTGATATTCTTTTGTGTTTACGATTACTTAATGGTTAAATTTCAAATAGCAATGAACGCAATCGTTAAAAGGCTTAAATTGTAACAGATAACCAACGCAGTTTTAACTGCGTTATAATTTTTTATAATAAAAATATAAATTTATAAACTTTGTAACTATGAAAAAGAACGAGATTTACACAGCGACCGTATGTGGTTACGGTAGCGAAGGAGAGGGAATAGTAAAATTAGAGGGATACACTGTATTCCTACCTTTTGCTATACCTGGTGAAAAAGTTCGCTTTAAGGTTTTAAAGGTGCAAAAAAATTTAGTTTTTGCTAAAATTGAAGAGATTTTAACACCCGCTAAATGCCGTGTTTTTCCAAAGTGCGACGTATTTCAAAAGTGCGGTGGTTGTCAGCTAATGCACGTTGAATACGGCGAGCAATTAAATTTAAAGCGCGAGCTTATTGCAAACTGCTTTAAAAAGATTGCTTTTTTAAACGTAAACCCATTAGAAACTATTCCAAGTTCACCCGAGCTTTGTTATAGAAGTAAACTTCAACTTCCCATAAGACAAACTGAAAAGGGTATAGAAATAGGATTTTTTGCTTTGAATAGCCACCGTGTTGTTGAAATTGATAATTGTATTATACACGGAGAATGGTGTAAAAAAGTTATAAGCGCTTTAAAAAAATACATATTTGATAAAAATGTTTCGGCTTATAATGAAATTACACATAAAGGAATTGTGCGTCATATAGTTGTTAAACAAGTTGGCTTACAGTTTATGGTTATTCTTGTGATTAACGGTGACAGTATTCCTTTTGTTAATTATTTTAAAGGGTTATTAAGCGAAGCGTTGGGTGAATTTTCTTTGTTTTTAAATATAAATAAACGAACCGACAACGTAATTTTAACCGATGATTTTATACATATTTGTGGAAATTCAACTATTACCGATAGCTTTTTGGGTGTAAAATATTCGGTTGGTCCTGCATCATTTATGCAGGTAAACGAAAGCGTTAAGGCTAAACTTTATTCAAAGGCAATCGAACTTGTTGGTGATAGTGAAACAGTTATTGACGCTTACTGCGGGGCAGGTCTTTTAACCGCCCTTTTTGCAAAGCGAGCTAAAAAGGTAGTTGGTATTGAAATCGTTGAAGAAGCTATAGATTGCGCTAAAGAAATGGCGAAAGAAAACGGTATTTTAAACGCCGATTTTATTTGTTCGCCTTGTGAAGAAGTTTTACCTGAAATTATAAAACAAAATAATAATTGCACTTTGGTTTTAGATCCACCAAGGAAGGGGCTTGACAGAAAAATTGCAACGGCTGTTATTGAAACTAAGCCTAAAAAAATAGTGTATATTTCATGTAGTCCACAAACATTAGCTCGTGACGTTGGTATAATAGGCGGAAGCCTAAAGTACGAAGGTAATAATTTAGTTAAGGCAATTAGCGAACCTATCAATTGTGAAGTAGGTGCAATTTTGCCAAACGGATATAAAATCGATTATATTTGCGGTTACGATATGTTTGCGCAATGCAAAGGTGTTGAAACTCTTTGCGTTTTAAAATTAGTTGAGTAAAATTTAAGCAAATTAGCTTTATTTATAAGGAGAAAATTATGGAAGAAAAAGATTTACAATTACCAGGCGAAATTACAGAAGACGAATTAGCAACTGACGATATCGTTACTTTACTTAGCGCAACTGGCGAAGAAATTGATTTCGTTGAAATTGCGGGTATAGCTCATAAGGGTAAGTTTTACGCTATTTTACAACCTGTTGAACTTTTAGAAGGTATGGAAGAAGATGAAGCTTTAGTTTTTGAAGTTAGCAGAGATGAAAATGGTAACGATAAGTTTGAAATATGCTTAGATGACGAAATTATTGACGCAGTTTTTGCTGAATATAATAGATTGTTAGATAATGCAACAAGTTCAGATGAAGAATAATTTAGAAAACTACTAACCTTTTGTAACTTTGATATTTTTAAAAAGCGCACATCCATTTAGTGGGTGAGCGCTTTGTTTTTATGCTTTAGAAAAAAATATGGCTTATGTTGTTTTAAATTATAAAAAAATGGATATAAATACACTAAAATTTGCATATTAACTGTATAAATATTACACTTTATATATAATTAAAAGTGCTTGACAAACAGTTACTAAATGAGTTATAATTTAGCAGAAATAAAATTTTAAGTGGTGCATAGTGAAAAAGAGTAAAAGTTATCAATTTTTAGGAATATTTTTATTAATAGTAACTTCGCTAATATGGGGTGGTGCGTTCATTGCTCAAAGCGATGCTATGGACCATATTGGTCCACTTACTATGAATGGTTCTCGCTCTTTGCTTGCCGCCATTTTTTTATTACCAGTTTGTTTAATTAGTGATAAAATTCACGGCAAAAAGCCAACTTTACTTGGAACTAGTGAACCTAATCAAAAGAAAACGGTGCTTTTAGGCGGTTTATTGTGCGGTATTGCAATTACTTTTGCAAGCGGAATTCAACAAATAGGAATTAAATATACTACTGTTGGTAAGGCAGGCTTTTTAACAACCCTATACGTTGTTTTTGTTCCCTTAATTGAACTAATTTTTGGCAAGCGCATTAAGTGGAATGGTTGGCTTGGCGTTGCTTTGGCAATGATAGGCATGTTTTGTATTTGCATATACGAAAGCTTTTCAATTAACGTAGGCGATTTGTTAATAATTATTTCGGCTCTTTTCTTTGCAATTCATATCTTAATAGTTGATAAGTACGTAGCTACGGTTGGTATTCGCCTTTCATTTTTACAGTTTATCGTTTGTGGGTTAGTTTGTTTATCCTGTGGCTTTATATTTGAAGAAATAAGTTGGCAAGCAATAGTTCAGGCAATGTCTTCTATTTTATATGCAGGCGTTCTTTCGGCAGGCGTTGGTTATACCTTGCAAATAATAGCGCAAAAATGGGTTGCTCCAAATATAGCGCCTTTAATTATGTGTTTAGAATCAGTGTTTGCTTTAATGTTTGGCTCGATGCTTCATCACGAAAGGATGACTGTAGTAGAATACGTAGGCTGTGCCTTAGTGTTTGTTGCTATAGTTCTTGCTCAAATTGATTTTAGTTCGCTTTTGGGTAAAAAAGAAAGAACAAACTTAAACGATAATTAAAATTATTGCGTTTAGCGTAGTTTTTATTGACATTTTATTAAATTAGTTATACAATATAACAGTGTTATTTCTACTTAGGTAAAAGGTGAAAAAATGAATAAAACTGTAATAGTAATAAACGGGCAGGGCGGTTCTGGTAAAGATTCGATTTGTCACGTTATGTCAAAATATTATAAGGTAAAAAATATTTCAACGGTTGATCCTATTAAGGCTATAGCAAAGTTTGCAGGATGGAATGGTGAAAAGGGTGATAAAGCGCGTAAAATGCTTGCCGATTTAAAGCAAGTGTTTATTGAATATTGCGATTTGCCCCTAAATTTTGTTTTACAAGAAGCCGAAAAGTTTAAACTCGACGAAAACGACGTTATGTTCGTACATTGCCGTGAAAGTGAAGAAATTCAAAAAATTATTGATAGCTGTCCGTTAAAAACCATAACTTTGCTTGTTCGAAGGAACGATAGATTTTACGAGCATAAAGTTTTTGGTAACTCGGCGGATGATGACGTTGAAAATTTTAATTACGATTTTATTTATAACGGCAATAATGAAACCATGCAAGACCTTGAAAGAACTTTTATGGAATTTTTTGAACAAACTATAAAACCAACACTTTAATCGAATAATAAGAAAAAACCACGTTAAGTTATGTGATATGCACCCCAAAAGTTAGACACTTTTGGAGGTGCATATTTTTATGGGAAAAACAGGAAGATCAAATCGTAGGTACTCGACAGAATTTAAAATGAGTGTTATAATGGAGATGCGAGAACACCATTTGGGTTACAGTGAAACAGTACGAAAGTATTGGAAAGACAGTAAAGGAAAGGAAACAAACTACATAAGACAAATTCAGCGGTGGGAACGTATATTCTTAGAAGAAGGAGTCGAAGGTCTAATGAAA
>JAFWXT010000098.1 GCA_017522945.1 Clostridia bacterium
CATAAAAAAAATTACTCCTTAAATTAATTTACTAATATTATGGACTAAAGAGTAATTTTTATTCATTATTGAGATATTCTTTTTTTCAAGTTTACAATTTTAATACCCTTTGGATTTATAAATTCGGTAACAAACTCAAATCCGTGTTTTATAAAAAAGTTTAGCGCAACTTTGTTATTTTTTTCAATCAAACAAACAGCATTTTCATATTTTAATTCTTTACCACGATTGATTGCATAATTTAAAGCTTCGGTAGCAAATCCTTTTTTTCTAAAAGGTTCAAAAATATTAATACCAATACTTACACTTTCTTTTGTATGTTCATAAACAGATATTTCGCCAACACTCTGCCCCGCGTTAATAATTGTAAACATTTCAAAATATCTACCACTACAACCGCATTTATTCCATTCGTTTATCATCGAAAGAATTTCTAAATCCGACTTATCTGGATAACGATATTTTTTTAAATCTTTTATATCTTTAATTTCAAAATGTCTTATAATCATGTCTGCCCCTTAAATTATTTGTTAAATGCGCTTATTCTTTCACACAAATAGGATAGTGAACGTTCAAAATACACACCGTACCAATGTTCATTTCTTTCATCGTATGATTTTTTCATTGCGTCAACTGTAAAATCGACTGCAAGCGATGAAGATTCTTCGATAGAAAGACCAATTGATAGCCCACCTGCTACGCAAGAAGAATAAACGTCGCCAGTACCATGGAAATTATGCGCAATAAGTGTTTGAAAATAATAGAAAGTTTCTTGTGTATTAGTGTCATACACAGCAACACCTAACTTATCTTTTTCAAAGCTTACACCGGTTAAAATAACCTTTTCCGAGCCTAAAGCTCCAAGTTTTTCAAGTAATTTTTCAATATATTCTTTATCGTAGTTTTCTTTATATTCGTGCCCTGTTAAAAAGCAGGCTTCAGTAATATTTGGAATTATAACCTGAGCCATACCGCAAAGTTTTGCCATTTCATTGGCAAAATTAGCGTCAAACCCGGGATAAAATTTACCATGGTCAGCCATTACTGGGTCAACAATAAAAAGTCCGTTTTTTGTTTTTAATTTACTAACGATATCTTTAACTAAATTTATTTGTTCTTTACCGCAAAGATAACCTGTATAAATAAGATTAAAATTAATGTTTTCAGTTTGCCAATGGTTAATAATACTTGGAATTTCTTGTGTTAAATCCTTACAAGTATATCCTTTAAACCCAGCTGTATGAGTTGATAAGACAGCTGTTGGCAAAATAGCACATTCAGTACCAAAAGCTGAAATAATAGGTAGTGCTACAGTTAGTGAGCATTGACCAACACATGAAATATCTTGTATAGTAAGCAATCTTGAATTATGTTTCATATAAATAACTCCTTAAAAATGTATTAAATTATAAATATTAAACGTGGAATTTTTCAATGTTAGTAAATGCTTCGTTAATGAGCTGATCAACGTTTAAATTTTGTTCTTCTTTTTCAACTTTATCAAGACGTGGCTTAATTGCCGGAAATTTAGGCAAAAATACCGTGCAACAATCTTCGTAAGGTAAAATTGAAGTTTCAAATGTATCTATTTTTTCAGCAATAGCGATAATATCGAGTTTATCAAAGGCGATAAGCGGTCTTAAAACAGGTATATTTTCAATAACAGCATTAGAAGTTGTTAAACTTTCAATAGTTTGGCTTGCAACTTGACCTAAGCTTTCACCTGTAATTATTGCTTGCGCGCCAATCGAATTAGCTAATCTTTCAGCAATTCGCATCATAAAACGTCGAAGCATAGTAATCATAAGTTCTTCCGAGCAATTTTCGTGTATGGCTTCTTGAATTTTAGTAACAGAAACTACGTAAAGCTCGATATCACCTGCGTAAAGCGAAAGTTTTTTAGCTAAGTCAATAACTTTTTCTTTTGCTTGATCGCTTGTATAAGGATAACTATGAAAATGAAGTGCCTTTAATTTCATGCCACGTTTTGCCATCATATAACCAGCAACAGGGCTATCGATACCACCTGATAGAAGCAATAAACCCTTACCACCACCGCCAACTGGCATACCGCCCATACACTTTATAACGTCGGTAAATATTAAGGTATCGCCACTTTCACGAATATCAATATTTACGCAAAAATCGGGGTTTTTAATCTTTACTGAAAGATTTTTAGCATATTTTGAAAGAATTAAACCGCCAAGTTCTCGCGAAAGATCAACTGAATGAACAGGAAATCTCTTATCAGCGCGATTGGTATCAACTTTAAAAGTACCAACCTTATCTTTACACAAATCAAGTGCGGTTTGATAAATAATTTCTTTTTCGCTTGGAACTAAAATCGCTACGCTAATACTATGAATACCGCTTACCTTTTGCAAACGGCTAACTATTTCATCTAAATCATCTTCGCTAAAATCTTCAATTAAATATCTTGCTGGAATTTTAACGCATTTAAAATCAAGGTCTTTCAAGGCGTGTTTTATATTATCACCAAGCAACCTTTCAAAATATCCTTTATTTTTACCCTTTAAATGGATTTCGCAATATCTAATTATAACAACTTTTTTCATTTTTTTATCACCTTTAATCTTTCAGCGCATTTTTTAATAGCGTTAGCACAACCTATAACTTCATCAATTGTGGTTGTAAAACCAAAACTTATTCGCAACACACCTTCACTAACACGCTTATCTAAATTGCAATTGGATATAATTCGTGAAGTTCCAAGCTTTGAAGAACAAGCCGAACCAGTGCCAACTAAATAGCCTTCATCTGCTAAAAGCCTTTGCATAATTTCAGCCTTAATTCCAACTAAAGAAATAGAAACTATATAAGGGCTTGAATTTGTTGAAGAAACAAGTTGAACAACTCCCTGTAATTCATTTAAAAAAGCATCTTTTAAAACCTGAGCATTTTTGAAATTTTGTTCAATATTAGCATTTTCACAAATTGCAAATCCAAAATTAAATATGCCAAAAGTATTTTCAGTTCCGCTTCGATAATTATGCTCTTGTCCCCCTCCAAAAAGTTGGGCTTTTAAATGTAAATTCTTTTTATAAATCAGTGCGCCAGTACCCTTTAAAGCACCGATTTTATGAGCGCTTATGCTGTATAAATCAACGTTTTGCGATAACTTTTGATTAATTTTTAAAAAAGCTTGAACACCGTCGCTATGGAAAATAACATTTTTATTTATACTTTTAACACGCATTGCGATACTATTTATATCGTTTATTGCGCCAGTTTCATTATTCACGTTAACAACCGATACAAAACTTGTTTTTTCATCAATTAAGGATAACAAATGTTCTTCATTAACGCTACCGTCGCTATTAAGTTTTGCAAACCGAACCTCAATTCCGGTTTGCTTTAACTGTTGAAAGGTATTATAAACGGCAGAATGTTCACCGCTTGTAGTTACAATATTACCCTTTTTTGCAAATGAAAAAATTGCCAAATTATCCGCTTCAGTTCCACCCGAAGTAAAAACTAAATCGTAGCCATTAGGAAATAGTTTTAGTACTTGTAAACGCACCTTTTCAATTTGCGTTTTTACTGCTCGTGATGGATTATATAAAGCCGATGGATTATAAAACCCATCATTATTTAATAATTCTATAGCATTTTTTAGTGCAACTTCGTTAGGTTTTGTAGTTGCAGCGTTATCCAAATAAACGTAATTCATTTTAATTATAATCCTTTTCAATTATAGAACGACCACGGTAAGCAACAACGTATGAAAGGAGCTTTTCCTCGCATTCTAAAACAACTAAAAGCTTTTCACCATCTAATGTAAGAGCGATATAGTATAATTGATTTTCAGTCTTTAGTCCGTTAGGGGTGGCAATTTTTAACTTATATTGTCCTTCTTTATATAGTTTATCAAAAGACTGACTTCCCACTTTTCCAACTTGATTTACTGATTTTAAGTCAAATTTTAAAAAGAGTTTACGTTTTTTACAGTTTATAACCTTAACAATTCTAAGCTCTCCTGAAACGTAGGTATAATCAAAAAATAAATAGAGTTTTCTGCGTATAAAGTAAAAACCAAGCGCCATCAATAAAAAGGCAACGAATAATACTAAAAAACCCATATCTCCAAGCATAAACCAAAAATAAAATGTTATACCGAAAGCGATTAATGAAAGTATAAATAAAACATGATATATCGTATATAAAGTTTTTTGTAATTTTAAATTTTGTGGTCCTACCGAACCTTCGTAAAAATCTTCTCTCATAAAAATCCTTTAATTATTTTATTGTAAATTAACAAATAATTGGTTATTTTACAAATTAAGTTTTGCGATAAAAAATTATTTTAAAGTTACAACGGTAACGCCGTGCTCGCCCTCACCATATCTTCCAAAGCGATATTCGCTAACGCGTGGGTGTTTTCTCAAATAATCGTGAATACCTTTACTCAAAATCTTTAAGCCAACACCATGAATAATTCTAATTTCATGAAGTCCGCTAACAATAGCTTTATCCATAAACGCCTCAACCTCAATCATCGCTTCAGATAAATTTTTACCTATAACGTTAATTTCAGTTTGGGCAACGCTAAAGTTTGAACGGTCAACGCGAATAGTCGTTAAAACGTCATCTTTCTTTTTATTTTTCTTACGTGGCATATAAAGTTCAGAAAGCTTTAACGACACACGAGCCAACCCAATTTGCACGTCGCAACTACCCTTTTTCTTGTTTATAGTAATTACAACACCATCGGCATCCATAGTAGGAATATAAACTCTATCGTTAACCTTAAGCTTTGCTTGATCAACAGGCTTATCAGCGAAAACTACGTTAGCTTCTTCTTCAAGCTTATATTTTTGTGCTTCAAGTTTATTTCTTAAAGTTCTTGCGCGAATTAAATCGCCACCGTCAAACTCATCTTTATCAAGAATAGCCTTTATTTCTCCCACAAGATCATCGGCTTCTTCAAGCGTTTCATTTATTATTCTACGACTTTCAATTTTGGCATTGGTATAGAATTTTTCACGTTCTTTATCAAATTTTTCGCGTTCTACTTTTAATAAATCTAATTCAGCTTGTTTTGATTTTACAAGTTCGTCGTATTCTATAAGTTTAAGTTCGGCATTTCTACGCGTTTTTTCAGCTTCTTCGATAACCTTTTCAAACGAAACTTTATTTTCTTTTAAAAGTGATCTCGCTAAATCGGTTAAAGCAGGAGATAACCCCAAGCGCGAAGCAATTTTTATAGCGTTTGAACTGCCTGCAAGCCCTATATTTAGCCTGTATAATGGCGCAAAAGTTGCTTCATCAAAGTCCATTGAGGAGTTCATAATTCTTGGCTCGGTAAAGGCGTATTCCTTAAGCGCGGTATAGTGAGTAGTTACAATTCCCGAACTGCCACATTCAATTAAATGCTGCAAAACAGCGCGCGCGATCGCACTACCTTCTTCAGGGTCAGTTCCTGCGCCTATTTCGTCAAGCAATACTAAACTTGAGTCATCTACCTGTTCGGTTACGTTTATTACGTTTTTCATATGTGATGAGAATGTAGAAAGGCTTTGCTCAATACTTTGCTCGTCACCTATATCACAAAACACTTTTTTAAATACCGATATAGAGCTGCCTTCACTTGCAGGAATAAAAAATCCGGTTTCAGCAAGTAAAGTAAACAAGCCTACAAGTTTCATAGTTACCGTTTTACCACCCGTATTCGGGCCAGTTATTAGCAAATAATTATAATTTGTACCTAATGAAACCGAAACTGGAACAACCTTTTCAGGCGCAATCAATGGGTGTCTGCCCTTAATTATGTTTATATAATGGTTTGCATTAACTTTTGGGCATATTGCTTTTAACGAGTATGCGTAAATTGCTTTTGCATAAGCAATATCAAGTTCACTTAAACATATAACGTTATTCTCAAGGCGCTTTGAAATAAGCCCAACCTTTTCGGTAAGCTCACGCAATATCTTTTCAATTTCAAGTTTTTCTTCAATTGACGCAGTTTTTAAATCGTTATTCAACTCTAAAACTTCAACCGGTTCGATAAATAGGGTTGAGCCAGTTGACGATTGATCGTGAATTAAACCCTTAATTTGACCACGATATTCACTTTTAACTGGAACAACGTATCTATCGCCACGAATGGTTACGATAGAATCTTGTAAATACTTACTTTGCGAACGAACGTAAAAATTAAGTCTTTCTTTTACTTGTTCATTAAGTCTGCGTATTTTTCTGCGTATTTGATAGAGCTTTTCGCTCGCGTGATCACTTATTTTGTCTTCTGAAAGTATTTTTTCAGTTATTTCTTCTTCTAAATATTTGTCAAAATAAATACTTTCGGCTATTGAACGAAGTGCAGTAATTTCTTCATCTATAATCGTAGTAATACTACTATATACAATACGCGATGAACGCAATAATCTTGCTACACGCAAAAGTTCTGCCATTGAAAGAGTTGATGACATTTCCGCCCTACGTAATTCATCGGTTATCGGATCAAAAAATTCAATGCCACTTGCGCCGTAGGTATATAATAGTTTGTGAGCTTCGGCTGTCTTTTTAAGTAAAAAATTTACTTCTTCAATCTCGTATGATGGGCGCAAATTTAATATTGCTTCTTTCGACACCCCTAAAACTGCAAATTTTGAGCAAATATTTAATATTTTATCGTATTCGAGTACGGATAAAACTCTATTTTCAATCATTAAATTACCCCCTTTACTAAATTACCCGAGGTAAAATTATTTGAATTATTATTTGTATTATTAAAATAATCATCTATTAAGTTGTCAATTTCTTTACCGCTAAGTGTAGTAAAATCAAAAATCTTCTTATTAAAGTCGAATTTACTTTTTAATTTTGCTTCATTATATACTTCAAACCTACACGAAGAAAGCTTAAACCTTCTTACTTTAAATTTTCTTCCATCACTATCACATAAGGTAAATAGTGAAGATGCTGAACAATCACCACATCTTTTACTAAACGGACAGTAAATTAGTGACATTATTTTAATATCGCCGTAGGTTAAAGTCCAACCATCTTTCATAGATTGAAGTTCTTTTATATTAAGTTCTTTAGATAAGCAAACTTCGCTCGCCCCTGCTTCAACTAAGGCGTCGTAAGATAAATTGTTAGTTACATTTAACTCAATACCACCAAAGAATTTTTTCTTATATCTGTTGGCTAAGAATAAACAGCTTGCACTTTCGCCGTAAACACCATCAAAATTACCAACAACGTTAGCAATGATTTTTTCATCGTTAGCAGTTATAAATGGTGGCAAATATAAATATTTTTCGCAAGTTAAAGCACTTGTTTGAGAAAAAAACCTTTCAAACTGCTTTTGGTCGCTGTAATCTTCAGGACAAAAAATAACGTTAGTAATACCTTTAAATTTTTTAAATGAAAAATCTTGCCCAATAACCGTAATGCCACGACTATTAGCAATTGAATTATCTTCATAATTTATATCAAAATCACAGTTATTATCTGCAATTTTTTGTGTTTTATCAAGATAGGTAAAAGTGTTAAAATACTCGCCGTATGCACGCGCGCGAAGTTCGTTCATTACCTTTTTAGGTATAAATAAACTACCGTTTAAATTACAAGACGCGTAAACTTCAAATGGGTATTTATCAACCTTTCGTAAATTTTCCTTAATTTCACTTTTAGTACAGGGACTACTAATTGCTTCCGTTGGTTCATACTCCGAAAAGTACTCCTGTCCGTTCACGGTTAAACAAAGCTTTTTACCTATTTCAGCATCAAGTATAGCGTTTACTCTAAACAACTTTTTACTTTCACGATATTTTTGCTCAAGTGATGCATCTTTAGTAATTGCTAATTCGCTTCCAACAAATGCTTTTTGCTTAAAAACTACACTTATTTTACCATTTTTTAGGGTTGCAATAGCTGAACCCGTTTCAAAACCATTAGTGATAATTTTAAAACAGTCACCTACAACGATTTTATGTTTTAAACTCGATAAAACAAGTTCGTTACCTTTTATTTGAGAAACTCGAGCAATAACGCTACCCGCGTGATTTTGAATTTTATCCGAAATAAAATTCTTGCGTTGCCCCCAAGCTAAGCCCTCGGTATAACCACCACGGTTATAAGTTCTTTTTAAATTTTCAAATTTTGTGCGCGATATATTTTGCGTGTCAATAAGTTCTCTATAAAAATCGCATGCAGCGCAAAGATACTCAAAACTGCGCATTCTACCTTCGATTTTAAAACTTTTTACACCGGCATCTATCAGTTCTTGTAAGCGCGATGATAAACACAAATCCGATAAAGAAAGAGCGTATCTATAATCATCGTGAATATTTTTGCCTTGGTATTTGTAAAGTTTTCTGCACGGTTGGCGACAAGCCCCCCTATTTCCGCTCATGCCACCGATAAAAGAACTAAAATAGCAATGCCCTGAAAAACAAGTGCAAAGCGCGCCGTGAATAAACACTTCAGTTTCAACAAATTGAGCAATTTGCTTTATTTCGCTAATTTGAGTTTCTCGAGCAAGAATTACCCTACTAAATCCGTACGAAACGGCTTGTTTTGCACCTTCAAGGTTATTTATACCGGCTTGTGTGCTTAAATGCAAATTTATGCCTGGAAAAAGTTTTTTTAAGGTTCTACCTAAAAACAAATCTTGAACGATAAAAGCATCAATACCGCATTTATATGCTTCACCTATAGTTTTAAAATATTTGTTAAGCTCACCGTTTTTTATAACAGTATTAACTGCTACGTAAACTTTTACGTTAAACATGTGAGCATAACAAACGTAATATTTTAGTTTATCTAATGTAAAATTACCTGCATTTTTGCGCGCGGAAAAATCAGACAAGCCCAAATAAATGGCGTTTGCCCCATAGTTTATCGCACCGTAAAAATTTTGTTCACACCCACAAGGTGCAAGTAATTCAACACTATTTTGCATAATTTACCTTAATTTAATGTTATTTTGGTCTAAGAAGAATAAAATTTTCTTAATAATTGAATCAACTTCACCTTCAGCAAAAGTTTTTTCAAGTGAAGAGAAAGTCAATCTATACGCCATGCTCTTCTTTCCGTCTTCAACGCCTTTACCCGTATAAACGTCAAATAGGTTAACAGATTGAAGATTTTTACCACCACGCGCTCTAATAAGCTTAATAATATCCGCGTTTGAAACGCTTAAATCGGCAATCAAGGCAAGGTCGCGCTCAACCGATGGAAATTTTGAAATTGCTTTATAATAAACTTTACCAACCAATAATTCATCGATTAAATCGTAATTGAGCTCGGCAACGTAAATTCTTTTTTCAATGCCTAATTTTTGCTTAATTTGTGGGTGTAATTCACCAAACACACCTATTTCAACTCCGTTTGAAATAACTTTTGCACTTCTACCTGGGTGAAGATATGCAATTTCAGCTCTTTCATACTCAAGAGCATAACCAAGGTGCATAAAGCTTAAAAGTTCTTCAATAACGCCTTTCATAGTAAAGAAATCTTCGTTTTGACCGAACATTCCAAGCGCTAATCTTGCATTTTCAACTGGTAATTCTTCCAAAGGCAAGCTCTTAGGCAAATAAACTTTTGAAAACTCAAACAATCTACCTTCAAGATTTTTCTTATTTAAATTGCGAGCAACTGTATATACCATAGATGGAACTAATGTAGTTCTCATAACGCTCATATCTTCGCCAAGTGGATTCATTACTCTAACGTGAGCGTTTTCAGGTGCGTCTTTATCTAAACCAAAGTTTTCATAATCCTTTTCAGAAACAAAAGAATAGTTTAAAATTTCGCTAAAACCTTTAGCGATTAAGCCATCTTTTAATCTATCTTCATTTAGTTGACGTTGTGTTTTTGCTCCGTTTGTTATAGTAGCATTTTCTAAAAGCCTACATTCAATATGGTCGTAACCATAAATTCTAATAATTTCCTCAGCTAAATCTGGAAAATGATCGATATCATCACGATATGCAGGAACTAAAGCTGTAAAAGAATCGTTTTCGCCATCTTCAATTACAAAATTAAGGCTTTGTAAAATCTGCTTTTGAATTTCGTTTGGAACTTCAACGCCTAAAATCTTATTAATTTTTGAATAAGAAGTAACAATTTTCTTATTTTCAATCTTCTCGTTTAAAAGGTCAACGGTTTTGTAAGCAATAGTTCCAGTTTGAGTTTTTTCAATTAAGTTAAGCGCTCTTGAAAGTGCCTTTTCAACGGTATAAGCATCAACACCCTTTTCAAATCTTGCAGAAGAATCTGAACGTTGACCTAGGGCCTTTGAAGTTTTTCTTACGTTATCGCGTTTAAATTTAGCGCACTCGAATAATAAATTTGCAGTATCATCTGCAATCGCGCTATTTTTGCCACCCATAATACCGGCTAAAGCAACACCGCCTTCCTTATCGCAAATCAATAGGTTATCACTTGTTAAAGTAAACTCTTTATCATCTAAAGTAGTTATCTTTTCACCGTTAACCGCAGGGCGAACGATAATTTGCGCGCCACGAACGAAATCTGCATTAAATGCGTGCATAGGTTGCCCCATTTCTAAAAGAACGTAATTAGTAATGTCAACAACGTTATTGATTGCGCGAATACCCATAAGAGCAAGGCGTTTTTGCATCCATTTTGGTGAATTTTTGATAGTAATATCTTTAACGTATTTCGCACAGTATCTTGGACAAAGTTCTCCGTCTTCAACCCTTACCGTGATAGGACATTCTTTATCTTCTTCTATTTGACTATAAGAATAATCGGGCTCGTTTAAAGGTCTTTTTAAAATTGCAGCAACTTCGCGAGCTAAACCCAAAATTGATTGGCAGTCTGGGCGGTTAGCAGTTACGCCGATATCAAAAATAACGTCTTTAATTTGTAAAAGCTCGGCAACGTCCGCACCTAATGGAAAATCATCGTGGAATACTAAAACGCTATCTCCACCAGCGCCGTCGTAATATTCTTCGGTGATACCGATTTCTTCGCCACCACAGAACATACCGTCCGAATCAACGCCACGAAGTTTACCCTTTTTAATAGCCATACCGTCTGCAAGAATAGCACCATCTAAGCTTACGGGAACTAAGTCGCCAACTTTAATATTTTTAGCGTTAGTAACGATTTGCAACATGCCGTATTCACCTGCGTTAATTTGACAAACTGAAAGTTTATCTGCATTAGGGTGTTGCTCGATTGATTCAATTCTACAAACAACTATGCCCTTAACGTCGCGATTAAGTTCGATTACTTCTTCAACTTCAAAACCGCATGAAAACAATTTTTCTTTTAAAACTTCAACCGATATATCACTAACATTTACGTATTCATTTAACCAACTAATAGGTAATTTCATAACAAATCCTCCCTCTTACTTAAATTGCTTTAAAAATCTAACGTCATTTTCAAAGAATAACCTAATATCAGGGATACCATATTTTAACATAGCTATTCTTTCAAGCCCAATACCAAAGGCAAATCCTTGATATTCGTCGGGATCGATGTTACAATTTTCTAAAACTCTACGATTTACAATACCTGCGCCAAGAACTTCAATCCAACCTGTTCCCTTACAAAGATGACAGCCTTTACCCTTACATTCAAAGCAAGTAACGTCAACTTCTACACTTGGTTCTGTAAATGGGAAATATGATGGGCGTAAACGAGTTTTTAAATCGCCCTTAAACATTTTTTTAAGGAATGCCTCTAACGTTCCCTTTAAATCACATAGCGTAATATTTTTATCAACTACTAAACCTTCCATTTGGTGGAACATAGGGCTATGAGTAGCATCATCGTCGGCACGGTAAACCTTACCTGGGCTTAAAATTTTAAGCGGTGGATTTTTTGCTTGCATTACACGAGCTTGACCTGATGAGGTTTGCGTACGAAGCAAAATGTTTTCGGTAATATACAACGTATCTTGCATATCGCGAGCCGGGTGATCCTTAGGTATGTTCAATAATCTAAAATTATATTCGTCAAGTTCAATTTCAGGGCCTTCATAAATTTCAAAACCCATACCGGCAAAAGCTTCTATTAGTTCGTTTCTTACAAGATTGATAGGATGAAGCGAGCCCATTTCACTACTTTTTGCAGGCATAGTTATATCAACGCTTTCACTAATTAAAGCGCTTTTCATTTCGATAGCCTTTAATTGTTCTTCTTTTTCAGTAAGAGCATTGCCTATGCTAACGCGTAAATCGTTAACTAATTGACCAACTTTTGGTCTATCTTCCGGAGCAACGTCACGCATACCCTTTAATAAACCGGTTACACTACCGCTTTTACCAAGGTAAGCAACGCGAATTTCGTCAAGTTGTTTTAAATCACTAACTTGAGCGATTGAACTGCTCGCACTTTCATAAAGTTCTTTAATTTTTTCTTGCATAAAACTCCTTATGACACCAAAGTGTCGAAAATAAATTACTAATAAAAAAAACCTATTATCAAACAATGATAATAGGGCGACGGGTATCGCTGTACCACCTATTTTCGCAAAAGAATTTGCCTTATTTTCAGCCGTTACGGGGCAAACCGTCACATTCTACGGGCATAGCCTTTCTTTGTGAAGCTCGGGAGTGAACGTTAATCGCATTTATTTTAATCCTCTCAGCCGTGGGATTATTCTCTGTAAAATCAATCTTCGATTATCTCTCTTTCATCGCATTTTTACTTGTTATTTATATTATACAATATAAATATAGGCATTGTCAAACAATTACAAGGCGATATTGATAGGTAATTTATTTAATTTTTTATATTTTATGTGCTTTATATCTTTTATGCGCTTGCGCTACATTCACCAAGAAGCGTAGCGTTCAAATAGGTATCAGGAATTTTTCCAACGATTATATTATCACAAAGAACAACTTCTATCTCATCGTAATAGCGCTCTTTTACAAAAGGTGCCATAACAACAATTTCGGTACAAATTAGCGATGATAAAACTTGTCTTGTTTGGTTTATTCCCGCTTGTTCAAAATTCCTAATTATTTTACAATCCACTGAAAGCGAAGTTGCAAGTTTAACGTCAACTTTTTTACCAAAGCCTGCCAAAAATTTTAAACCCGTAAACGCACCAACTGGAATTTCAAACCCGTTTGTGATTGTTGAATTTATAAAATCATAGCAATCAAGCGCTAACTTTTTAGCAACGAAATTTACAAGTAAGGTGTCTGTTGAAACAAATATTATATCTCCAGTTTCGTTTGTTTTTAAATTTGTGATTTCATTAAAATCAAAATTCATTTCTAAGCATTTTTCAACAGCATAATAGCTACAATTTGAAACTTCGCTTTTAAAGGTTTCACCACCAAACGTTAAAATTAGTTTTGTTGAAGAGTAATATAAATATCCAACGATTAAGTTTAATACTATTAAAAATAAGGCGATTTTTCTTTTAAAATAAACTTTTTTAATCTTTTTCACCCTATATTATATGCAAAATTTAATTAATCTTTGACTTAGGTTTAAAAATTAAAGCATTTAAAAAGCTAAAAATTGTAGCTGCGGTAATTCCTGCCGACGCACTTTTTAAGCCACCCGTCAATGCACCGAGCAAACCCTCACGAGCACCTTTAATTGCTCCGTTAGCAAGCAAATAACCAAATCCACTAATTGGAACAGTTGCGCCACTACCAGCAAAATCCACCAAATATTCATATATTCCAAACGCCTGTAAAACAACACCTCCAAGCATAAAACATACGAGTATTTTACCTGCCGTAATCTTAGTATAGTTTATTAGTAGTTGTGCCAATGTACAGATGCATCCACCAACCAAAAATGCCTTTAAATAACTTAAAACTATTGATTCCATATGTAAAATTATTAAACTCCAAGCTCAATTATATGAGCAATACCGGGTATGCTTTCACCTTGTTGCGATGAAGTTGTTGAAAGTAACGCTCCAGTTGGTATAAATAATATTCTTTTATACTCTCCGCACAATAATTTTTTGTATATATACGAATTAAATACTACCGCACTACACCCAGCGCCACTACCGCCTTGATACTCCTTTTCTTCCATATTGTAAATTAATTCGCCACAGTCAACATGATTTTCATCAACGCTATAACCGCCCTTTTTTATCACTTCTTTAAAAATACGCGAGCCAAGCGTACCTAAATCACCTGTTAAAATTAAATTATAATCACTTGGCAACACCTTAGTTTCATCAAAAAATTCTATCAAAGAATGAGCAACCGCAGGCGCCATAGCTGCACCCATATTATTAACGTCGATTACACCATAATCTATTACTCTACCTACTAAAGCTCGCCTAATTGCTACCCCAGTATTTGAAAGCGAAATCATATTCGCGCCTGCACCTGTAACCGTCCATTGCGATTGTGGGGGGCGTGTCGTACCCTGTTCAAGCGGAAATCTGTATTGGCGTTCAGCTGTTGAAAAATGACTACACGTTGCACAAATACAATTATCAATAAGCCCTGCTTCAACTAAACTTGCGCCTATTATCATACTTTCTGCCATAGTTGCACACGCCGTATATACGCCTAAAAAAGGTAAGGAATATTCACGCGCGCAAAATGAAGAAGATATAATTTGATTTAACAAATCACCACCGATATACAAATCAATTTCATTCATATCTTTTCCGCTTTTTTCAACAACGCTTTTTATTGCATAGGAAAGCATTTTTCTTTCGGCACGCTCAAAGTTTTTTTCGTCATTATAATCGTCACTAAGATGCTTGTCTATATATTTTCCTAAATTGCCTTGTGCTTCTTTAGGCCCGCAAATAGTTGCCGTATGCACTATTTTAGGCGTTTTTTTAAATTCTAAGATCCTTTTCATTTTATAACCCAAAAAAATAATAAATTAAACCAACTATTGCGCTTGCAGATACGCCGTAAACTATTATAGGCCCTGCTACAACAAACATTTTAGCTGCTAAACCATAAACAAACCCTTCACTTGCAAATTCCATAGCAGGCGATGCAACAGAATTAGCAAATCCAGTTATAGGGACGATTGAACCACCACCTGCACGTTTTCCTATTCTATCGTAAACCCCCAACCCAGTTAATAAAATTCCTAAAAAAATTAGTACTACAGAAGTTGCCGACGCTAATTCATCACCGTGCATTTTGAAAACGAGCATAAAAAAGTATCGAATAAATTGCCCGATAGAGCAAATAAAACCACCAACCAAAAAACTTGATAATAAACTTCTTTTTTCATTAGTCTTTGGCGTTATATCTGAAACAAGCTTTAAATACTGTTCGTTTGACATTATCTTCTTATTCATAATTTCTAATTCCTTTATCTTTTATTTTAGGAATAAAAGTTTCGCGCTCATCAATTCTTTTTAACTCTTCGTATAAAATTTGATTTGTTCTGTTTTTCATATTAGTATTATGTTGTTTATAAAAAAGTTTATACTATTAAACAATCAAAAAGCGATTATGATAAACATAATAATCTTTAAAATTATTGATTTTATAAGCGTTTTTATATTTTTTTACAAAAGAAAAAGTGGTTTGAATTTATCAAACCACTTTTGGAGCTAATGATCGGATTTGAACCGACGACCGACTGATTACGAATCAGTTACTCTACCGGCTGAGCTACATTAGCATATAAAATTTATCGATTTAAAACGATAAATTTATTTAACTTATGAAAAGATTTTAAAGCCTACACCTTCTAACCAGTTTACAGATAAATTTACCCAACCGGCAAGTTTAGGAAAATCACTTCCAACTTCTTTAGTTGCAACTGATGTACCGTGTGGACCTTGAGCAAAAAGATGAACTTCTAAAGGAATTTGCATTTCGTTATATACCCTAGCAAGTTCTATTGAGCCACAAACTGGAACTGCAGCATCAGTTACCGTATGCCAAATAAAAGCGGGAGATGATTTTTTATTAACCATATCGCAAAGAGATAAGGTTTTTGCAAGTTCGTCGTTATTATAAGATAATGCATTAAAAGAACCGATATGCGTTCTTGATGGAATATCATAGTTTGTAACAGGATAACTTAAAACCACTGCTGATGGGCGAATAAAATCGCTATTTCTTAAATCCGCAAGTACTTCACTTGCAAACATATTTCCTAAGCAACCACACAAATGCCCCCCAGCTGAAAAGCCAACTGCACCAACAGTTTCTGGGTCAATATGATATTTTTTACAGTTTTCACGAATAAATATCATAGCCATCGATGCTTCTCGTATTTGAGTTGGATAATAACAATTTGGATAAACCGAATAATCAAGAATAAAACAATTTATTCCGTGATTTAGATAAGCAAGAGCAACCGACTCCCCTTCTCGCGCTGATACAAAAGTGTAACCACCACCGGGAATAATAAGCATTGCTGAGCGGGTTCTATTTGTATCGATTTCAGTTGGTTGATCAATACAATAAACTGTTAAATATCCTTTTGCACCATTTGGTTTTTGTAAATTGAGATACTCATATAAGTCAATTTTTTCGTGTATCATAACTGCTCTCCAAAAAACGTCTATTATATTGTAGCACATTTATTTTTGCTTTGCAAGTTATTTTAAGATAAAATACTTTATTTTTACAAAAATATATGCTATAATAAAAGAAAAAACAAAGGATTATCTATGCAATATCACATCAGTACTGGGCTTATAGTAAAACATTTTGAACAAAATTGCAACTGTCCGCTTTGCGAGATGGAAAAAATTGTAGAAACTAATATTTGTCGCGAGCTTCTTGCAGACGGTTGCATGGATGATGACGTACGTAAACAAGTAAATGAAATGGGCTTTTGCTTAAAGCATTTTGAGCAACTATACGAAATGCCATCAAAACTTGGTCTTTCACTTCAAATGACAACAAGAATGAACACAATTTTTAAGGTAGTACGTCAACCTAAATCCCTAAAAGATGCTAAAAAACAAAGTAAGCAACTATTAAAAGAACTTGAATCTTGTATTGTTTGCGATTTTACTGCAAAAGAAATGATTAAATATTATAAAACGATAACACAATTATATAGCAATGAACAAGAATTTAAAGCAATGCTAAAAAATAGCAACGCTTTTTGCTTAAAACACTACGCTAAACTTTTAGAATATGCTCAATACGCAGGTTTTTCACAAAAGGAATATCTTTCAACTCTTTACGAAATTCAAAATAAGCGTTTAAAAAAGAGTGTTCAACTTTTAAACGATTTTTCAAACCGACACGATTATCGTAATTTGGGCAAACCGCTCGGCGAAGCAACCACCGCCCTACCACGCATAAAAAGTGACTTTTTTGGAAAAAAATAGCAAATTTACTAATTTTTTTGTTGACTTTTTTTATACAATATAATATCATATAATAGTTGAAAAACGTTGCTGCTATGGCTCAGTAGGTAGAGCGCGTCCTTGGTAAGGACGAGGTCACCGGTTCAAATCCGGTTAGTAGCTCCATTATCCCACGAACAAAAGCGTGGGATATTTTTTTTGATAATTTTATTAATCACCTACATAAAAAAAGTTCTGCAAAAAGCAGAACTTTTTATTTATTTATCGATAAATTACTCATTTTTTGATAACTCATCTTGGTTAGATTTATGTTTTCCAGCCGAAAGTAAGGAGTTAATAATAATACCTAAAATTAATGAACAAGCTACTGCAGTGATGGTAATTTTACCAAAACTTAGCGATAAACCGCCAACACCACAAATTAAAATTACGCATACTACAAATAAATTTGCATTATCGTTTAAATCAACCTTTTGAATCATTTTTAAGCCAGAGCAAGCGATAAATCCGTAAAGCGCGATGCATACACCACCCATTACGCATGGTGGAATCGTTGCTAAAAACGTTACGAACGGAGCTACGAATGAAGATAAAATTGCAATAAACGCAGTTAAAGTTATCGAACGAACTGAAGCGTTGCCAGTGATTGCAACACAACCAACCGATTCGCCGTAAGTAGTATTTGGACAACCACCAAAAATAGCGCCAACTATTGAACCAACACCATCACCTAAAAGTGTATTTGATAAGCCAGGATCACTTAATAAATCCTTTTCAATAATTGAAGAAAGGTTTTTGTGGTCAGCAATATGCTCTGCGAAAACAACGAAAGCAACGGGAACGTAGGCAACCGCAATAGTTCCAAAATACGACCAAAAACTACCCTCACCAAAATCAAGAGGAACACTAAAAAATGCTTCAATAAATGTAAATTCAGGATACCACTTCATATTATAAAATTGTGAAAAGTCAATTAGTTGCATTGCGGTATTACCCGTTGCAAAGCCTATCCAAGTAAAGTAAGTAGCCACTGCGTATCCTGCTAAAATACCTATAACGAAAGGAAATAATCTAACACTCTTTTTACCAAATACAGAACATAAAATAATTGTGAGTAAGGTAACTAAAGCACAAATTAGAGATAAAATACCCGAAGTGGTCATAATAAAGTTGCCGCTTGCGTCTTGAGCCATACGACCTACAGCATCACAAACCGCATTTGAAGCAAGCGATAAACCAATTATCGCAACCGTTGGACCGATAACAACAGGTGGCATCATTTTATTTATCCATTCAACCCCTACCTTTTTTACGATTACCGCTAAGATAACGTAAACAAGACCAGCAAGTATTGCACCTAAAATCAAACCTAAAAAGCCGATAGATGCAGTAGCAGCGCCAGCAAACGCCGCAGCCATAGAACCTAAAAAGGCAAATGATGAACCAAGGAAAACGGGGCTTTTAAAGCGTGTAAATAATTGATAAACTAACGTTCCTACGCCCGCACCAAATAGTGCAGCAGATGATGACATTTGAGCATCAAGCCCTTCAGGCATACCGCCGTTGATAATTGCAGGAACTGCAATCGTAGCCGCTAAAATAGCAAGCAACTGTTGAAAAGCCGAAATAATAAGCTTTGAAACAGGTGGTTTGTCGTTTACGTTATAAACGAGTTTCATTTGTGTTATCTCCTTAATATTTAGTTTTATTTTAAAACAAAAAAGCCTTGCCGTGATACGACAAAGCTTTAGTTTATAATTTCCGCGCAAAAAAACGCCACCTGAATGGTGATTTTATAAAAAACCTTGTCGGTATCTCGTACCGAACTTAAAAGTTCCAAAATTAAATTTTTTCTATTTTAACAAATAAAAGTTAGGTTGTCAATCTTTTTTAACAAAATTTTGATAATTTTTATAAACATTTACTAGCACACTATTTTACGTATATACTATACACACTCAATATAGTTCCCAATAACTTTATACCGTAACTCTTAGCAAGCTATCTTTAACTTTTCTATCGCCAAAATCATAATTTAAATCAAAGTTTTCAACGTTATCATACGCCGCTAAGCGTGAAACTGATACTTCGTATGCAGTCATTACCTTACTTTCAGTTTCGCTAATTTTTTTAGTGTATTCTCTGCTTTGGATTCTACCTGATATGGCAATTTTTTCACCAACAGCAAGATTTTTAACAAACCTTGCGTTTCTACCCCACGCTATACAAGGAATATAATCGGATTTATTATAAGCACGATTTACCGCAATTAACATATCGGCAATCTCTCTAGCAAATGGCGTTGTTCTATAAATCGGTGGCTTGCATAAGTAGCCCGAAAGCGCAATACTGTTTGGATTTTGTTCATACTCTTCGCCACAAAGCTCGCGAACAAAAACAGTAAGCATCAATTTACTTTTCCCGTCAACAACCTTATTATAACTACGAAACTGACCGATAGCGCATAATCGTGAGCCGACTTCTAACTTATTTGCTTCAATTAAACGTTCGGATATTGTTACTGGTAAAATATCGCTTTGACCAGATAATCTTTTTACGCTTACGTTCATTTCATAAAAACCTTCGCCATAAACTTCGTGTGAAAATGCAGCTTTTGTTAAAACTTCACCTAAGATGTAAACTTTGTTGTTGATTTTTTCTTTGTAATTCATTATATTTCCTCCAACGCGCACAAGCGCAATTATTCTTTGTTTGATTTATCCTTATTTATTTTAACTTGAGTGCCATCGCTAAGCATAGCAAACTCCTCTTTATATATCAAATCGCTTATTTTAACGAATTTATATCCCTTATTTATTAAATCGGCAAAAATCAATGGTAAACTTTCGGCAGTATGAAGTCCGTTATTGTGGCACAGAATTATCGAACCGCTTTTAGTCTTTGATATCACGCGTAAAGATATTTCCTTAGCCGATAAATTTTTCCAATCTAAACTGTCAACGTCCCATTGTATTGTAAAAAGCCCTTGCTTTTCCGCGCGCTCAATCAATAAGTTATCATAATCTCCGTAGGGCGCACGAAAAAGCGTTACTTTACGCCCCGTAGCGTTTTCAATTATCTTGCAAGAATAGCTCAATTCTTCATCAATTGCTTGCGCGCCTTGTTTAGACATATAGGAATGAGTTTTACTATGTGTTCCAATCTCATGTCCGCGAGAAACGATTTCTTTTAAATCATCTTGATATTTTTCTGCCCAAAACGAAACTGTAAAAAATGTGCATTTAACACCGTATTCGTCCATCACGTCGAGTAGTTGCTTAGTATATTCGTTACCCCAGGCACAGTCGAATGAAATACTTATAAGCTTATCATCTCGCTCTACCCGATAAATCGGTAATTTTTTAGTTGCATATCCGCATAAAACAGCATTTATATTATCTGCACTAAAAATTGAAGTTAAAATAACTATTGCACTAAAAATAAATATCAATAAGTAGGCTGTTATTTTTGAACTTTTTAAATTATTTTTTCGAGCGAGAACTTTCCACACGATTATACACCTTTTAAACTTAATTTTATTGTCGAAAAAAGCCAAAATTTAGCTTTAATTGCATTAAATTACTGACTTACGGTTTATTATATTCAAGATAATTATAAAAATTACAAAATTTTACAAATAAAAAAACTCCCTTAGTTAAAAGAGAGTTTTCTTTATATTTTATAAAGTTAATTTAGATTGTTATCATTTTTTGAAAGTGGAATAAATAATTCGTCATCAAAATCTTCACTTATTTCATCTGTAATTTGCATTGACATTTGTGTTGATATATCGTTATCAGTTAAAATTTTGTCTTTATCATCAAATGGAGAAAGAGCCTTTATATTTTCAACGTTAAACGATTCATTTACAACCGCAACTTTTTTATTAAATTCAACTATTAAGTCAACTATGCTTTTTTGAAGTGGCGCGCGAAAACTGTTTTGAAGTTTATCGATTAAAACTTTTTTGCTTTTTACTATTTGAACTAATTGTTCACTATTTTTGTTAAGCTCTAATTGAATATCTTTTACTTCATTTGCAATAGATGGATTTTTTACTAAAACCGCTTGTATTACTTCATCAAAAAGCTTAGTACCTTCAGACTTAGTATTTTCTTCCTTTTTTGCTTGAGCCGACCATTTTTCTAAATTTTCAAGTTCAGCTGTTATCCCACACTCTTTTGCACATAAAAGCAACCTTTTTGCACTTGATTTAAAAGTTTTTAGCAACTTTTTTCTCTCGTTTAATAAATTAGCAAACTCAACGCCCAAAATTTCGGCGGTGCTTTTTGATAACTTTTCACGAACGTTTTTTATTTCATCTTGAATTTTATTTTTAAATTCTTGCTTAAAATCATTTATAATCTCAAGATATTCTTCACGTTCTTCTTGTGTAAGGTGCTCTAAATAAGAACTATTTTTCACTTAAGTACCCCATTAAAAACAAATTTTAACCAAATTCTGCAACGAATTGTAAATGCTCAAAACAAACTATTTTTAAAGAAATTAGTATCGATAAAGTTATAAATAATACAACCAAACATATTAAAAACGCATTTGCTTTTTTATTCAATATTACCCTCCGAAAGCAAAAATGCTTTATGTAGGGTTAGATATTTCGGAGATAATCAATTTCACGCGCGGTTAACTGCCTACACTTACCGCGATCAAGCCCAGTTAAACCAAGTTCGCCTATTTTTGTTCTCTTTAAGAACACAACTTCTTTACCCACAGCTTCAAACATACGTCTAACCTGCCTATTTTTGCCTTCGGTAATAGTAATTGAAAGCTTTGTAAACTTATCGTCAACCGAAAGCACGTGTACATTACACTTTTTAGTCATCACACCGTCAAGTTCAACGCCAGTTCTTAATTTATTAAGCATAGGTTCTGTAACAGTTCCTTCCACCTTTAATTGATAGGTTTTTGGAACTTCGTTTCTTGGGTGAGTAAGACGATTTACAAGTTCACCATCATTAGTGAATATTAAAAGACCTTCTGAATCATAGTCTAATCTACCAACTGGAACTACGCGTGAAGCGGTATGTGGTAATAAATCCATAACCGTTTTTCTACCTAGATCATCCTTTACCGTACAAACGTAGCCCTTTGGTTTATTCATAATATAATATAGACCTTTTTGCACAAGATTAACCTTTTTCCCGTCAAAAAGAACGTTATCACGACGCTCGTCAATTTCTTGGCCGAGTTTACAAACACTACCGTTAACGCTAACTCTACCTTCTTGAATTAGCTTATCACACGCCCTACGGCTTCCAACACCACATTGTTCTAAAAACTTATTAATTCTCATATGCCTTTCCATATAATAAAATATTACTCTAATATAGTATATATTTTTTCACAAAAAAGCAAGTGATTTTCAATAAAAAATTCAATTGTACCGCAACAAACTCCAAATTGATTTGAAATTTTATTAGTTTCGTATGGAGTTATCACCTTTTTAATATTGTTTCGTTCTTCATTAGTCAAAGGATAGTATATATCCTTATCGACGTAAGCAGGCAATTTTTCACCCTTTTTTGTAGTAACTTCACAAACACTAACCTCTTTTGAAGCAAGTAAACAATTTTCATACTCATCATACGCATTATTCATTAAACTTTTAGAACGTTCAAACATTGGTGGACAGTTTAGAACAACACAAATTAGTTCAAATCCATCTCTATTTGCAGATGAAACCAAACAACGCCCACATTTTTTAGTATATCCAGTCTTTACACCCGTACTACCTTCATATTCGTTAAGCATTTTATTTTTATTGTTTAAAACTCGCCTACTTTCTCCCTTACCTATTATTTTTTGTTTACAACCAACAATTTCGCGAAAATCTTGGTTTTTCATAGCATATTTTGTTATTAACGCAAGGTCATAGGCAGTAGTATAATGCTCTTTATGATCAAGCCCGTGTGGATTTTTGAAATTTGAATTAAAAGCCCCAACAGAAATTGCTTTTTCATTCATTTGCTTACAAAAATTATCAATGCTACCGGCTAGCGCGGAAGCTAAAGTTACGGCGCAATCGTTTCCAGATCGCAACATTAATCCGTACAATAATTCGCGTACAGTAAACACTTCACCTTCTCTTAAATATATACTCGAGCCTTCAATTCCTGTCCATTCTTTTTTTACGGTAATTTCTTTATCTAAATCATAATTATCAATTACCGTAATGGCAGTAACAATCTTGGTTGTGCTTGCCATACCCATTTTTTCGTTAGCATTTGATGAATAAAGTATTCTGCCAGAATTAGCACAAATTAGAATTTCAGCCGAATTATTTTGTGCGTTAACGGTTGTTATGTTAAACATAAAAACAGTTAAAATCGCACATATAATCAATGATAATAAAAATAATTTTGAAATTCTTTTATTCATTTTTTTAATAATTCTCCAAGCTTTGCAAACACTAAAGAAATACCTTCAACCAAATCGTTGTTGGATTGTGCGAGCGAAAAACCCATGCCGTTATTAACTATAAAAGTTTCAGGTTTAATAGAACAAACGGTAACTGCACCGCCCGCAAATTTTTCACCTACGCTACTATTAGCCTTAACGTCACCATATTCGCCACCGCCCGAAAAAACTGCAACCGTAACGTTCGACATAGGAATAACAGTGTGGCCTTTTTCGTTAACTATAGGCGTTCCTATAACTTGATTTGCACCATATTCTTTAATTTTTTTCAAGGCACTTTCTACAACTTGTTCAACTTTGTTTTCTTTTAAGTTTTCCATTTTTACTTCCCTTAAATATATTTTTTAACGCGAGCAGTAATATACCAAGTAAACCAAATAACAATTTTGCCTTAGCAACAATTTTAAAACTTTTATCATTTGTAAAGGCTAAGTCGTTTTTAATTATTAAAAATGATTTTTTCGCTTTGATTATAGGACAAATTTGATTATTAACCGTATATAATAAACCACCTAAATACAAACTTAAACTATTTTTTACTCCTAAAATACATACGCTTTTTAGTTGCAACACATCGAAGTTTAATTTCAAAAATTGTTTATTACCCATTAAATAATCGGTTAAATTTATAATTTTTGCTTTATTATTATAATGCACGTATAGTTTTTTATTGTCGTATACAACATAGCCACCAAAAACGTTTATACCAAAAATTGTAAATGAAAAATAGCATTTTTTTTCATTAGCATCGAAAATAAGGTATAATCCGCAAAATATCGGCAAAAGCAAAATAAAATAACACAAAGCAACGATATATACCGCTCGCATAAAAATATTTTTTGCAAAAGAAATTTAATTATACAAAAAAAGGCCACGATATAATCGTAGCCCAAACAAAAAATAATAATTATATTTTTTTCAAAAATTCAGTTACACCTTGAGTTAAAAACAAAATATTTTCAAAACTTGAAACAGTATCGCGCTTTGTATGTATTCTATCCGTATAAAAACCGAGTTTGCCCTTTTTACAAGCCATTACACCAACGCCGTTTTCAAAACTTTTATAATCAGAATTTCCAACACTCCCCTTAATAGGATAAAAATAAGTTTGATATTTGTCATTTGATGAAATACTATCTTTAACTAAAGCGTATAAATGATGTTGGTTAGCACCCTTTTTAGCAACGAATATAATATGCTCACCATTACCAACACAGTCAAAATTTATTATTAACTTATCTTTTAAAAGTTCTTTATGCTTTTTTGCAAAAGCTTTTGAACCGAGCAACCCCTTTTCTTCATTATCAAATAAAACGAAAGCAATTTGCTTTGAAGGATTATTTGCCATAACTGCAAGTATTGCCGAAACGCCTGAAGTATTATCGTTTATGTTGTGTTTATTTTTAAAGCATCTCGTTGTAAGAAAATAACTACCCAAATACAAAATCAAGTAAGCCACAAGTAGCACAGTTGTTTGATTTTTACCTAAATCAATCCAATTGGTTGCAAAAAATGCTACTAAATATGATAAAATAGCTAAAAGTATTGGATAAGAAAATGCATACAAGTAAGACAATAGTGGATTTCTTGGCATCATTAAGTTAGGAATAAAGGAAGCAGCAGGAGTATCATAATGAGCCGTAAAAACAACTTTTGCGCTTTGTAAATTACCAAAAACCAAGTTATTATGTTTATCTATTGTTTCAATTTTACCTTCATAACCAAGCTCGCGCCCTTCATCAATAGCAAATTGTAAAAAGCTACTTTTTTCTTCAGTTGTTTTTCTTATAGGATATTTTTCGTTGATATAGTTTAAATAATCTTTCATAATATACTCCTTTAGCAAAATTATATCATAAAATGTTGCCAAAATCAAGGTATAAGCTTTGTATATCATCATTTTTATATCATCAATACGAAGTTTTGTATATCATCATTGCGAAAGAGTATACAGCCTACGGCTGATGATATGCACCTTCGGTGATGATATACAGCCCAAAGGGCTGATGATATACGCCTAACGGCGATGATATACCAAGTCTGCGACTTGGATAAAAAAATACTGCAGAAAATGTATCCTTTTCTGCAGTGTTTTTTGAGAGTAATTGGTGAAAAGGATACAAAATCCTAACGGGTTCATTTTGTAAAACGGGTTCACTTTTTTTACAAAAAATGGGTTCAAATTTAACGAATAGGTGCATTTTTATATTCCGCAGACGTTAAAACTGATTATAAAACAGTATCAATCAAAACGCACTCTAGGGTTTAGCACCGCAGGAGATCTCCATTCTATGCCGTAGTCCTTTTTTAGAATGTCCCTCTTGGTTTCCCAATAGAGGTAGCAATATCCCATGCCGCTATTCTCGCCGATTTTTGCAATGATTTTTGCTTCAAGCTCATCCTCAATGGCTTGAAATTCAGGGGTATCTTCCACAGGATCGTGTTTCAGCATCGTGTTGCATCTCCTTTCCAAACAAGTCGAGATTTTTTAACTGTATTCTTCCACCAAGGTTACGCTTTCAAGATCGTTTTCGTCCTTGCCAAAGAAGAAATAGAGGAACCCGTCAAGGTGATCGAGAAATCCCATTTCGCTATCCAAAGGATCGAATTGTAAAAGAAGCTTTGGGGGCTTATCTTCATAATTCCAATCGCTTGGGACTCCGAGAAGGCGCGTGCAGGCTTCGCCGTCATCGGCCTCGCAGAACTCCATCAAGTACGCATCGTTGAATCGTTCATAGCCTTCGACCTCGAGATTGAAATTATCAATGGCAAGCTCGGGCTCACCCTCAAAATAGCGCACGTCTGCCTCTAAATCATAATCTCCGCCGTCGGTATGTAAGAAAAGATAGAGGTAGCCTGTGTGGGGAAGGCGGTTCTCTTTATCAAGATGCGCGACATCAGCAAGATTAATTTGGCAGAGGAAAATCTCATCCTCATAGAAGTCACCTTCCCATGCAAGGGGAACGGTGGGAGCGCCAAAAAACTTTGACGCACCGAGATCGTGATCAGCAGGTGCTTTTTTTACTTTGATTCCAATTGCCATAATTGTTTGGCACTCCTTTCCTTTGTTCTTTCTTACCTTTTTCCTCAAGCATTAAAACCACGTGATCACTGCGCGACCATGCGTATTCGTTTCTGCCACCCTGTTCACTCCTTCCGCGCAAACACACGCGGGGATTTTCGAAGGAAATGACGCCCTCGATGCCCCTCTGTGCCTCTTCATCAAAGAAGGTGAATTTGATCTCATTTTCGGTCAATTCATCAATTCTGATTCTCTCGCCGCGGCTTGTTTGGTCCGCACCTTCAAAGATGTCATAGACCTCGTTCCAATAATGGTTATACCAACTGCCGTATTTATATTCATTCGTTTCGCGATCAAGACGGAGAATGTATTTCGACCATTTTTCGTTTATATTACTCATTTTTCAACCTCTGTTATTGTATGCGACGTTATGATATGGAATTGCGGATTTTATCTTCTCGCTCAGGCTCGGTCTTTTCGGTAACGACCGTTGCGCTGAATGCATAATGCGAATTATAGCAGCCCTCGAGATAGGACCATTTTTGATAGGAATATTCTCCTCTGCATTCCTCGCCCACTCTGACCACGCGCTCATATTCCACAGGTACTATCTCTGATTCCTTGTTATTGGGATC
>JAFWXT010000099.1 GCA_017522945.1 Clostridia bacterium
CCGTATTTTACTTTGGCAAGAACGATATCTAAATCAATTAGAGTTTCCTGAGTAATTTCCAAAGCGTCTGCAATGTTGCAAATACGCCTTGTAAAATCTTGCATAATACGTTCTATTTCCGCTTTTTCCTCTAAATATAGAATTCTCAACTCGTTGTTAATTTCAACGATTTCAATAGGTTCAACGTAAATGGTTGCGCCGGTTGAGGAATAATCGTGAACAAGGCCGTTAACTTTACCCTTAGATTCCGCTTTAACTGGCACTACGAATCTGCCCTCGCGGGAAGTTATGATGGTGTCTTGTAAATGCTTTTGAACTTCTTTATTTCTAATTAACGCATTAAGCCTATCTTTAATATCTCCGTTAATCTTCCTAATCTTCTTGCGAATAGTATACAGCTCCGAAGATGCATTGTCAGCAATCTCCTCGTCGGAAATAAAAGTGTTAGAAATATCTTCTTCCAATAATTTGTTAGAATAAAGCCTTAATAATAATTGCGAAATTTGCGGAATTTCCTCTTTGGGAATATCGTTAACGCTATTTAAGAAAATTCTTGATGCTCGTAAAATTGTTCCAACTCTTTTAACGGAAGCAAAACTTAAAGTAGATAAAACTTTTGCTTGCATTAAAACTTCGCTAACGTCGTCAAATTTTTCCAAAGGACTTCTATTGTAATGATATAATACTCTTTCACCTTCGAAAGTTAGCCCTTGTAAAGATAAAGCGTCGTCAAGAGTAGTTTCAGGGCGAATTAAATCTATCTTATCTAAAGAGGAAGATAAAACCACGAATTTTTTCAAATAAGACAAAATTTTGTCGTATTCAAGATTTTGTAAAATTTTAAAAGATACCATAATTAACTATACTCAAAAATACTTTGCAAATTTATTCGACATTTATCGACAAAATATTTTATAATAATTCAAAATTAGAAACTATTTTTTTAAATTTTTATCGAAAATTTTTTCCAAAAGGCGATTTTATGTTTTATAATTGAATCAACACTAATAGGAGAGACAACTAAATGAGATTTTGCATTATGACCAAAAACGAAGAAGTCAAAAAGGACTTCGAATTTATCTCAAAAGAAATTAGCGATAAAAAGCTTTTCTTTATTGAAAACGATACTCAAAACGCGTTGAAAGATATAACAACGTACGATTTAGACTATATCTTTACAGATATTTCATTGCCCGAAGTGGACGGATTTGATTTTATCGAAGACGTCAAACGTAAAAGAAGTGAGTGCAAAATTATTGTAATAAGCAACGTTAAAAATCAAACGATTGTCAATATGGCTCGCGAAAGGGGCATTATCGATTACATAACTCTACCCATTGATTTTACAGCTCTTTATAAATACGTATTAGATTTATTCAAAAAAAGCAAGACGCCACTTGACGATAGTATTGTAAGGAGTATCGAACGTTTTGAAAAAGAGAGTTATATCTTAGCTAATAAGCGAAAATCAAAATCGGAAGATAAAATTCTTGACGAAAAGATTTCCAACATATTTATCTCAATAGGAATTCCCCCA
>JAFWXT010000013.1 GCA_017522945.1 Clostridia bacterium
ATATAATTCGTTATTGTCACGAAGCCTTGTGCTTTACTTTGGTTATGTACGAAAAAGTATATTTTCTTCGGTAATGCTCGATTTCGCGCCACTAACTCGCATCTAAAACCTAATTGCATTAGGTCTATATACTTCGTTATTGTCACGAAGCCTTGTGCTTTACTTTGGTTATGTACGAAAAAGTACACTCCCTTCGGTAAATGCTCGGTTTCGTGCCACTAACTCGCATTTTAACTTTAACTAAGGTGATTTTATTACTTCATCGATTTACTTTTAACTTTAGTTTAAATTCAATTGTGCCGTATGGCACTACATCACTTGCATATTTCTCGAATGGTTAGATTAATGTATCAATAACCATCTCCTAAAATAAAAAAGTGCAAAAGAAAAACCTTGGCATAACCTCTCCGCCAAGGTTTTTTCTTGCTTAGTCTAACTTAATTTTATGTAAAGCGCGGGCGTAGGTTATAATCTAATAGGCGTAGGTGTAACGTAATATTTAAAAAAATCAAGCGTTTAAGCCAAATTTTTAATTTATCTATTGCATTTTTAGTTTAATAGTGATATAATAAACTAAAGGATAGTAAAATAAACAAGTTTATAATTTGTTTGCTTTTAAATTAACTGTTTTTTGAGGTGAAAATATGAAAAAACTATTAGTGATTTTAATTGCTATCGTTTGCGTTTTTAGTGCGTTTGCGGGTTGTACAGGTGGTGGTAGCAGTTCAAAAACAATCAAAATTGATGGCGAAGAGGTTATGGCAGGTACGCTTAGAAGATATGTTGCTAACCGCCAAGAAACCTATCTTGAAGATGATGAAGCAGATGCTTCTGAATGGCAATGGTTTGATATTGATATGGAAATGGATATGGACCTTTCTCAAACAGTTGATCAAAAATCAAGCATTACTACTATGGAGTATGAGTTAGATGGTAAAATGGGTGTTTATTATCCATTAACAACTTTATTTGGCGATAAAATAAAGTTTTTATACGATTTACAAGTTAAAATTACTGCAAAAAACGAATCTTATAATTCTTATGGTGAAAAGATAACCGAAACCATAAAAATGGAAGGAAAGGTTGTTTGTGTTGATAACGTTGCTTATGCCGACTTAGAAGTAACTTTAAAAAGCGGGGGAGAAGAAGTTGTTCAAAGCCAAAAGGTAAAGGGCGATTTTGAAGATATTTTAGATATCGATATGGATGAACTTAGCGAAATACTTGGTTCAGCAAACACTTACGAGGGTAGGCTTTACGGAATGAGCGTTAGCGAAGTTTTAGATAGCTTTGCAAGTCAAGTGGGTGTTCATTATTATCTTGATGAAGACAACAATACTTTTTATATCGATTCTAATCAAACTCAACAAGATTCTATGACAGTTGCGCAAACTACTATGCAGTACGAAATTGAATTTAAAAAGAATTCAGCTGTTGTAAAGCAAGAAAAGGTTTACGTTTTAGTTGATGCATACTCGAGCGGATATCAAAGTGGTGTATTTGTAGAAAGCGATACTATTACTGAAGTTTGGATGAGCGTAAAAAAGATTAGAAGTGCGAATATAACAGTTCCTGAAGACGCAGATTCTTATCAACGAGTATATTGATATACTCATTACAGCGATAAATTAATTGTTTAGGAAAAAAATTATGAAAAAATTAACAAAATTATTTGCAATTTTAGTTGCTGCTTTTATACTAACCACCTGCGCATTTGCTTCGGCTTGCGCAGACTCATCAACAAGTTCAACCGGTGAGCACGTTTGCGAATACGTTTCAATAATAACCAAACCTGCAACTTGTACGGAAAATGGCGAAGAAACTATTGCTTGCACTTATTGTGGTGAAGTATTAGAAACTAACACTATTCCTGCAACCGGGCACGAATTTGGCGAATGGTATCAAACCAAGCCTGCAACTTGCAAGGAAGAAGGCGAACTTTATAAAGACTGTAAAAATTGTGACTTTTTTGATACAAGAATGATTCCTGTAGCCGACCACGATTATACTTATTACGTACAAGTTATAGATGAAGCGACCTGTACCGAAGAAGGATTAGGTATGGGTAACTGCTCTTGTGGCGCAAAGAAAGAAGTAGTTTTAGAAAAGCTTGAGCACGAATACGAAGATGGTTTTTGCTTAAACTGTGGCTTGCCAGAAGAAACTGATAAAGAATAATTCAACAATATAATTACTAATAAATAAACAAAACGGCTTACTTATTCGTAAGCCGTTTTTAATTGCTTTGGTGAATTATACTATCAAGTGCAACACCTAAAAAAAGAATGACAGTTCATATAAATCTATGGTAAAATATAATAACCACAAAACAAATTACCAAGGAGAAATATATGAACTGCTATCATCATTTTACCATAGAAGAGC
>JAFWXT010000014.1 GCA_017522945.1 Clostridia bacterium
ACAAGTAAAAATCGGCAAAACTATTTACACGATAATATCCCGTGAGAAACCTAACGCCAAATCAACGGCGTTTGATATAACCAAGAGATTGATTGAAAGTCAAGCAGAAAGTTTGACGGACGATTTATCTATAACAACAGAATCGCTTGAAGGTTGCAATTCGGGAGGTAAAAAACAATGAATTTGCAATCGAATAGAAAAATAAAACATTTAGAACAGCAGTACACAGCCCTTTATTGTCGTTTAAGTTCAGACGATGACCTTGAGGGCGACAGCAACAGTATCAAAAACCAAAAGTTATTACTTTCGGATTATGCGAAAGAAAATAAGTTTAGGAATACTCGTTTTTACATAGACGACGGATTTAGCGGTAGTAATTTTGAACGCCCTGCATTTAAGCGTTTGCTTAACGACGTGGAAAACGGCGAAATATCTACCGTAATCGTAAAAGATATGTCAAGATTTGGGCGTGACCATATTCTCGTGGGATATTACACGAAATATTATTTCCCCGATGCGGACGTGAGATTCATAGCAATCTTCGACCAAATGGATACGGAAACAAACCCCGATGACGATATTATCCCGTTTAAGAACATCCTAAACGAAATGTACGCAAAAGATTGTAGCCGTAAGATTAGAGCAGTAAAACAAGCGAAAGGTAATGCAGGTAAGCACATCACAGCGGTCCCACCGCTTGGATATATGAAATCGCCTGATGATAAGGAAAAATGGATTATTGAACCCATTGGCGCAGCTATCGTAAAAGAGATTTTTGCTCTTTGTATTAAAGGATACGGACCGACTCAAATCGCAAGGATTTTGACGGAACGTGGAATAGATACTCCCGTAATTCATTTTCATAAGTATAAACTGCCAACATCATTTAAGATAAAAGAAGATTCTTATATATGGTGTACGAAAACGGTTGCTCAAATCCTTGAAAATGAACAATATCTTGGACGTACGGTAAACTTTAGAACTTATAGAAAATCATATAAATCAAAGAAGTTTTTTGAAAATCCAAGAGAAAAATGGGTTATTTTTGAAAACACGCAAGAAGCAATAATTGATAAAGAAACTTTTGATATTGTGCAAAAAATTCGACAAGGCAAAAGGAGACATACTGATATGGGCGAGATGAACGTATTGTCGGGCATGCTCTATTGTGCCGACTGTGGACAAAAAATGTATCTTTGTCGTTCTTCAAAGCAAAAGAAAGCAGAATACTTTAATTGTTCTACTTATCGTAAGAAAAAGAAGAAGCATTGTACGTCACATCAAATAACGGCGCGCGCCGTAGAAACTTTGATTGAAAACGATTTAAGGTACACGGTTAAATTTGCGACAGAGCGTAAAGAAGAGTTTGTAAATATTCTCAAACAAAGTACCGATGCGAAGAACAAACGTGAACTTGCTTCTGCTATAACTGAAAGGGAAGAAGCGGAAAAACGTATCGACCAACTCGACAAGATTATTCAAAGCCTTTATGAAGATAAGGTTGCAGGAAAATTATCCGAAGAACGCTATATGAAAATGAGCGATAGCTGCGAAGCCGAGCAAAAGGAATTAACGGAAAAAGTTAAAACCTTAAAGGCAGAAATAGAAAAAGCCAAAACCCAATATGACAACATAAAAAGGTTTATGACTATCGTTAAAAAGTATAGTGATTTTGACGAACTAACACCTGAAATCTTACGTGCGTTCGTGGATAAAGTGATAATTCACGAAAAGGTAAAGATTGACGGACACTACGTTCACACAATAGAGATTATCTACAACTTTGTGGAGGCGATAGATTTGCCTGACTTTGATGCACATTTAAGAGAAGAAAACTAAATAGTAAGAGAAAAGGCGTGGCATCACGCCACGCCTAACTCATAAATGACAGCACTTATAGTAAAATCCCTATGGGATAAACTATTTAGAGCTGTCATTTTGCGATTTTCCAGAACAAGTAGGTTATGAACTGAAACGGAAACTTTTTTTAGCAAATTTTTCTAAGGAATATTATAGCCATTGCGCCCAAAAAGGTTTTTATAGCATTAGGCGAAGAAGATGAAAACAATCCAAACGCAATAAAATACTACAATGAAATCATTAAAAAAATTAGGGTAGAAGGTAGAAATACCTGCGTGCAATATTTTCTTAATAGGTTTGTTGGGCGAAAGCGAGTATATAAAGAATTTTAATAATAATATTCTGTCGTTGTGTGATAATAAAAAAATCAAGCATAAAGGATAACCTATTTTTCAAAAAGAGCTTCTTGATAGGTTGTATAGCCATTTTGTTTTGCTTGATTTGTTCCATAAAACACCTACCTTTATTCCTTTTTAAATAAATAGAGGAAAATTGTAAATATAAAATCCCGATTGTTTAACAATAACAGTCGGGATTTCTATTTGTAAGTTTGTATAATGTTTTCGGCAATTTCTCTACGTGTAACACATCTGTCCA
>JAFWXT010000015.1 GCA_017522945.1 Clostridia bacterium
AAATCATTAATAATTTAATATCACATATAACAGTAAGTCATGTGAAAGTTATTAATGGTACAAAATTTAGAGAAATTAAGATTATCTATAAGTTTATAGGTTAATCTTTTATGGGGATACTCGTAATAGCCCTGTCGAAACAGGATGGTTTTGGTTATCCTCAAGGTATTATAGCCCTGAATTAGGAAGATTCATTCAACCAGCAGATGTATCAAGTTTGAATCCATCAAATATCAATGGATTAAATCTATATGCATATGCAAATAATAATCCAATTAGCATTGCTTATAGTAGTTCTGGTGCTGGTTTTAGTACTAGTGGTAAAATGATGAGTTCTTTGGCTATGGGTGGAAGCATTATCCTTGGCTATGGATCAAGTAATAAAGGTTTTTACTGGCCGAATTTAGATTTTTTAGGAACAGGTTTTGGATATATTGAAAATACTTTTTCAATGGTTGCTGGTGTGATTGATGGCATTCGAAATATTAAGCACTTAGATAAATTATCAGGGTTAGATAAAGCGTCTAACTGGTTAATGGGTATTGGTATTGGTATTAATGTCGGATTAAGCCTATATAATAATTTAACTAATTCTAATTTATCTAGTGCACAAAAAGCAGGTAATATAGTAGGTGATATCGTATATATAGCAGCAAGTAGTGCGGCAACATGGGGAGTATCTGCTTTAACTGCTATGATACCTGTTGTTGGACCGTTTTTAGCACCTGTTGTTGGTTTTGGTTTTGGAACAGCTTTAGATCAATTTTGGCATGGAGAAGATATATTTGGAATAGAGGGATTTTCTTTCAATCCTGGAGGTAAATCTATTGACGAATGGATTAAAGAATTCTTGACTGAACTTTTTGGAGGTTAATTTCTATGAAAGATAAATATAATGGTTTATCAACCGAAGAACAATTAAAACGATATAAAAAAGAAAATAAAACATTATTAGTTAGTGCTATTATTTGTTCTATTGTAATTGTTGTTATCTCGATTTTGTTTTTTGTGTATGAGTTAGATAATACTATATCAGTTGGATTTTTAGTATTATTACCTTTTTCTTGGTGGATTGGATACTATATTCCTAAAAAAGAAAATGATAAAAAAATCAAAGAATTAGAACGATAATAAACTAAATTATAGACAGGATAAGAGTTGTGCCCAAATTTTGGGTACAGCTCTAACTCCTGCAAATGGGATACCCATTTCAAGTTTATAAGAATGAAGAAGCGAATATTATCTATCTATTTGTTAGGTAATATTCAAGGATAATCAAAATACGACGTTGAAACAGGTTTATATTACTTAAAATCACGTTATTACAGCCCTAAACTTAATACAATATAAAAACGCCCTAAGGTTAAAAGTACCCTTGGGCGTTTTATATTAAAGTAAATAATTATTATTTGCTAAATTTTTTAACAAATTCAAGCAATTTATCAACTGTTGTAAATGCAATAGCCATATTGGTATCGGCAGCGCCGTAATAAATAGCTACCCTGCCGTTAGAATCGGTTATCGCACTACAAGGGAAAATACAGTTTGGCGTAAAGCCGGTAACCTCGTAAACTTCTTCGGGCGAAAGAAGATATCTATTTGCGCGGTATTTTACAATAGAAGGATCATCAAGGTCTAAAAGAGCAACACCAACGCTATAAGTAAAGCCGTTGCAAGTGGCTTGAACCCCGTGATAAATAAGTAGCCAACCTTCTTCAGTTTTTATAGGAGTAGGACCTGCGCCAATTTTAATTCTTTCCCAATAACATTCATTGTTATTAAAATTTTTCATTAAAAGTTTATGGTTGCCCCAGTAAATTAAGTCGTTTGAATAACTAATATAAATATTACCAAAAGGAGTGTTACCCGAATCGCTTGGACGATTAAGCATAACGTATTGCCCGTTAATTTTTTCGGGGAACAAAACGCCGTTTCTATTAAATGGTAAAAATCCGGTAGGAATCATTTCAAAACGCTTAAAGTCAACGGTTTTTGCAATATAAATTGAAGGACCTTCAATATCGGCGCAAAAAACAACGTAATAAACGCCTTCAATTTTAATAAGACGTGGATCGTAGCAATATGGTTTTTCAAAAATCGAGCCATTTTCGTTATAAAAAACTATAGGAGTTGTTTCAAGATCCCAATCCTTGCCGTTTTTACTTGTACCTACGTATAAATCGGGCGTACCGCTTTTATTTTCACATCTAAAAACGCCAACGTATTCGCCGTTTACCATAACGGCAGCACTATTACAAATATGCCAAAAATGTTCGCTATTTTTCATATCGAAAAGAGGATTATCCTTGCTTCGCCAAATATAACAGTTTTCATTTGGTGCTTCTTCCCAAAGCATACCATCGTTTTCTTTATAATAATCTTTTAAAATCATATTAAACTCCTATTTTACTGTAAATAATTTTGTTAAATATTCTTTATATACCCTTAAGCGGTGTTCATTCTTTTGCTTATCGAAACAAACGGTTAAATACGCCTTAATAAGTGGCTCTGTACCCGATGGGCGAATGATAATTTTGCTTCCATCAACAAGTTCAAAGGATAAAACGTTTGATTTTGGCAAATCGTATTCGGTTTGAGTTAAATAATCTATACTCTTTGCAACCTTTACGCCAATGATTTCGCTTGGCAAGTTTTCGCGCAAAGCTTTTAAAAGATTTTTCATATCCTGATTACCACTTGCGCCTTCAAAATTAAAGCTTAATAACTTATGTTCGTACAAGCCGTATTCTTTATAAATTTGCTCAAGTTTATCAACTAACGTAAGCCCTTGATTTTTATAAAAAGCGGTCATTTCGGTAATAATTAACGCGCCGTTAACGCCATCTTTATCGCGAACGTGAGTGCCTGATAAATAACCGTAACTTTCTTCAAACCCAAGCACAAATCTTTGCTTTTGGTTTTGTTTTTCTAAATTAGAAATCACTTCGCCAATATATTTAAAGCCGGTTAAAACTTCAACTACTTCAAACCCGTACTTAGTTGCAAGTTTTTTAACCAAATCGCTTGTAACGATAGTTTTTACAACTATAGGATTTTTAGGCGCGTTACCGTTTTTTAAATAACTGCTAAACAAATAGTCGGTTAATAAAATACCAACTTCGTTACCGGTAATTAGTTTATATTCGCCTTTATGCTTAACTGCTACGCCTACCCTATCACAATCGGGGTCGGTGGCGAGTAAAAGATCGCTATCGTTATTTTTTGCGCAAACCAAACCAAGCGCTAAAGCTTCTTGTTTTTCGGGGTTTGGGAATGGACAAGTAGTAAAATTACCGTCGGGATAGCTTTGTTCTGTAACCAAATTAACGTTAGTAAGCCCAACGCGTTTTAAAGTTTCGGGCACAAGTTTATAACCTGCGCCGTTTAAGGCGGTATAAGTAACGTTAAGGTTATTATAACACCCCATAGAAAGTTTTAAAACTTCGCTTAAAAAACCTTCGGTAAGGCTATCGGGAACAAAGCAAATATCGCCTTTTTGTAAAAATTTATCAAAATCGCATTCTTCAACCGAAAATTCGCTTAATTGTTGAATAAACGGCAAAATATTTTTAACCGCTTCATCTGTAATTTGCCCGCCGTCACTGCCGTAAACCTTATAGCCGTTATATTTAGCGGGATTGTGCGAAGCAGTAATCATAATGCCTATATCGGCGCTTAGTTCACGGGTGATATATGATAAAAAAGGCGTGGGCATAAGTTCTTTAGTTATATAAACTTTAATACCATTACTAGCAAAAACGCTTGCCGTTCTTTTTGCAAAAAGGTCGGATTTAATACGGCTATCGTAAGATATTGCAACCTTTTTAAGGTTAAATTTTTTCATATAATTAGCAATACCTTGAGTTATTTTACCAATGGTGTAAATATTTAAGCAGTTAGTTCCAACTCCTAAAATACCACGCAAACCGCCCGTACCAAACTCTAAATCTTTAAAAAAGCTATTTTCTTTTTTAATTTCGTCGGTAGCCATTGCTTCAAGTTCGCTTTTAAGCTCGGTATCTGTTACCTTATTTAACCACAATTCATATTTTTTTTGAATATTCATAACTTATTAAAAATTCCAATTTTAAAAGCATGTGCGCCACGCACAAAAATACGCTAGCGCACGATAAAAACATTATACTCTATCCTTCATAACGTGCTCTAAAAGCTCGTCGAAATTAGCAGTAGCTAAACCAACGTACTTATCAGCACAGCCATAGTAAACGTATAAAATACCATCCTTAACAACAGTACCTGTTGGGAAAACACAACCGTTATAAATACCTTCAAGTTCAAATTGTTGGTCTGGCTCCATAATAAAGTCTTTAGTTCTTGCAATAACCTTTAAAGGATTATCCTTATCGAGTATTAGCGCACCAACACGATAAATACCGTTATCGTCAACACCGTGATATAGGAAGAACCAACCGTACTTTGTTAAAATAGGAACTGTACCTGCGCCAATTCTTTGAGTTTCCCACCACTCTTTACCAGTGATTAAAAGTTCGGGCTTAACGTATTCAACTAAATCATCCCTAAAAGAAAGCCAAATTGAAGGCATTTTTAATCCAGGAACGTTTTTAAATTTAGGGCGAGTAATTAAAACGTATTTACCACCGATAACTTCAGGGAATAAAACAACGTCGCGGTCGTCAACTCTTGCTTCGGTAATTCTACCAAATCTTTTAAAGTGCCTAAAATCCTTGGTTGCGGCCAAACAAGAAACGGTTAAATTTTCCTTTGCAAAGAAAGGCATAATTTCACCCCTAATATCCCCTTCTTCTAAATACATAGGTGGCTTTGTAACACCTTCGATATAAGGTTCAAGCCAGTATTGACCGGGAGCGTATGGATGTGAAGCGTATGTAACGTAATATAAATCGCCAAGTTTAGTAAGTCTTGGGTCTTCAACACAACCACCGTCGGGCTCAGCGTTATCTGGGCTAAAAATAGGCTTATCCGATACGCGAGTAAAATGAATACCATCATCACTTTCGGCAAGTCCTAAAACAATTTTATGGCGTTTATCATCACCCGCAGCGCGATAAAGCATAACAAATTTTTGTCTTTCATCATCGTAAATAACTGCTGGGTTTAAAACACAACGTTCCTCCCATTGATTTTCTGGATTAGGCGATAAAATAGGGTTGATCTTTGATTTTGTAAGTTTCATTTCATCCTTCCTTTTTGTTGCTATTTTTTGCGAAATTTTAACAAACATCGCTTTAAATTTGACATATTGATTTTTTATATATATAATACAAGAAAGGCAATTTTTATTTGCTTTCTTATAGTTATTTTCAAAGTTAAACTAGTTTAGCTTAAAATCTATATTATTATAACAAGCCAAGGAGGCGTGCTATGTATAATTTAAAATTAGGAACTTCTATCGAAACAGTTAAACCGTTAGGCTTTAAAGATGGTAACTATCATTACGGCTTACGCCAAGATTTAAACGATTTACTTTTAAATCTTAAACAAAATGGTTTTTATAGCGTTGACGTTGATGCGGTAAAGCTTTTTGTTCCAAGTGATTTTGAAATTTATAACCAAGGTTACGAGATTATCAACTCGCACGGTATAAAGCTTAATGCAATTCATATGCCTATTACTAATTTATGGGCAGACCTTGCTTGTGAATACGAAGAAGATAGAAAAGAGATTGTTAAGCTTTTTGTTAAGCTTATTAAAAGCCTTGATAAATATAATGCAAACGCATACGTATTTCACCCTGGCGGATTTGGTGTTAACGAATTTAACTACCCCGAATATACAAAGCGCCTTATTAAATCGGTTAACGTTTTAACACAAGAAACCGATAAAAAGATTTGTATTGAAAATATGGCGGGCAAGCACTTTTTAGATACTTCGGATAAAATGCTTGACTTTTTATCAAAATGCCCAAACGCATACACTTGCGTTGACGTAAATCATTTTTATTTTGAAAAGCCCGAAGATGCCATTTTAAAATACGGCGATAAAATAGGCACTATTCATATTTCAGATTACGATTTTGTTAAAGAACGCCACTGTTTGCCTAAAGAAGGCAATATTGAGTGGAACAAAGTTATTGGCGCGCTTGAAAAAGCAAACTATAACGGAGTGTTTAACTACGAAGTTTCGTTAGATAAATATTCGCCTAAGCAAGTAAAACAAAATTATGTAGAATTATTTAACGAATATAATAAGTAATTTTTTATAACAATCTTTTAAGCGACCCTTTTTATAAGCGTCGCTTTTTTATTTTTGCTATCACAGTCCTTGGGGTTTCCCCCAAGGACTTTTTTGATAGCTTTTGTTTTAGTTTTTAATAACTAAATTTTTGTTAAAACCTATAGCCAATTATTAATCAGCTACTTCAAATACAATTTGAGCAACTATTAATTGATAATCTGTAGATTCCGCTTTACCAACTATTTGAATAGTTTGGAAGTATTCTGGCTTACCCTTACCATCATTTTTAATTAAGCTGATAACGTCAAGAGTTTTTCCACCTGCACCCCATGCACCAGTTACGTTAATACCATCAACGTAAACGTTAATACCATTAGCATTTAACGAATAAACGTCAATTTTAATAGTTTTATAATCGGCTACTCTAACTGGGTAAGGTAGAATAAACGTAATACCTTCATCATGATTACCAACGTATTTAATAGTATTAATTTCACCAATGGTGGTATCAGCCCAGTTACTATGATTTACATAACTTAAAGTACCGTTAGAAACAGGTTGAATTAATGCTTGCATATTACCGTTAGCAATACTGTAAGTTACTGATTCAGGGTTTAATTCAAATACTATAGACTCAACGTAAATTTTAGCTATTGTGTCGTTTGCGTTTTTATCAATAGTAAGTTCAAATTTGCTAAATTCAGTTAATGGAGTGGAAGCCCCTTTAGCTTTTTCTATTAAATCGATAGTGTTTGTTCCACCGCCACCCCAGCCAACGTATTTATTATCAAGGTAAAGAACAGTATTAACATTAGCAGCAGATTTTAGCGCGTAATATGTAATTTTAATTGATTTATAATCGCTTACTTTAATTGTGCCACCAAAATCAAACACAATACTTGCCATATGATCAGCAGTGATTGTTTCACCTTCGTAATAGTAATATAAAGCTGGAACACTTCCATTATTAAAGTTATAATCAGCAGTAGTAAGAGTACCTGCAACTGGTGTTGCAATACTTGCTAATTTGCCGTTTTCTACATTGTAAATTCCATTTTCTTTTATGTATGGAACTTTTTCAATACCTGCAATGAAGAAAATCTTTTCACATGGATTGCTATACTTAAATACAACTTGTTTAACAGTTCCAACAGAAGAATAGTCTTTTATAAAATCTACGGTATATTTTTTATATTCAGTAGGATTTGTAGCATATAAAATTGATGTAAAACCAAGATTTTGTTGGCTAGCATATAATCCACTAGTTGCTATATCTATAACCTCGCTTGAAACACCAACTTGTGTGTTTGTTGTTGATGACATTTCGTAGTAGTGTAATTTTGCAACCGTATAATTTTCTAAAACTATTTCGTTTATTGGTAATGAAAGTTCTTTACCATTATTCTTTTCAATCATGACACGTGCTTCAACACCAAATGCACCGTCGTGATACTTAAGTGTGAATGAAGTTGATGCCATAGTTACTTCATATCGACCAAACTTCATATCTTCTACGTTAAAGCCTAGTTCTTTTGAGTCGAAGTCTAACTTAACAATAAGTTCTAAGCTACCGTCAGCATAAATTTCACCACTTAATACAGAATCTGCATTTACTTTAGCGCCCTTAAGGTTAGCAACTGCAGCACTTACGTCAACAGTTTCGCCTACTAAACCTTTTAATTCACCATCTAAACCTAATACTCCAGCTAATTCGCTAGTTGCATCAACGTAACTTAAACCGCTTGGATAATAACATCCGCTAACATAAGCACAACCATATTGAGCAACCAAAATTTGAACTGAGTAGTTAGCTTGAGAAACTTCCCACTTAGCATAGAAGGTTTTATCGCCTAAGTCGCTTGCGCTAATTTCGCTAACAGGTTCGCCAGTTAAATCTTCAGTTGTATACCAGCCAACAAAAGTATAACCTTCTTGAGTTGGAACTGGCAACGTTGCGCCAACGCCATAAGCGTATGAAGTTAAATCTTCTTCAACGCTACCACCGTTTAAAACTAACGTAACGTTATAAATTTTACAATTACTATGATCGCCTACGCAAACGTAGTTAGAACAGAATTCACATACTGCGTGTGCTTCTTCCTTGCTACCACAAGCTGGGCAAAGAACTGGCTTACATTCGCTATGATCGCCTACGCAAACGTAGTTAGAACAGAATTCACATACTGCGTGTGCTTCTTCTGTACTACCACAAATTGAACAAAGAATTTCTTTTAATTCAAGTATAATTTCAGCTACGTAAATATCAGCTTTTGCACTACCTACACCGCTATATGAAGAAAGCTCAATCTTGTTAAACACAGTAATACCGTTATCTTCAGCAAATTTTTTAATATCTACTGTTTGAGCACCACCCCAGTTTGTATCAGATGACTTGCCATTAATGTGAATCTTTGTACCATTATTTCCTGCATTTTGTGATACATATTTAATTGTAATAGTCTTGTAATCACTTACTTTAATATAGCCTAAATCAAATACTATACCAGCAGTGTGGTCGGTAGTAATCGTTTCGCCTTCGTAATGATAATGAAGTGCAGCTGAACCTAAAGAGCCTTGGTTTGCTACTTGACCAATTTGCTCGCCATTCAATCCCGTAGCAACGCTTAATAAGTTGCCGTTAGCAATGCTATAAGTTACTTCTTTTCTTGTTGTTTCTGTAACTTTTTCAATAGCAGGAATGAAGAAAATCTTTTCACATGGTGTGAAATACTTTAATACAATTTGTTTAACAGTTCCAACACTCGCATAGTTATCAGCAAGGTTTACAGTTGCTTTAATATATTTACTTGGGTTAACAGTGTTAGGAATAAATTGTGTGAAACCATACCCAGTCAGTGGAGCTTTAACTTCACTCGAAGCTGAAATTTGTGTATTTGTAGTTGCTGATTTTTCATAGTAAGTGAAAAATACTGCTTCATAGTTTTCTAAAACTATTTCGCCTACGTTTAAGGTAAGTTCTTTACCGTTACCAGATGCAAAATCAATATCTACTTCAACGCCAAATTTACCATCGTAATACTTAAGCATAAATGACATATCGTTAACATTCCATGTTCCAAATGCCATTTCTTCTACGTTAAAGCCAAGTTCTTCGGAGTCGAAATCTAATTTAACTATAAGTTCTAAGCTACCGTCGGCTAAAATTTCACCGCTTAATTCTGAACCTTCGTTTACTTTAGCACCCTTAAGGTTAGGAATTAAATCACTTATATTAACAGTTTCGCCCGTTGTACCCTTTAACTCGCCATCTAAGCCTAATACACTAGCTAATTCGCTTGTTGCGTCAACGTAACTTAAACCGCTTGGTGTATAAACGCCACTATTAGAAGTAAAGCCGTACTTAGCAACTAAAATTTGAACTGAATAGTTAGCCTTGCCTACTTCCCACTTAGCATAGAACTCTTTATCGCCTAAATCACTTGCGCTAATTTCAGTAACAGGATCGCCACTTAAATCTTCATTTGCATACCAGCCGGCAAAAGCATAACCTGGTTTACTTGCTGTAGGAAGTGTTGCGCCTTCGCCATATACGTAAGAAGTTAATTCACTTTCTAACGAACCACCATCAAGGTTGAAACTTACGTTATAGCTATTTGCTTGCCATTTAGCATAGTATGCTTTATTTCCAGCATCGCTTGGGCTAATTGCAGTAACAGCTTCACCGCTTAAGTCTGCGTTTTCATACCAACCTGCAAAAGTATAACCTGTTTTGCTTGCAGTAGGAAGTGTTGCGCCAACTGTGTGTTCGTAAGTTGTTAACGAGCTATCAAGAGTACCGCCATTTGCTTCAAGTTCAACGCTATATAAGAAGTTGCGAGCAGGGGCATTTTCATCTAGCTCTAAAACAATGTATGCAACGTATAAATCAAAGTGGGTTGCGTTACCTACGTTCTTTGCAGAAACAATTTCAAGTTTATTAAATATAGAAATATTTTTAGCTTCTGCTTCAGCTTTTAAGTCAATAGTAGTTTCGTTAGCGCCTTTCCAGTTGACATACGTACCATCAAGCCAAATTGCGCTAGTAAGACTACTCTTTAAAACAATTTTAATAGTTTTGTAATCACTTACAATAATTCCACCTAAATCAAATACGATACCAGCCATGCGGTCATCGTTAATTGCTACGCCATCGTATTGATAGTGAAGTGCAGGAGCTGTTTCGTCACCAAACGTATAACTATCTACTTTAGTGATAGTAGAAGTTGAAATAGGTGAAGCAATATCAAATAAGTTGCCGTTTTCAGCACTATAAGTTGCATCTTCTTGAACAAATTCAACAGGTTTGATACCGCCTAAGAAAATCTTCTTTCCTGTATTAACGTTACCTGGAGCACTAAACTTAAGGTTAATTTGCTTAATAGAGTTAACAGCAGGGAATTTTTTCATTAAGTTTACACAGCCGTTAACAAAATCACTAGGCTCGTTTACAGCGTTGAAAAGTTTATCGTGACCAGTTGCAGAGTTATTCAATGCAGTTTTTGTAGCAGATGCTAAAATATAAGTGCCTGTAACTTGTGATTTTTCATAGTAAATGAAATTAATAGCAGCGTAATTTGCAACTAATAAAGTATCTATTTCAATAAATAATTCTTTACCGTTACCAACGTCACCTTCGATTAAAAGACCGCAAACGCCTGCATAATAATCAAGTGTATATAATAAGTTATTGCAAGACCATTGACCAAACATAATATCCGCAAGTTTAAAGCCTAATTCGTCTTCGTCAACGTCTAACTTAACGATAAGTTCTAAAGTTTCATCGGCATCAATAACACCGCTTAATACTGAACCAGCGTTTAATTTAGCGCCGTCAAGTGCGTTTACTACTGCAGTTAAATCAATTGTAGAATCAGTTATGCCTTGCGCTTTGTTGTTTTCATCTAAACCGAATACTGAAGCAAATGCTTGAGTTGCATCAACGTAAGTTAAACTACTTTCTTTTACGCAGTAATAACCACCATCACTTCCTGAAGTATATTGAGCAACTAAAACTTGAACTGAATACTTAGTATCGTTTCTTGCTTCGTATTTAGCATAAAATGCTTTATCTTCTAAATCAGTAGTTGAAATTTCGCTAATAGCTTCGCCTGCAAAATCTTCGCTTGCGTACCAACCAACGAAATCATAACCCTTCTTAGTGCATTCAGGAAGTGTTGCGCCAACGCCGTAAGTATATTGTGTTAACGCGCCTACAACTTCGCCTGTGCCTGCATTTAAAGTAACGTTATATGTTTTTGCAGTCCATTTAGCAAAGTATTCCTTATCGCCGTATTCTTCAACGCCAATAGCTGTAACTGCTTCGCCACTAAAATCTTCGCTTGCGTACCAACCTGCAAAGTCGTGACCAACTTTTGTTAAATCGGTAGGTAGTGTTGCACCTTCGCCGTAAACGTATGAAGCTAAGCTTGAACCTTCGTTTGCACCGTTAGTTTCAAGTGCAACAGCAAAAGTTTTTGGTGATCTTGTTTCATTATAAACTGCGTTACCGGCAACTGCTACTACTTCTGCATCCCAACCGTATTCGTAACCAGGATGTACGTTAACGTGATCTGGAACTACAACAGTATCACCATAGTGGTAATCAGTTTTGCTTAAAATAGTTTCGCCGTTAATTGATTTAAATTCAACTGTATAATTGATATATACAGGTGTAAAGCTTGCAACGTATTCTAAGTTGCCGTTTACACTTTCTGCAACGTTCCAACCGTTAAACGTATAAGTATAAACGTTATCGGCTGGCTTGGTTTGATCGGCAGGAACAACGATTGTATCGCCATAGTGATAATCGTTTTTGCTTGAAATAACTTCACCACTTTCAGTTTTGAATACTACCGTATAATTGATATATGTTGAAGTAAATTCTGCAGTATAAGTTGCAGGCTCGGTTGCAGGAAGAATTTCTTCTGCCCAACCGCTAAATTCATAAGTATAAACGTTATCGGCTTGTTTAGTAGGTGTTCCGTCGTAACTTGGAACTGCGCCGTACTTGCATGATCTTTCAACCGAAACGCCATTAATCATCCAAGTGATAGCAATTAGATTTCTATCATACTTAACTTCTACAACGGTTGAACCATCTGGAGCAATCGTTACTTGATTGATTGCTTTTGCAGTAAAGCCATCGTATTCGTTAGCTTCCGCGTTTGTTAAAGCGTCGGTCGTTCCTTGTAAGGTTTCAGCATCTTCAGCTACTTCTTCATAGCCCGTACCGTCAAGTTTTTCTAAAAGGTGCTTTACAGTATAGGCCGTATCAGTAGCGGGAGACCATTTTGCATCTAAAGTTGTATTTGCATTGATTGATGATTCAAACGAGAACTCCGTTTCGCCTAAATACCAACCAGCAAATACGTAGCCGGTTTTAGTAGGGTCGGCTGGTTTTTGCGCTGTTTCGCCTTTAAAAACTTCAACGCTTTCAATAGCCGTACCACCGTTTGAGTTAAAATTAACTGTGTAAAACACCGGCATGTTTGCACAACCAAACATTGTGAAACAACAAGCGGTTATCAATAGTAATGATACTATTATTAGTTTAATTTTCTTACTCATCTTGTATTTTCCTCCCATTTTTATTTATTCTTCCAAACAGGTGTGCTACCTGTTAAATCCCAACAATTACTGTTAAATAACGAATAATCGTTATTGTCGCTTGCCATTGCGTTATAATCATTGTATCTACGCATAGTTACTATTTCTTTGCTTCCATTATTGTAAGTGCTTGGTAAATAGTTTTTAGCGTATGCGTCGCTACCACCTGCAACTACGTTATAGTCGTTGTAAGAAAGTACCATGCCTTGGCTAGTTCTATTTCTACCAGCAGTTATTCTAAATAATCCACCGTTATTAGTTTTATCTTTAGAAATAACGTAAACGTTAGTCAATGCGTCTGCCGTAGTTCCGTTTGCATATTGACCAAGAGTTGTAGAAAGGTCAATACCGTTCCAATAACTGAACAAGCAAGGTTGAGCGCCTGCGCCGTTTGCAGAATCATTATAATCACTATGGTAAATATTCGCTTCAATAACTATATTTGAAAATTTTGACTTAAGTGAAGCGTTTGCATTTACAAGAATTGCTGATGTAATCCATTTAGATAAATATTGTCTGTACCCACAATTAACAGATTCATCTAAGTTGATATAAACGTCTTTAACAATAACTACGTCGGTTGCGTTGTTTATAAAGCCTGCAATTATTGCAGTAGTGCCGTAGTAACCTGAAGTCATTTTTCCGTCTAAGTCCGAATTAAAATTAAATGGAAATTGCATATTAGTAAACGCTACGTTTTTAACAACCGCACCGTGACCTAATACACCAAAGAAACCTTTGTTAACCTTGGACGAAATTGAATATCCGTTACCATCAAAAGTACCGGTAAATGATTTTAATCCATGATTAGAATCAGCAGCATCGTTATAAACGCTTGTAAAATCTGATAAATTATTAGTTAAGATATAGTAACCATTGTAAGAGTTGTTAGCGTTTTCAGCTAAAGTTTGGTTAAAGTATTGAAGGTCTTTAGCCGTAGCAATAACCTTAGAATAAACTTTAACTTTTACGATGTAGATAGTATCTTCGGTATTAATAGTTAATTCAACAGGTAAAACTTCACGGTTTTCGCCTTCGCCTGTAATATTTGCAGTTAAGCCGTTAAGCGCACCGCTTTGCGCGTTATAAGTAATTAGTTTTTCGCCTTGGTAGATAGAAAGAATTTCGTTATCCCCAACGATTTCGTTCATTGGGAATGCATTACCTGCTAACATACCAGTGCTTTCATCAACTAAATCGTAAACCTTTTCAACGTTAACAAGTCCGCCCATAGCCATTATGCTAATAGTTTTTGTAACTTTAACGCCACCAACTACAACCGTAACGCTTAATTTAACGTTTACTGCGCCACCAACTGGCAATTGAGCTAATCTAATAACGTCTTTAACGCCGTCGTAAACAACGTAATCGTTTTCTTCAACTTCAATCGAAGAAATTGAAATATCTTCACCTTCCGCAAAGGCTTTCATACTTAATTCTTTATTTAATCCTACAAGTTTAGCATCTTCTCCTAAATCGGTAGAATTATCAAAGAATTTTACTTCTAAGTTCTTTGCAAATTGTGATTTCCAAACAATTTTATCGTTATCTACTACCCAGTAATCACTTGAGAAGCTTGAGAAATCGCGTTTTGCAGATTGTAATGCTTCATAACCGTTATAATGATATAAGTTTGTGAATTTAGCATTATAATATAAAGTAGTTTGCCAATAATCGCCTAAACCTGGATTTTCACGATTATTAGTCATTGTTATATTATTTCCGTAAATATCTTTTGTTTCGTTTGCGCCATAGCCGTATAAAGCTGCGTATAAATCACCGTCTTTCTTTTCATCGCTTCTAAACGATACTGTAAATGGTGAAATAACGTAAACGTCGCTCCACTTTTTATCTTGTGCGTAAAGCATACCGTTTGATTCATAGGTCCATAAACCGCCGATTAAGCCTTGCCAGTTCCAACGTTCGTTATACACTCTATCTGCTTCAGCGTTTGCGCCAAGATATTCGATTACAACGTTTGTGCAAACCGAACTAGATCCCGTTCTACCCGTTAAACCTCTTGGAGTTGCAGTTGATTGTGAAAGTGAAATATAAACGTTTGAAATAGTTAATCCGTCGTTTAAGGTGTTAGATGCAAGGAAGTAAACTTTTGTTGCGTTTAGGTTAACAAGCGCAAAGTTTTTAACAATTGCAGTTCCGTTTAAAATCCCAAATAAACCAGATGCGTTTTGGTTTGCGTTTGCAGGTTGTGATAAGCTTAAGTTTTCAACGCTATAACCGTTACCGTCAAACACGCCCGAGAAACAAGCCCCGTTAGTCTTTACGTGGTTAAGGTTAATACCTGAAGCATCAATATCATTAACTAATTCGTAATAACCAGTTAAAATTGCGCCATCAACAAGTTCTAACGCCTTAAGGTCTTCTTTAGTGCTAATTGCTTTTGCAAGCGTTTCTAAAGTAAAGTGATAAATAACTTTTTCAGTACCAACACTGATTTCAGCACTACCTCTTTTTGTTTGTGAAGAAGATTCAACACCTAAAACCTTACCGTCTAACACAGTTAACGCTCTTAAACCTTGGTAAGCGTCAATAAGTTCGTCACCGTCGTTTACAAAACTTAATAGGTCTTTGGTTTGACCTTCTTCTTGGTCTAAATAAGAGCCGTCAACCGTACTAAATAGCGGAACGGTTGTAGTTATAGTTTTTTCTACCCTATTAACGGTAATAGCAAAAGTTTTTGAATAAGTTTCGCCCGAAACTGTGCTTTGTACTAATACGTTAGTCGAGCCATAACCAACTACCGCGATTGAATCGCCTTGTTTTTTAACTATTTCTTCGTTTTCAATAGTAACTTCTGCAACACTTTCAACACCGTTTACTAATACGGTAAAATCACAAGGAAGATTATTTTTATAAGACTTTCCGTCAAAAGAAGCAAAAGTATAAAGAGTTTCGTCACTTACAAGTTCGCCGTCGTTAAAAAATCTTACGTCGTCAATAACCGAAAGTTCAACAACTTTTTGTAAAGTAGGTGCTTCAACCTTATCTTTTCCACGCCAAGAAGCTTCGATTACTAACTGAGTTGAACCCTTAGCCTTAGCTGTAATTTCACCGTTTTCGCTAACTTGAGCAACGTTTTGGTCAATTACCGTATAACTTATGGTTGCATCGCTAAATTGCTTGCCGTTAAATGAAACGTAAGGTAAAACCTTGTAGCTTGAATTAACCGCGATAGCAATATTACCTTCAACACCCATAGTTTTAAGTTCTGGTAAATATCCGCCGAAAGAAGTGCTTACCGTTACGCTTGCGCTTGCACTATCGCTTCCGTTTGAATAGGTTGCGGTAATCACAGCATTTCCCTCGCCTTGAGCTGAAAGTTTACCTTGATTACTTACGCTTACCACTTGTGATGCGCTTGAAGAATAAGTTAAAGAATATCCGCTTAATTTATTGTAATCGGGAATTAAATATTCTTCATCGCCAACAAGCATCATTTTTTCGCTTACCGAAAAACTAATACTCGCTTGACTATCGGGTTGTTCGTTAGGTTTATTGCCCGAATTTTGCGAAGTTGATGGGTTTGAAGGTGAATAACATCCGCCCATTAGCGTAAATGCAGTTAAAGACATTAAACTTATAAGTAAACAAATTACTGATATAAAAGTTCTTTTAATAGTTTTATTCATAGTTTACCCCCTATCTTAAACACCGTTTGCAAAGTCAAGCATATTAGGCCCGATTGGGTTGCTTTCGTAACATAAGAAATACATTGTTGATGCTATTTCAATTAAAGCAGATTTATATTCTTGTTTCTTTTCGTTACTGAAAGGTCTAACTTCGTTAGAGCCGTAAAAACTTAAAGTTAAATATAAAGGAGCAACGTATTCCGTGTTAATTCTTTGTCTAACAAGTTCGTATTCTTGTGGGCTAGTTTCTTTTAAAATTTCTATTTCAGAAAGAGCCTTTTGATATTTTTCAATAATAGGAAGTAGGTACGCTTTATATGGATATAAAGATGCGTTTTGTGGTCTGCTGTAATTGTATTCGCCAACCGTTACGTCTTGCGAAACAGTCATACTGTGTTGACGTTCGGTTTCAAAAATTTCCCACATAGTATCCGCAGCGTCTTTATACATTGCTTTAAAGAACTTTTTGCAAAGCTCTTCCATATCAAGAGTAACGTCCCACATTAGTTTTGAGAAAATATATTCGTTTAATATGCCGTAGCCAGTTACTGTTTCACCACGGTAGTCACCTTGGTTGATAACGAAGCCTGCGCCATTTTGAATTGCATATGCAAAGAAGTCGTTATTTGACATTGAGAAAGTATCAAAATATGCCGAATAGTTAACGTATCTTTGTTGATATAACCAGTTAAATACGTTATTTGTTACTGCGCGCCATTTTTCAAGTTCTTCAATATCTTGTTTATTTTCGCCTGTTGCCCAATAAATTGAACGAGCATCGTTGTGAGTACAAATCCATGCATAAATATCATCTCTACATATTACAGAATTGTTTGCAGGAATCCATTTCTGTTGAGCATCATCATAAAGAACAGGCGCTTTTTCAGTAGTACCATAAGCTAAGAAGAATAAATTTAATTCTCTTTCAGCTTGGCCGTTGTTTGCCATCCAATCCTTAACGATTTCCATCATACGGTTTACAACTCTAATAATTGCGCCTGCGTATGAACCACCATCTTGTTTTTTTGCTTCTTCACAAGCGTTACAAGTACATTGGAAGCCACCGTCCATAATGGTAAAGCCAACGAACTCTCTGTCTTTCCATTGATCAAGTGTTAACGAATAAATAATCTTGTTTGCGCAAGCGTTTACTAAATCGGTTAACGCTTTTTCATCGCCGTGCGCTGTATAACATAATTCTTGATACATTGGGTTGTTAGTTGGAGCGTTATCACTTAACCATTTTTGGTTCCAACCCTCTTTTGAAGTTGGGTGAACGTAATAATAAACGTTGTGCGCGCCGTAGTTATATTCAGTACCACCTACTTCGGTATAAATAGGTAAGAAAATTTCGGTTGTATCGATATAACGATAACGTTGCATAGCGCGTTTAACGTCCGTAGAGTTTACTAAGCCAGATTGCAATTCAAAGTCCCATGCGCTCTTGTGTAAAGTAATGTTGTTACCACGGCTTCTTGATGCAATATCAGGAAGGTCGGTTACGTTAAAGTTGCGTAATTTTAAGTTTTTAACGTTAGTGTCGATTTCAATGCAGTTACGGTAATAAAATTCGTAGTTAAAGCAAATTTGCATAAAATCGTAAACCGAATATAAAACACCGTAAAAGCTTCCGCCAAGAATATAAACCGTATTATCTTTTGTAATAATTCTTACGCCGTCTGAACCTAAAATGCTTGGGTCGTAACCGAAAGCAAGTTGTTCTTCCTTGCTCATATCGGTAATAAGCTTTGTTTCGCCGATTGAAATTCTTTTTGCGTTAGGATTGCTAAGAACTGGGTCGCCCGAATTATCGCGAACGGTTGGTAAATCAATATTAGTTGCGCGTTTAAATAAAACTTTAAATTCATCAACGGCAAGTTCAACCTTGCTATTTGCATTAGATGGAACTACTATTACGTATTCACTAACCCCGTTTTGAACGATATATTTATCTGCAATTTCAGGCGCAGTTAAATCGTGAACACCATCTTCAAAGGTATAACGACCTGTTTCGGTTGGCGCGCTCATTCCGCTATCAGTATTACCGCCACCGTTAACACTACTGCTATCATCACTTGTTCCAGGAGTTGTTACGCAAGCAAATTGAGTAAAGCAAAGTGAAGTTAAAAGTGCAATTGTAAATATAATTGATATCAATTTTTTCATTCTTCTTTCCCCCTTACTCTACTACTATGTTAATATATTTAACGCAAAGGTTACCCTGTTCGTCTTGCGCGTGAACTTGTGCGGTATATTTGCCTGCTACAGGAATTACAAACGATTCTTTATATTCGCCGTTTGCAGGAGCGTTAACCGGTTTAATATTTGATACGTTTGGAACATATGAGAATTGATCGTGACAATATAAGTGAATATAAACTAAAATCTTCTTTTGTGTAGTAACGTTATCTGCTACGCTAAATTCAAAAGTAATAGTTTCACCACGTTTAGCGTAAATAGTTGAGCTTTCACTAACGTTTTTAAGCGTAATTGTAGGCTCTGCCGTATCAACACAACTTAAAACTATTTGTTTAGTGAACGAATTGTTGTTAAAATCAAATACTGTATAAACTGCATAGAAAGTTGCAATTCTATCAAGCACGATTTCATATTCGCCACCTAATTCTAATGTACTAACTACATTTCCGTTCTTATCGTAAACCGCGCCCATATCCGAACATCTAACCGAAACGGTTGCTCTTGAGTAATCAATACCCGAAATAACGTCGGAAAATTCAGGCATAAGAATTTTTACAACAGAACCTTCGGCATATTCGCCTTGGAAATCCTTAACGTAAATTTCAGGTTCGTTTCTTTCGCTGTAGGTAGTACCCGAAATAGGTGTGTTATTGATTTTAGAAATAATAACGCTTGATTTACCCTTAATTCCAACCATTTCAAAGTCGAGATATGCTAATTTAGCATCGAATTCAATAGTTGTAGAATAACTACCTATTCTTAAGAACTTGGTTTCGTAATCATAAGATAGGTTTGTAATTGCGTTTTCAAAAGTAATAAGTTCTGCTTTAACTAAATTAGCACCGTTAATTGAATAATAGCTACCGTCCGCTTTACTAAAGATTTCAATAACCAACTTATTATTAGCGTTTTGGGCATCAGTTAAAGTAACCCTAAACGAATCAAAGTTTGCTTCGTTTTTAACTATTCTGTATTCAAGAGCAAATTTTCTTGGGGAAATTTGATTGAAATAAGAAAGCTTGTTGTTTCCGCTGTTTACGTTTGAAGTAAAGGTTATATTTCTTTGTCTTATTCCGTATGAGTTAAGCGCGTTTGCGGTAAAGTCACCAACAAAATACTTAGCCATATCGTAGCCCTTACTAATATCTGCGTTGATAATGGAGATTTCATCGGTTGCCATAGAAACGCCGTTTGATGCCTTGTAAACAAAGTGTACTTTACTTGCATCGCCAATAGTTATACTTGTTGGATCAACTTGTTGTTCTGCGCCATCATCGTAAACTGCGTAAACGTTTGTTGAAACCGCTACTGGGCTTCCGCTTGTAAAGGTGTAAGCTTTAATATCGTCGATAGCGTACTTTTGACCTTTGATATAATATTTAGGTGCGTTAAAGGTTTGCATAAAGCATACGTTTGAACTGCTCTCAACTTGTAAATTAACAACCTTTTCGTATTCAAATACGCCGTCGCTATAATTATATTTAACTGTATATGCGCCTGCGTAGTATGGTGTAAACGAGAAGTCTGCTCCTTCGCCAACAACGTTTTGGTTTGCGCTTTCAACCGTAATTTTTACTTTTACGTCATCTTTAGCCGTGTTAATCGAGTTAACAACTTCGTACAAGTTTTTAATTTCTTCGCCCGCGTTAACGCTTGAGTTTTCTAAAGTGTTTAAAGTGATTGCGCGATTATCAGGTGTAGCAACGGTAGAAACGGTAAATATAGCTTTACCCACGTTGCCCGTCTTATCTTTAGCGCTATAAACGATAGTATATAAATCTTTTTCACTTAATACAAACTTGCCGTCTTCAACAGAAACGTTGGTTTGTGTGTTTGAACCGTAACCGCGATATACGGCAACGTCGATACCTTCAACGATATTAACGTCGATTGCTCTTGCTTGTGGAATAACGAAAGTATCGCCAATAGCACCGTAAACGCCGGTTGCAGTAGTTTTGTCTTTTTCAACTATAACTTGAGGGGCAACTTTATCGGTATATTCTTTGCTGTTAACGTCCTTTAAGTTATCGTTACCGATAGAAATAATTTCAGTTCTTGCATAGCTTGATTCGTAACCGTTTGCGTAAATAGTAACGTAAACTTCACCAGTTGTAAAACCTGGGAAGAAGTTACCGCTTGTGTAAATTAAAGGTTCGTCAAGGTCTGTTACTAAATGATTTTCACCACCGTTATAAGATAGGTAAACTCTATTAGTATCCATATCGTATTTCCAAACAGTACCCGTAGTCATAGCGGTTTTCATATTGTACATACCAACGTTCATTGAACCTTCGGTCATCCAAACACGATAATCCACGCCGTCAAGCTTAATAATTCTTGAACTACCTAAAACAGTTGTAACGCCCTTATCCATACCTGTTACTGGTTGGCAGTTAGTTTGCACGCCAGGGAATAAACAGCCGTCATAGTTAACCGATTTTTGCATACGAAGTTCCATATAGATACTTGGATTATAACAGTCGGTTAAGCGAACCCAACCTTCTAAAACTTCGGGAACGTAATTACCGTTTTCGTCAAAGTGTCCGTATCTGCCGTCAAGTTCGATAATATTCGATAAACCGTCTTCGCCACATTCACGAAGGTCTAAAACCTTGTTGTAAACGAAAGTAGTACCTTCTTTTAAGTTAACGATAATACCATCTTTACCGCAATAAAGTTGATTTTCTTCGTCACTTACTATAATTTCGCCACCATTTTCGTTTGATAGATTAAAATAATCTGAATAAACTTCAACCGATTGAACCGCCGTATGCGTAACACCTTGATAGTTAAAGAAGTATCTTAATTCATACATACCCATTTGGTTAAAGGTAATTTTGCCTGCAGATACAACTTTACCATCAGGCGAAACAACAACGCCGTTGGTAGCCGTATGAGTTCCGTTAAATTCTACGGTTGTGGTAGAAGCAATATCAAGTTGGGTATTTAGTGCAACCTTACCACTTGGCACAACGCTGTTAATAACAACTGTTTGCGCTTCGATTTTAGTTGGTAAAGTGCAACCGATTACCGCGCTTGCCACCGCCACCGCAGATAAAACAATAATCAATAATCTTTTTAAATGTTTACCTTGCATAATTTCTCCTTTATCATTCTTTTACGCCACCCATAGTAAGGTTGGTCATTAAACGCTTGTTGAAGATACTAAATATTACTATAATAGGAATAGCGAATATCATAAGAGCAGCCATTCTCTTAGTAGCATAGTTCAAGTCACCACCAGAATCGTAAGTAGTTCTGTAATAAACCAAATAAGAAAGAGTTGGTTTTGATGGTAAAAACATCATTGGTGTAGTAAAATCGTTCCAATAAGCAACGAAGATCATTAAGTAAACTGTAAAGAATATATTTAGCGCAAGTGGTATATATATTCTGAACATTATACTAAGTTGTGAAGCCCCATCAATTTCGGCAGCTTCACTAAATCCGCTTGATAATCCCCTAAAGTAAGCAAAGAAGATTAGAAAATACATATTTGTAAAGGTAGATCTTCTAAGCCATTCACCAATAAAGGTATCGTATAACCTAATTGAACGCATAAAGTTTACTGCCGATGGGGTTGCCCCAACTATAGGCGTTGCAATAACGAATAATACAAGCGCGTAAATAATTGATGATACCTTGTTTCTATACATCGAGCAAAGATATCCCATAAACATAGGCATAAAAGTTGCGCATAACGCGCCAATGCCCGCATATAAAATTGTGTATAACGAACAAGTTAAAATATCGCCTTGTATTCTTGCTTCAACTAACTCTTTATTAAATAAACCAACGATATAACCGTTTGGCTTGTCAAGTTTTAGCCTTTCAAAAACATCCAAATAGTTACCAAAAACACCTTCGTGGTCTGGCTCCATAACGTATGGCCACTTCCAATATTTTAGATTTGGCAAGTTAAATATTTCGCTTAAGTTGTCCACCTGATAGGTACTCTTTAAGGAAATGTTTATACCAAAGATGAAAAGTGTAAACATTAAAGCCGTAGATAACACTAAGGCTAACAATATAACGGCGAAAAACACGTTCATTTTTCTTTTACGATTTCTTATCTTACGCATTTTATCGCCCTCCTTAGTTCTCGTTCGGGTCAAGAAGGTTAAGCAACTTTCTTACCCCGAATGATAATGGAATTACTATAGCGCTTATCATTACACCAAAAGCAGATAGTTCAGAATAAGATAATCTACCATTCGGCGTAGATGGCGACCATTGTGTTGTTGGTACTAATTCAGATTTATAAACTTCTTGATACAAATAGAAACCAATCGTTTGAAGCTTACCATCAACCCCGAATTGATCGTAGAAGGTTAATAAACTCATTTGGTCAACAAAAAGTTCGGCAATGCTTAAAACTATAAATGTTGTAAGCGTTGGCATTATCATAGGTAAGGTTATGTAAAATAACTCGCTTACTGAATTTACGCCATCAACCTGAGCCGCCTCTTCAATCGATTCGTTTATGCTCGACATTGCGCTTGTTATAAGCAAGGTTTGCCCTGCGAAACCAAGCCATAAGTTAAAGAATAAAATGGGAGCAAACGCAGTATTAGCATCTTCAAGTATACCGAAATTTGAATTTGGTGCTTTTATTAACGTGTTTACCAAGTATCTAAAAAGGTAAACCATTATTAAGTTTGATATAACGTTTGGCAAAAATAAAATTACTCTAAAAAATCTTGCGCCAAGCATTTTTTTGTAAACGTAATATGAAAATATAATTGATACCGATAAACCGATTGTTAGTTTAAAAAACCATAAAACCACCGAGTTTTTAAGCATATACCAATTTTCGCCCCAAAACAACATTTGAAGCACGGTTTTAAAGTTTTTAAACCCTGCAAAGGTTACCTTGTATCCATATTCCCCTTCGATTGTTTCATAATGTTTAAAAGCCATTAAAATAGTGTTTGCGTTAATGCAAACGTAAAACAAAATGAACATTAAAATGGGAATAGATATCATTAAACCAAAGAAGATATTACGTTTTTGCCTTCTTGTTAGCGTTTTTGTAGCTTCCATTTCTTCCCCTTAAAGATTAAATAAAGTTGACTTACGCGTAGGTTCATTTTTCGAATCTACGCGTAAATACAGTTAAGTTTTAGTTTAAATTTAAGCGCAACTTATTAGTTACCCTTGTACATATTAGCCCAATCGCTTGCGCTAATTTGTTGCGAACTAAATGCGTTTGCAACAGTTACTGGAGTTGATGAAGTAAGCGCTTCGAATAAGCTTGGTGTTGTTCCAACCGAGAATACTACGTTAGTCCAGCTTTGTTGTAAAGATATAGCGTTTGCTTTGAAAGTTGGGTTATCTGCTACAAAATAAACAACTTTGCTTCTGCCGCTACTTACAGCGTTTAAAAGGTGTTTACCGTAAACGCTAATTTTGTTAGCATCGTTTGAAGATAATGAATAATCCATTGATCTTAAAATTGAAGTGCTTGCAGTATAAGCAGATAATTCTGCATCTGAATATAAGAATGCTAAGAAGTCTTTAGCAGCCTTAACTAAGCCAGTATTTGAAGCAATTGCGCTATTGATAACAAAAATACCATAGTTCATATCAAGTAAAGCTTGTTCTTTGCCTTCGCCTTCTTGAACGCTTTCAGTAAGATTTACAGGTAAAGACATTAAGCGAACGTCTCTTACTTCAAAACCAGTTTGATAGTTTAAAGCCTTCCATTGTTCAAAGTAGTTTGTTCCTTCACTACCTTCGTTGTACCAGTAACTACCATCGATATGCATTGCAATCTTGTTACCAGGAAGGTTGTTAAGTACGAATTTAGAAATTGCAGCCTTTTGAGTATCCCCGTTGTAAACAGAAGGACCAAACCAGTCTTGTTCGATACATAAAGCCATAAATGCTTCTGCATAGTACTTTTCAACTTCTTGAGTTGTGTAGTAACCAGTTGCTTCAGTTACGTCAACTACTTGAGTTGTAGGAACTTTAACGTTTTCTAAACCAAATAGGTTTTCGTTAGTGTAACCGGTAACGATTGTTGATTGACCATCAAATTCGTAGTTATTTCTTGCGCCTTCATAACCTTGTAATGAAGTATATAAAGCTGAAAGAAGGAAGTTTGAGTAGTATTTGTAACCACCTGTAAAGTTGAATGGATTAATACCTTCGCTCTTTAAGTATTCGCAAAGAACGATTAATTCGTTAAGTGATGATGGTAAACCATCGTCGTCTGTACCATATTCGCCGTCAGGACCGCAAGATTTCATTGAGTTATTGATAGCGCCACCAACAGGTAAGAAATAGTAAACACCGTTTAAAACGTCCGAAGTAAATGGCATAGCGTCATCTTGGTTAGCGTATTCAGGTCTTACGAAATACATATAAGTTTCGTCGAATAAGTTTTTATCGTAAGAAATAACTGGATAATATTCGCAAGAAGGACCTGCGTAGTATTTGCCGTTATAAGTATATCTTGAACGTTGTTCTTGTGGAATTTTATCAAGTGGTGAAATAGCTTCGCCAGTTCTAACGTCACTTTTAGCAGTTAAAACGTCCGTAATATCAACTATTCTACCTTCTCTTGCAGCAGCTTCGATGTTAACTTCACCCATAACGTCGATAATAGCAGAGTTTGAAGTTTCAGCGTTTTTAATCGATGGGTTATCAACTGTTTTTGCTTCGATAACTACACCGCTCTTGCCATCTTCGTAAGAATAATCACCCTTTAAAGCAGAGAAACGCGCGCCAGCATCAACTAACCATTGAACACCAGTACCACCGCTCTTTACTTCAACGTATATAACTGTTTTGTTGCCGTGGTCCTTATTGCCACCGCCATTGTTGTTTCCGCCACCAGTACAACCTGCAACCATTAAAGGTGTAACAGCCATTAATGCGCAAGCTAATAATGCAAGTAATTTTTTCATAATTTTACTCCTTTCTTGTTTTCTTTTTTGGGCAAAAATACCCCTTATTTTTTTTATATCATTATTATACAACACTTTTTTTTGCATTTCTACATACTCTCGTATCGTAAATTTTCGATTTTTTAACATTATTATTTTTTATTTACTTTCACTATTGACAAAAAACTCACTTCGTTTTATACTACAAAATGAAAAAAACGGCAAAAAGTTGATTTTAAAAAAGATTTATTTATATAAAATGGTTACTCATTAACTTTTTAAACATCAAAAAAAGCCAATTTGTTAAATTACTACTTAAAAATATACTTTTTTGCTATAATCATAGGTAAATTTATCATTTTAATTTGTTTTTTTAAGATTTTTTTGCCAAACACATTGACAAAGTGCAAAAATACGATTATACTAAAAATGATATGGGAGAATAAAATGAAACGATACAAATTTCCGTCGAAAGACAAAAACTTTTTTATAGCCTATAATAATACTCCTTACCCAATAACTCACTGCCACGAGCATTGGGAATTTACTATTATTTTAAAGGGCAATTTAAAGCATAAAATCGACGGGCAAGAACGCATAATAGGCGAAAACACTTTATTAGTTATTCGACCAGACGACGCGCATTCTCTTCATCGCGCAAACACGCAAGAAACTATCCATATAAATTTTGGTGTAAGGGAAAGCGTAGTTGATACCGTTATTTCAACTCTATCTAAAACCTTATACGACTTTTTAACAAAAGAGCCTTTCGTTGAATTTGAGTTAAGCAAATCAACTGCAACTTATTTTGCAAACATGTTTAACAAATTTCACACCACGCATGGCGACCACGCTAGCGATGATATTTTAGCAACTATATTTACAAGTTTGGTTCGCGAACTTTTAATGTGCTATAATAAATCAAAACAAACTCACAACTATTCACCTACTGTTAACGAGTTCATTGGGCACATGCGAAAAACCGAAAACTTAACCTTATCCATAAACGATATCATTAAAAATATGAACTATTCGCATTGCCACATAATAAGGCTTTTTAAAAAGGAAACGGGAACTACTCCTTCGCAATACTTTTTAAAAATCAAGCTCAACTACGCAAGAAGTTTGCTTGAAACTACAAATCTTTCTGTTTTAGATATTGCTTCTATGGTAGGTTTTTCAAGCCTTGGCCATTTTACCGAGGTGTTTAAAAATCAATATTCGCTTCCACCTGCAAACTATCGCAGAAAGTGGAATAATTACTACGATTCTTTTGATGAAATTACCGATAATAACTAACTACTTAAGGATTAAATAATATAAGGATTAAATAATATGAAAATAGTACTATTTGGAGACAGCATTACTGACGCTGGAAGAAACCGTGAACAAAACCAACCTAACGTTCCTTCAAGTTACGGCTACAGTTATCCTATTTTTATAGCAGACAGTTTATATCGCGAAGACCCAATAAACTACCAAGTTTATAATCGCGGTATAAGTGGCAACCGTATCGTTGATTTATATGCGCGAATTAAACAAGACGTTTGGAATTTACAGCCCGACGTTTTAAGCATTTTAATAGGTATAAACGATATTTGGCACGAAATCGATTCAAAAAACGGCGTTGATATAGAACGTTTTGAAAAGGTTTATCGTATGCTTATTGAAGATACATTAAAAGTTTTACCAAACCTAAAAATTATTCTTTGCGAACCTTTTGTTTTAGAAGGTACTGCAACTAAAAACACCGAAGCAATGCCTGATAGATTTGAACGTTTTTGTGAAGTTTATAAGTATGCCGAAGTAGTTAAAAAACTTGCCGACGAATACAAACTATTGTTTTTACCTTTACAACAACAATTTAACGTAAACGCCGACAAATACGGCGTAGAAGTATTTGCGCTCGACGGCGTTCACCCATTAATCCCCGGAGCTACCCTTATTGCTGACGAATGGCTAAAATTATTTAAAGAAAAAATTGAAAAATAATCTAGGCGTACTACTTGGGTAAAATCGAATTATAATTAAACAAAAAACCGTGAGGTAATTGAGTTACCACACGGTTTTATTTTTTGTATTTTTTTATTTTTTATGAACTTCTACTTTTTCGCCACTCTTTCTTGATTTTTCAGCAGCAAGCGCCATTAAATGGCTTTCAATTGATTTTTCTAAAGTCGTTTGAGCATCCCCACTACCAACTAAGGCATTATAAAAATCTCTTACAAGCATTTCGTCACCGCCACCGTGACCAAACTCATCTCTTAAGTCGCTTTGAACTATCTCCTTTATGCTAAGCGCTTGCGATTTTCTAACGTCGTAAACGTCTTTTTCTTCACCAAAAATTGAAATTTTAAGCATATCTCTATTTTCATCCATTTCAATTTCGCCATGAGTTCCGTGAATTACAACCTTGCGCCCTGCGAATCCTGTAAATCCGTTCATAATTAAGTTAGCTTTTATGCCGTTTTCAAACTGAATAAATACGCTTTGATTATCAACAACGTTATTATCGCAAGCAAAAACGCATCTTCCGTATTGATTGCTTTGATAAGCCTTGCGTAAACTTTCATCGGTTATAGGGCGAGTTAAATCAACAACGTCAAAAGGCCAACCGGTAACTCTTCCTATATCGATAAACTGCTTAACGTACAATCTTTCCGCGCTATATGGGCAAGTATCGATATATTTACAATCTTGGCATCTATCAGCCGCTCCTTCGGGTTGATTTGCGCGATTAAAAAAGGACAAATCACCAAATGAATATAAATATTCACATTTTGAATTTGCATAGTATTGTAACAAATCTAAATCGTGGCAACATTTTTGCATAATCATAGGCGATGTTTGCTCGTCATTGCGCCAATTACCGCGAACAAAACTGTGAGCTTGGTGCCAATATGCAACTTGTTCAGTCCAATCAATACTTATAATTTTACCTATTTCGCCACTATCAATCACCTGCTTAACCTTTAAAAATGCAGGAGCATAACGTAAAACGTGACAAACTATAACCTTTCCACCGTATTGCTTTTGCGCTTCTAAAAGTTCGTAAAGTTCGCTTTCAATGGGCGAAATTGGCTTTTCTAAAAGAACGTCGTACCCAAGCTTTAAAGCCTTTACACACATCGAAACGTGGTCGCGATCTTGTGTTGCAAGAACTAAAACGTCTGCGCGTTTTTGTTTAAAAAATTCTTCGCTATCAGTAAAACAATTTTCATCACTTACACCAAAACGTTTTTTTGCAATCTCAAGCATGCTTTCTTTTACATCGCATAGCGAAATAATTTTAAATTGCTCTTTTTTTTCAAACATATACTTGCCGTAAACGTTTTGTCCGCGTGAACCGCAACCGATTATTGCAACCGAAAAGATTTTACTCATAATTTTTCACTCACTTTTGTTTTTTTATCATCACCTTTTGCCTAAAATCGATTTTTACCGCTTTTAAGTTTAAAAAGATGAACTACAAAGTATATTATAGCAAATAAAATCAAAAATTCAAACAATAAATTTACGAAATTTTATCATAAATTTACCCGTTTTTTTGTTTCTTCTTTTTTACTTAATTATTCGCCTGCAACATTCAAGCGAATTTGCAAAGCAGGAACAACGCCTATATGCTCAGTAAAAACATCACTAACACCAGTAATATTACCATCCGCCCAAACTAAACGAGCACAAGGGGAAGTATGAATAAAATCAAGCCCACCGCCCGCTAATTCACCAAATTTGGGCGAGCGAAGCCACCAAAAACCATTACCATAGTATTGCGTTGTAGTTATCATTTCTGCGCCCATTGCTCTTGCATAGTCACTTGTTAATCTTTCAAGCATTTTAGCATTTTTACAAGCTTCATTAAATGCTAATATTTCTTGATAACTCAATAAATAAATTTTATCATGCGTATTTGCGGAAACGTGATTATTTACTTCTAATCCATATTCGCTAGTTGGATAACCTGCGCTTTCTGCACTATTATCAACTTCAGTTGTTAGTATCAATTCTTTTTGTAAATTGTTAAACGCCGTGTTATAAAATTCATCATTTAACCATGCGCGAATTTTACTTTGCGCATAATTATTACTACCATCATCGTAGGGCTTGTTTACTATTATGCTCGCGCATACTACCGATACTGATTCCCCATCATTTGCTAATATTTGCCATTTTATAGGCTCGAGTTTAAAATAGTGAGTATCCCCGGTATTTACACTTATCCCGTTAGTAAACGCATAATTTGAAGCGTTATATGGTTGATTAGCAACGGTTATTTTCGCATACCACTCGCCGTCGCTACCCAAACAATACCCATTTTCGTTAATTGTTGAAGTTATAGTAACGTTTTCAGCCTTAATAGTTTGCGGATATCTCCCAAAATATAAATATCCGTCAGCAATTTCGTAAGTTATATTAGAAGATTCAAAATCATCAGGCACTTTATTGTCATCAGACACTTGATTATCACAAGCCGAAAATGCAAATAGCGCGCTTACAAAAGTTAACACGCACACTATTAAAAGCAAAATTTTTGATTTTTTCATAATCCACTCCTAAATACAAAAGCTTTAATAAAGCAATTTTATCATTTACGGCTAGCTTATGCAAGCGTTTAAAGTAAAATTTGAATAATTTGCAATTATTTGGCAATAATTTGCGTATGAAATTTGAAAATAATCTACAAAAAAACATTCAACTTTTTAAAAATGTGCTAAAAAGTGACGATATAATTTACTACCAATTTAGCGCAAAACAATCACAATTTTGCGTTATTTACGTAGATAGCGTTACCGATAAAAACGAAGCTGGTAAACTTGTTATAAAAGCCATTCAAGAGCAAAACATAACCAACCTTGAAGATTGCCAAAAAAAATTACAAATACCTGCCGTTGAAAAAAGTTTGTCGGTTACCGATACAATTACTGCTCTGCTTCAAGGAAAAACCATACTTTTGGGCGCTGAAAAATTTTGTTTAACCTGCGATTTTTATTCTTACCAAATGCGGGCGGTTGCCGAGCCACCAACTTCAACCATAGTACGCGGTCCGCGCGAAGGGTTTAACGAAAGTATTAAAACTAATCTAAGCCTTGTTCGTAGGCGCATAAAAACGCCCGACTTTATAGTTAAAAATTTTCAAGTTGGCAAATATAGCAAAACGCAAATTAGTCTTTGTTACCTATCTTCTATTGCTCCCGAAAGCCTTGTTAACGACGTTATAGCCAAACTTTCAAGTATTAACATCGACTCAGTTCCCGATAGTTCGTATATTTCAAAACTAATAATAAAACGCAAAACTTCGCTGTTTAAACAAATAGGAAACACCGAAAAACCCGATATTTTTTCGCAAAAACTTTTAGAAGGCAGAGTGGGTATTTTGGTTGACGGATCACCCATTGCTCTCACCCTTCCTTATATGTTCGTTGAAGACTTTCAATCTTCAGAAGATTATTTTATAAATAACTATAGAGCCAATATGGTACGAGCTATTCGCGTAATATCGCTAATTATCGCAGTATTATTACCTGCTATTTTCGTTTCGGCTCAGCTTTTCCATTTGCAAGTAATTCCGCTCAACTTTTTGCTAACGATAGTAAGCAGTATAAAGGGTATTCCACTTTCGCCAAGCTTTGAAATGTTTTTTACACTGCTTATTTTTGAAATTTTAAACGAAGCAAGCGTTAGAATGCCAAAATATGTGGGTATGGCGCTTTCAATAGTGGGCGCGTTGGTTTTGGGTGACACCGCTGTTAAAGCAGGCATAGTTTCAACACCAACCATTATGATAATGGCTCTATCGGGTATTTGTTTATACACCGCGCCCGAAGTAGTTGATTCGATGAGCGTTTTAAGGCTTGTGTTTTTAATTATAGCAGGAACTCTTGGCGGTTACGGCGTTATTATGCTTGCAACCTATATTATAATTTATCTATGCTCACTCGACAATTTCGGCGTGCCGTTTTTAGCGCCTTATGCGCCATTTATTAGTAACGATTTAAAAGATAGCTTATATATGGACTTCGTGCCTAATATGAAAAAACGTCCTAAAGTTTTAGGTAGCGATAATAAAACAAGAATGGGAGCAAAAAATAATGAAAAAACAAATTAAAACGGGGCAAATTTGCGCTATTTTTATTGCACTTTTACCACTTACTAAAGTTGTTTGTGCTCCTAGTTACTTCGCAAAAAACTGTGGTGAAAAACTTTGGCAACCACTTATAATTTTGCTTTTACTCGATTTATTATTGCTTTTGACTTGCTATTTTATTTATAAAAAACACGATAACAAAAGTTTTTATGAAATTTTAATAAGCGTTTATGGCAAACCTTTTGCAAACGGAATTTTTATACTTTATGCTATTTTCTTTTTTGCAAAAACTGTTGTTCCTCTTTTCGAGCAAAAAATCTTTATTGAAAATACCTTTTACGAAACCCTACCACAAGCACCTGTTTTTTATCCAGCGCTTATTATTATATTTTATTTAGCCTTAAAAGGACTTAAAACCTTTGGTAGAACTTGCCAAATAGCAAGTTTTATAACAGCAATAGGATTTTTACTTATTATCTTTTTGGGTATTCCGTCGGCTGATTATGAAAGTTTGCTTCCACTATTTGCTTTTTCAAACAAAAGTGCGCCTATATGCGCATTAACAGCACTTACCTATTTTAACGACGCTATTTGTTTGCTTTTCTTTTTGGGCAGTTTTAAAGCGGAAAAGAAAAGTGAATTTAAAATATTTTTAAGTTATCTTATTCCCTTTTTATGCGTAATTTTATTTTACGTTACTTTTTACGGAATCTTCGATTATGTAGCGCTATCTCGCAAGGTAGCAATTAGCGAAGTAGGTATTTTTAGCGTTGCTCTTATCAACGTGGGAAGATTTGATCACATTGCATTATTTTTATTAGCTTTGTCATCTATAATTGCGGTTTCGTTACCAATAACCCTTTCTACCCATTGTTTGGTTCAAATTTTTGGGGAAAATAATAGGCTTACTATATCATTGGTTTTAACCTTAATGCTTTTTGGCGTATGCGTTACTCTTTCAGCAAAATATCTAATGGTATTTGAGTTTATAAGTAAATATTTTGCGCCACTATTCGTTCTTTGTGGTTACCTTTTACCTTTGTTAGGATTAGGAGGAAGTAATAATGAATTACAAACGGGGTAAAGTTTTTATACTGCTTTTTATATTTTGTATGGTTAGTTTTTTTACTAACGATTTCGAGCTTATCAACATTGAAAAAACTGCCATAATAGTTGCAATTGGAATCGATAAAGCTGAAGAAGGTGTTGAAATAAGCGCACAAATTGCCATTCCTCAAGCAACCAATCAAAGCACTACTAATGAAGATGCAATACTTTCTGCAAAAGCAAAAACCATTTACGGAGCTCTTGAAAATATTTCACTTCAAACGGGTTGGTATCCGAAACTCACCTTTTGTAACGTTATAATTATTAACAAAGAGGTTATCAATCAGGACTTTATGCCCATAATAAATTACTTTTTAACAACCAACCGCATTCAAAGTTCGGCGGTGTTAAGCGTATGCGAGCAAAAAGCTAAAGAGGTTTTATCATCCTCTACACCACTCGATTATATATCTTCATTCGCGCTTCAAAAAATACTGCTTAGAAATATCGATAGAACTAGCTCGGTACTCATAACTAATATTCAAGATTTTTATTCAAATATGCTTTCGCACTCTCGATTTGGATATATGCCTTATATAAAAAGCATCCAAACCGACGACAAACCAAAAGAAAACTCGGGCTCAAACTCGCAATCTTCAAACTATGAAAATGAACAAAAAGAAATAGTGCCTTTAAGTAGTCAATCGGCTAATTCAGGCGGTGGGCAAGGTCAAGGAGGTAATACGCAAAACGAGCAATCAACGCTTTACGACGCTTCTGAAACTTTGCTATTTTCAAACAACAAACTCGCCTGTGCTTTTACTAGCTCACAAACAAACTGCTATAATCTTTTAACTAAACCGATAAAAGAATGCTTTTTATCAGTCGAGTATGAAGCGGAAGGAAAAAAGAAAAATACGCTTGTTTCAATAATTGAAAACTTTTACAAAGTTAAACTTAAAATAGAAAATGGCATACCCATTTTAAAAGTTGAGTTAAAAATTATTTGCGAAAAAGAAGAAGAAACGCCTTCATCCTATCAAGAAGAAGATAAGTGGTCAATTCTTTCAAATGATGCTCTTAAGGCGCTTGAAAGTAAACTTAACGAAGATATAGCCACACTTATTGAACTTTCTAAGTCGTCTAACTGTGATTTTTTTATGGTAAAAGAAAAGCTATACCGATTTGAGCCTAATCACTATTATAAGCTTGAAAAGAATATTTTACAGCTTTTGGATTACCAAATAAAAGTTGAATGCAAAAACCATCATTAACACGCTAAATTTTGTTGCTATAAACAAAAATTTATGTTACAATTTTTATATGAGTTACGATATTTTATTATTTGATGCCGATAGAACTTTATACGATTTTGATAAAAGCGAAGAACTTGCCTTTTATGAAATTGCACCCAAATACGGTGTTGATTGCACGAGCGAAATTTTTAATCTTTACCGCGAGATCAACCACAAAAACTGGGAAGACCTTGAAAAGGGGCTTTTATCTAAAGAGCGTATCGTTGTAAGAAGGTTTGAACAACTACTCTCTGCCCTTAATATAACAGGGGCTGATGCGAGCAAAATGAACGATGACTACTTGAACGCGCTTTCAACAAAAAGTATTTTGTTTGAAGATACTGTTCCTTTGCTTGAAAAACTTAAAAACGCAGGCAAGCGTATTTTTATCATCACCAACGGAGTTACTAAAGTTCAACTTGGAAGAATTAATGGTTCACCCCTACAACAATACGTTGAAAAGCTTTTTATTTCAGAACAAATGGGCGTTAGCAAACCACAAAAACTTTTCTTCGATTTAGTAGCAAAAGAAATTAACGATTATAACCCACAAAAAGCGCTCGTTATAGGTGATTCGTTAACTAGCGATATTCAAGGCGCTAACAACGCAGAGCTCGACTGCATTTGGCTTAACCAAGATAACAAAGTTGCCCCAGAAAAATACAGCATAACTTTTACAGCAACAACTTTACCACAAATAGGTGATTTTATACTTTCAAAAAACTAAAAAGTGCCCGTATAACTTCATTATCGGCACTTTTAAAAAAACGAGCATATTTAGAATTGCCCGCTTAAAATTTTATAAACTAAAAGCCAAGCGACTTTGATATGCACCCCAAAAGTTAGACACTTTTGGAGGTGCATGTTTTTATGGGAAAAACAGGAAGATCGAATCGCAGGTACTCGACAGAATTTAAAATGAGTGTTATAATGGATATGCGAGAACACCATTTGGGTTACAGT
>JAFWXT010000016.1 GCA_017522945.1 Clostridia bacterium
CAACAAAAAAGATAAAAGATAAAAAAAGATAACGGCTTGCTTGATGCGGTAGGCGAGTCAAGATAGTGCTTAAGCACTTGCCGTTATCATCCCCTTTAGGGGTTAAGCTAAAGCCACCACTTTAGTGGTGGATATTTACTATATATTGTCACCTTTAGCGTTTTCTTTTGTCATGTTTGGCGTTTTTTTTGTCATGTTGAGCGCCAGTCGAAACATCTAATTTGAGTTGTGGTTAGAAACACCTCATCCGTCAGTTAACACTGACACCTTCTCCCATTGGAGAAGGCAAGGGAGATTCTTCGATTGCGCTATCGCTTACTCAGAATGACAGAAAGGAAGGCATAACTAAAAAAATAAAAAAAACATGCCAAAAACATGGCACAATGTGGTTGCTTTTTAAAAAATTAGTGGTATAATCAAAATTGGGAAACGTGCGTTGTCAATAATTCAAATAAGGAGAAATTGATGAAAGCACAAATTATAAACAAAAAGGTTATGTTAGGGGCAAGCGTAATTAGGTGTGGCGATAAAAACGTTGATACAATAGTTTTTGAATGCCCGCTTAAATATAACAACCTTTCGCTAGAAGATTTGCACGTTTACGTAAAAACCGAAAACCGTTTGGGCGAAAAAACTAAAAGTGTTCTTTATTCGGTTAAAAGGGATAATAAACTGTTTATCGACTGGGCTATTACCGAAGAAGTTACGGCTATAAACGGTATTTTGGCGTGCCAGCTATCCTTTGAGAGTGACGATGGTGAAAAGGTGCTAAACACTAACGTTTTTGAAGTGGTTATCGAAAATTCTATTAAGGATGGGCTACCAAGGGTTAACCTTGAATATAACCATATTATTCAACTTCAAAACGAGCTTCAACGCGCGCTAAAAGAAGAGGTTTTGCGAAAGGGTAACAACGTTTCGCTTCTTAATAACGATGCTAACTATTTAACTGGTGAAAAAGCAAGCGAAATTTACTTAACTAGCGAAAAGGCGAGTGAAACTTATTTAACTAATCAAAGCGCAGAGCAAACTTATTTACCAAGTCAAACGGCAGAGCAAACCTATTTAACAAAGGAAAAAGCGAGCAGTGACTATTTAAGTAAGTCGCAAGCTACAACCGACTACCTAACTAAAACTCAGGCAACAAGCGATTATTTAAGTAAAACGCAGGCGAGCAGCGACTACCTAACCAAAAATCAAGCAAGCGAAACATACTTGACCAGTGAAAAAGCAGGTAGCACTTACTTAACAACCGAAAAGGCGAGTGAAACTTATTTAACCAATCAAAACGCAGAGCAAACTTATTTACCAAGTCAAACGGCAGAGCAAACCTATTTAACAAAGGAAAAAGCGAGCAGTGACTATTTAAGTAAGTCGCAAGCTACAACCGATTACCTAACTAAAACACAGGCAACAACCGATTATCTAACTAAAACTCAGGCAACAAGCGATTATTTAAGTAAAACGCAGGCGAGTAGCGACTACCTAACCAAAAATCAAGCGTCGAGTGACTATGCAACCAAATCGCAAGTGAGTCAAACGTATGCGACTAAAGAAGAAGTTAATAATCTTTCGTTTGGCTTATTTTTTGAAGATTATCAAACTTTTTTACAAAGCGCAAATTCAGTTCAAAGTCAGCCTAAGTTAAACTGCATTATACGAATAAAAACGGGCGAGATATGTGATCTCTGCGTAAGCGCGGTAAAAAGTAACTTTGTAACTTGCACTTTAACCGAAGAGCAATTTGCAAAAGCTTTGCTTGATAACGGATCGGTGCAAGTTGGTTATTGTGAGTATTTGCCGGCAAAAGCACTTGCATATAGCGATTCCTTGCCCGAAGTAGATATAAGCGATGCAGGTAAATATTTAAGCGTTAACGAAAATGGTGAGTGGCACGCCGATATACTTGAAGCATATATGGGCGAAGCCGAAGGTGGCGGAGTTGTTGAAACTATTAAAGGCGTTGGAATAGAAAATATTTATTCGGGTGAAAGTCAAAAGCAGGGCGATTATACGGTTACTCCCGTAACCTTTGTAAAAACCGACCAAACGCAAGATACGATAAACGTATTTACAAAAAACGGTTGTGATATAACGTCGGCTCAAAGCGGAAGCGCAAGCACTTCGGGTAATTATACGATAACGCCAGTAACGTTTAATAAAAACGATGGAAGCACTTTCACTGCCCAAATTAAAGCCCAAAATGGTGCAAACGGTAGTAATGGTACTAACGGAGCAAACGGAAAAGATGGTGTAAGTATTACTTCAGGTTCTGTTGGTGAAACGACTGAAGAAGAAAATTATTCTGTTACGCCTGTTGTTTTAAACAAAAGCGATGGAACTACTATTGCTTTTAATATCAAGGCGAAAAATGGAAGAAGTATTTCTTCTATTACCGTTACCGATGGTGAAGTAGTTATGAACTACGATGATGGACAAAGCGAGAATATAGGTTCAATCTATGGTAAAGCAAGTTCGTTAAAGTTCGGTTTGATTAAAGCCGACGTTGCCTATTCTTACGATACTGTTCCGGTTAGAATATCAAGTGATGGCAAATTGTTTGTTAAACCTGCCACGGCATATACTCATACGATTACCGTAACTAGTGGAACTTCAAAGTGTATATTTTACGTTGTAAGCGCGTTAAATACTAAGGTTTATAACCAATCCACTATGGTTAGCGTTGTTGGTATTGGTTATCATCCGGCTAGTGGAATAGTAAATGGCGTGCCAGTTATGTCGGTTAAGCGAACAAACAACGGCTTTTTTATGATGGATATCAACGGTGGCGAAAACGCGATTGAGTATTCAAGCGCAACCATAAGCGATACCGTAAGAACGATAGAGATGGAGGGTTAGCATGATACTTAAATTATCTAATAAAAAAGGTGTAAAATTAAAAACATATAAAAAATATTGTAACGAAGATATTGAAATACTACCTATTTTAAAAACTAAGCAGATTATAAAAAACGGCGAGTTTATTCCGCCTGAAGGTTATATTGGTTTTGATAGGGTGAAAGTTAACGTTAGTTATCAAGATGATGAAATTAAAGGAGATGGTGAATATTGGGTTAGATTTGTTGATTTTAAAGGTAATATAATATCTCAGTTGCGTGCAAATACGGGCACTTTCGTGCCTTTTCCAACTCCGCCAGAAATCGAGGGTTATACCTTTGAAGGATGGACGAGTAATATGCCTATTGAAAACGGAGGTATAACTGTAAATGAAAATAACGTTTACTGTGGCGCTTTATACGTTACGAGTGACGGTAAAACAAGGGTACATTTAAACATTACGGATGAAGATATGCTCACGTTACAGTTTTGTTATTTTCAAGATACGGCAAATGGTGTACAGGTGGACTTTGGCGATGGTAGTGAGCCATACACTAGCAGTAGCGTAGGTGCTCAAACTATTGAACACACCTTTTTTCAGGTTGGCGAATACATTGTTACCTTTGATTTTTCGCAAAACGTACTTGGATATTTAGGAACAAACACTTCTGCAAGTGGTATATTAGGTGATATTAACAGTTCGCATCTTGATTATCAAAAGCTTATTACTAAAATTGAATATGGGCGCGGAATTGTTTTTGCAAGTGCATATTCTTGCGCGCACGCGGTAAATCTTGAGCAGGTAAATATTCCAAGCGGGGTAACCGTTGAAAGCAACAGCTTTTACGGATGTAGTAAGCTTAAATGTTTAGTAATTCCTATAACGGCATCAACTAACTGTAAAAAGAATATATGTACCTCTTGCCATTCGCTCGAGCATTTGGTTTTACCAAACAATTTCACTAAAATTTCGGGATATCTTGCCGATAGTGCAATAAACTTAAAAATGGTGGCTTTGCCTTATGCTTTAACGGAAATAGGCGAATATTCTTTTGATAATTGCATATCATTAAGCGAAATTGTTTTTCCAAATAGTATAACTACGCTTGGTAATTACTCATTTAATGGTTGTGAACGTTTAGCTAATATTGTATGGCCGACTAAAATTAACTCAATAGGTAACTACGCTTTTAGTGATTGTTGCTCGCTTTTGTATATTTATCTATACGACAATTTAAAAACTATCGGCGAATATGCGTTTAAAAATTGTAAAAAAGTATGCGAAATTATTATTCCTAAAAACGTTAAAAGTGTGGGCGAATATGCGTTTTCGAGTATGATATCTTTAACAAAAGCAATCTTTGAGTGTGAAAAAGTGCAAATATTCGACAATGCATTTAAAGATTGTTATAATTTAGTTGACGTATATTTACCAAATAATTTATATAATTTTGGGGATATTTTAGTTAATAACCGCTATTTAAAGCAAGTAGCTATTCCTTCAACTGTGCTATCTGTAAGCGAAAGATTTTCGGGTATGAAGTGTTTGAGTGAAGTTGATATGACAAGAGTTAAAAAACCACCTATACTTAATGAACAAACCTACTTTGATTATGGAACGGATAGCGCGGTGCAAATATCTGTAACTGGCGAACAAATATATCATTATAAAAATGCCGACGTTTGGAAAAATAACGGTGTTATAGAAAAAATTGTTTGCAAAACAAGCGGTTTTGAAAATGCCGGCGAGCGAACTTTTTTAGTAAATGAAAATCATATAATTAAACTTAGTTATGGTGTGTCAAATGCTCAAGTTCCGCAATTTTCGGTGCAAAGTTCTAACGCTCAAATTGTAAAAATAAATTCCTTTAGCGCGCAAAATAATTTGCTTAGTATTAATCTATCTTCCCTTTCTACGGTTGGAGAATGTAATATAAGCGTTGTTATGACTGTTGGAAGTGAGCGCTACGAACAGGTGTTTAAGGTTGCAGTTTTAAATAGTGCGCCCGAGTGCTTAACTGAAATTGTTGACTTAAACACAGGTTATAATTTTGCGCTCGACAGTAATGGTTATTACAAGAGTACTAATGGTGGGATAGCGAATAGCGTGTGTATGTCGAAAATAGTGTTTAAATCAAACTATTTAAACTTTTACGATATTTATGCTGAATGTTATAATTCGGCTCAAAAAAATTACGACTATGGAACGATATCTAAATTAAACCTTCCCTTATGCGTAAACGCAGAGTTGGACGAACCTATAATAACGGCGAAATGCTTTAAAGAGATCGACGTTGAAACGAAACTAATCAATCTTGGAAAATTTGAAAACATGGGTGATTGCGTATATTTAAAATATGTTAAAAATGGCACGCTTAACCTTAATGACGATATCTTTAAGGTGAAATTTACCTTTGTTAGAAACACTGAAACTCTTGTGTAATAATTGTATAAAAAGCCCTATATATGTCGATTAACGGCGTATTATATATATTGATTGTATAAAATTTACAATAGAATATGTCATAAAAGGAAAGAAAAGATAGTAAACTATAAAAGTATAAGGTAATTACTTTGTTGGTTGAAAATTTTTTCTTTCTTTTGGGCGCAATTTCAATTTTTTTATACGGACTTAAAATATTAAGCGAAGGTATATCGCAGGTTGTTGGTGGAAAAATAAGCGCTCTTGTTAAAGGAGCAACTTCTAATAAGTACGGGGCTATTTTAACTGGTATTGGAGCTACGGCGATTGCTCAAAGCAGTGTTGCAACGAATATGATAGTTATAACTTTCGTTGAAAAGGGTATAATTTCTTTCGTGGGTGCGTGTGCGGTAATTATGGGTACGAATATAGGTACAACTGTTACCGCACAACTCGTTTCGCTCTCTACCGTATCAAATTTAAACGTTACCGCAATTGGTAGTTTTATAGCGTTTATCGGCTTATTGCTATACTTTTGTAAAAAACAAAATTTAAAAAGCATAGGTCTTGCAGCACTTGGTTTTGGGTTTATATTTATAGGCATCGAGCTTTTAACTAAAAATGTTGAATGTTTTGAAAAATACGCTTGGTTTACTTCTTTATTTAAGGTAAAAAACCCTTTGTTATTACTTTTAAACGGCTTTGTGATTACAGCGATTTTACAAAGTAGTTCGGTTGCAAGTAGCGTTATGATAGTTTTGGGAAGTATAGGACTTATCGATTTTAAAAGCGCAATGTTTTTAATTTTGGGTGCAAACGTTGGAACTTGTTTACCGGTAATATTCTCATCGCTATCAATGGGAAAAGAAAGTATAAAGTGCTCGATTTTTAATATTGCGTTTAATATTGCTGGGGTTGTGATTTTTTTCTTGCCACTGGTATTTTTGGGCGATAAAATCGCTGCTCTTTCGGTGTTTTCTGCTGGAATTGGAAGAAGTATAGCTAATTTTCACACTTTATTTAACGTTGCGGTAACTTTAATATTAACGCCTATGCTTAAATATTTTTGCAAATTAGTTGATAACCTTTATATTTTTTTGTTTACAGAAAAACCTAAAAAGGGTGTAACTTGGCGCGCATTTAAATTAAAATTTAAAAAAATTTTAACAAAAACTAATAAAATAGCTTGAAATAGCTTAAAAGAAAAGAAAAATATTTGACAATTTGGTTGGTAAAGTGTAGAATACTATTGACAAAAAAAAATAAGGAGTGCATTCTATTATGAATATGCTTAATAAAATGTCTATTAAAGACGTAGACGTAGCTGGTAAGAAGTGTCTTGTACGCGTTGACTTCAACGTTCCTATGAAAGACGGTAAAATTACCGATGAAACAAGAATTAACGGCGCTTTACCAACAATTCAATATCTTATCGATAATAAAGCAAAGGTTATTCTTTGCTCACACATGGGTAAACCAAAGGGGCAAGTTGTTCCTAAATATTCTTTAGCTCCTGTAGCTGAAAGACTTGCTGAAAAACTTGGTCAAAAGGTAGTTTTCGCAACCGACGTTGTTGGTCCATCTGCTGATAAAGCAGTTAGCGAAGTTCAAGATGGTGAAGTTGTTTTACTTGAAAACACTCGTTTTGAAGCTGGCGAAGAAAAGAGAGATCCAGATTTCTGCGCTAAACTTGCAAGCTACTGTGACGTATTTGTTAACGATGCTTTCGGTACAGCTCACCGTTCACACGGTTCAACCGCTGCTATCGTTGAACAAGGTTTAGTTAAAACTGCTGTTTGTGGCTTTTTAATTCAAAAAGAATTAACAGTTATGGGTGGTGCTTTAGAACAACCTGTAAGACCATTCGTTGCTGTTTTAGGCGGTGCTAAAGTTGCTGATAAACTTAAAGTTATTGATAATTTACTTGAAAAATGTGATTCTTTAATTATCGGTGGCGGTATGGCTTATACCTTCTTAAAAGGTCAAGGATACGAAGTTGGCGCTTCTTTAGTTGATGATAGCAAAATTGAATACTGTAACGAAATGTTAAAGAAGGCTGAATCTCTTGGTAAAAAGATTTATCTTCCTATCGACGTTGTTACTACTGCTGGTTTCCCAGATCCAATTGATGCTCCAATCGAAGTTATCCCTTACGACGTAGGTGCTATTCCAGCTGATCGTGAAGCTTTAGATATCGGTGTAAAAACAAGAGAATTATACGCTTCTGTTGTTAAGAATGCTAAAACAGTTATTTGGAACGGTCCTATGGGAGTTTTCGAAAACCCAATTTTAGCTGCTGGTACTAACGCAGTTGCTAATGCTTTAGCTCAAACTGATGCAACTACTATTATCGGTGGTGGCGATAGCGCAGCTGCAGTTACTCAACTTGGTTACGCTGAAAAGATGACTCACATCTCAACTGGTGGCGGTGCTTCACTTGAATTGTTTGAAGGTAAGGAGCTACCTGGTATTGCTTGCTTAAACGAAAAATAAGCCTTATATAGGGCTCTTCAAAAAAAATAATTAAAATAAAAGCGCTTATATGCTACGCAAATAGTGCTAAAACTTTGCGCTTTAACTTCGGTTACGTACGAACAAGTACGCGCCCTTGTTAAATACGCAGTTTTATACTCTTGCTTGCATCTAAACACTTTACGCTAACGCTTATAAATAATTATTTTTTTATCATCACCTTGCAATACTTTGTTCTTTTAATTTTACCCACATTCCTACGACCAACAAGGTCGCTCCCTGCGGTTAAAATTAAAACGCCTCGTCTTGCTCGCATCTAAGGCTTATTTTGAAGTGTAAAAGGCTTAAATTGTAATATGGGCGAAGACTTGCGCTTTTCCTTGGTTACGTACGCAATAGTACGCGCCCGTCGGTAAAAGCTCGGTTTCACCACTCTAACTCGCATCTAAGGCTTATTTACAATAAGCCTTATATAGGGCTCTTCAAAAAATAATTAAAATAAAAGCACTTATATGCTACGCAAATAGTGCTAAAACTTTGCGCTTTAACTTCGGTTACGTACGCAAACAAATATAAAATTAAAATCCCAGTCGTTACGATTGGGATTTTTTTATACGCAAATTAAATATTTTAAATATTTAACCATAAATTTAATATTAAAAATATTAAAAACGCATAATTTATGCTAAAATAATTGCTTTTAATTTATAATAGTGGTATAATAAGCACGAAAAAAATAAAATAATATACTTGGAGTGTATTTTAAAATGAGAAAACCTATTATTGCAGGAAACTGGAAAATGAACAAAACGCCCGCTGAAGGCGCTGCTTTAGTTAACGAATTAAAACCTTTAGTTCAAGATGCTGAATGTGACGTAGTAGTATGCGTTCCAGCAACTGATATCTACGCTGTAAGCGAAGCAGTTAAGGGAAGTAATATTCACCTTGGTGCACAAAACGTTCACTTTGCAGAAAGCGGTGCATACACTGGCGAAATTTCTGCCGATATGTTACTTGCTTTAGGCGTTGAATACGTTATTATCGGTCATAGCGAACGCCGTCAATATTTTGGCGAAACTGATGAAACTGTTAATAAAAGAACTTTAACCGCTTTAAACAAAGGATTAATTCCTATCGTTTGTATTGGCGAAACTTTAGAAGAAAGAGAAACTGGCAAAACTGAAGAAGTTTTACGCCGTCAAACAGTTGAAGGCTTAAAGGGTGTTGAAGATTTAACTAAATTAGTTATTGCTTACGAACCTGTTTGGGCTATCGGTACTGGTAGAACTGCTACTAGCGAACAAGCTAACGAAACTATCGGCTTTATTAGAAAGGTTATTGCTGAAACTTTCTGCCCTAAGTGTGCTGCCGCAGTTCGTATTCAATACGGCGGAAGTATGAAGGGTTCTAACGCTAAAGAACTTATGGCACAAGAAGAAATCGACGGTGGCTTAATTGGTGGCGCTTCATTAAAAGCACCTGATTTTGCACAAGTTGTTAATTACAATAAATAAGCCTATAACGCTATTAACTATGCTTTACGCCCTTTCAAAACACGGAAAGGGCGTAACTTAAGTAAAGGAGAATATATGAAAAATAAACCTGTATGTTTGTTCATAATGGACGGCTATGGTGAAAATAAACCATGTGAATGTAACGCCATTGCAAAAGCAAACGCAAAAGTTATTGAAAATTTAAAAAGTAAATATCCACACACTCTTTTAGGGGCAAGTGGTGAAAACGTTGGTCTTCCCGATGGCCAAATGGGTAATAGTGAAGTTGGCCATTTAAATATTGGCGCGGGCAGAATTATTCGCCAAGAGCTTTCACGTATTACTTATGAAATTGGTAGCGGTGAATTTTTTGAAAACGCAGGTCTTATCAAGGCTATTGATAGCGCTGTAAAAAACGATAAAAATCTTCACTTATACGGTTTGCTTTCAAACGGCGGTGTTCACAGTCACATTACTCACCTTTACGCTCTACTCAAAATGGCTAAAGAGCGTGGAGCTAAAAAGGTGTTCGTTCATTGCTTTTAGATGGGCGTGACGTTTCACCAACTTCAGGTGCGGGATTTGTTCGTGAATTGCAAGCTCAAATCAATGAAATAGGGGTTGGTAAAATAGCTTCTGTTTCGGGTAGATATTACGCTATGGATAGAGATAATCGTTGGGAAAGAGTTGAAAAGGCTTACGATATGCTAACCTTAGGCGTTGGTGAAAGCGCGACAGACGCGGCTGAAGCTATTGAAGCAAGTTATGCTAACGGCGTTACCGACGAGTTTGTATTGCCTACAAAGGTTTATGAAAACAACAAACCTTTAGGCTTAATTGAAAATGGAGATAGCATTATTTTCTTTAACTTCCGTCCTGATCGCGCTCGTGAAATTACAAGAGCGTTCTCTGAACCTGAATTTAGCGGATTTGAAAGGAAAACCGGCTTTTTAAATCCTGTTTACGTATGCTTTACTCAATACGACGCAACTTTTACTAACGTTACTATTGCGTTTGGTAAGCAAAGTTATGCAAATACTTTAAGCGAATACCTTTCAAAGAAAGGTCATAAGCACTTAAAGATTGCTGAAACTGAAAAGTATGCTCACGTAACATTCTTCTTTAACGGTAGCGTTGAAGCCCCAACTGAACTTGAAGATAGAATTTTAATTGCTTCACCAAAGGTAGCAACCTACGATTTGCAACCCGAAATGAGCGCTTACGAAGTTACTGAAAAGGTTCTTAAAGAAATTGAAAGCGACAAGTACGACGTTATTATTTTAAACTATGCAAACTGTGATATGGTAGGTCATACCGGCGTGTTTGAAGCGGCTGTAAAAGCAGTTCAAACGGTTGAAGAATGTATGGGTAAAATTGTTGACGCGGTTTTAGCTAAGGGTGGTAGCGCGCTTATTACTGCCGACCACGGTAACGCAGATAAGATGTTTGATGAAAACTGCAAGCCATTTACTGCTCACACCACCAACTTAGTACCGTTTATTTTAGTAAGCGAAAAGTACAAGGGTGTTGCTTTACGCGAAGGCGGAATACTTGCCGATATCGCGCCAACTCTTTTAGAAGTAATGGGCGAAGAAATTCCAGCAGAAATGACTGGTAAGTCGTTAATTATTAAATAAATAATAAAAAAATAGTGAAATATTGTAAAAAATGCTAAAAATGGTTGCAAAAACGCTTGTAATAAATTTTTTGGTGTGGTATAATTCATAAGTAATTATAATATGCGATATTTTCGCGAACGGAGAATACTAATGGGATTTTTATTTAATTTATGCGCTTCTTATGAACTTTATAAGGCATTAAGCTTAATTTGTTTAATTTTATCAGTTCTTTGCGCTCTATTTATTATTATAGTCGTAATGCTTCAACCGGGTAATTCAACTGGTATCAGCGCTATTAACGGCACTTCAGATACCTTCTACGGTAAGAATAAATCAAAAACGTTAGAAAGCAAACTTCGTACTTTAACAGTTATTTGTATTATTGTTTTAGTAGTTTTAATGGTTGCATTCTATCTTATCCAAATGCTTTTAAAGGTTGGCTAAGAACTAACGATTGCCATTACAAAAGTAAGCGACTTAATCATTTAAGTCGCTTTTTTATATCTTAATGCATATAATACGGTTTGTTTATGAAAATTATTGAATTTATTTTAAGCTCGCTTGAAACTGCCGGTAAGGATGGGCTTTCTTTTAAAAGTCTTGCAAAAAAATGCTCGGCTGTATCATATCAAGAAAAGCAAATGCTTGAAGAGGTTTTAACAGAGCTTGAAAAACAAAAAAACATAATTGAATTAGGCTCGCGCTATTATTTGCCACATAATACTTCGCTTATCGAAGGTAAAATTAAGCGTCACGAACGTGGGTTTGCATTTTTAATAAGAAGCGATGGTGAAGCCGACCTTTTTATTCCGCCCAAATATTTAAACGGTGCTTATCAAGGCGACAAAGTTTTGGTTAAAAGGTTATTTTCAAGTAGTGGCTCAAGTGACGAAGCCGAAGTTGTTAAAATTTTACAGCGTGGAGTAAACAGAATTTCGGGCGTTTATTACGCTCAAAAGGGCTACGCTTTCGTCGAACCTGATGATAGTTCTTTCGGTAGTGATATATATATTGCTAAAGGGCACGGGTTAAATGCTAAAACAGGTCAAAAGGTTGCGGTAAAAATAGTGGCTTATCCGCCAAACGGCTCACCCGAAGGGGTTGTTACCGATATTTTGGGTAATCCTTTTGATATAAAGGCGCAAGTTGACGGCGTTTTAATAAGCAACGACGTACCAGCCTCATTTCCTGCCGAAGTAATCAAGGAAGTACAAAAAATTTCAGAAGATTTTGATAGCGAAGAACGCTTATCTCGTGAAGATTTTACTTCGCTTTTAACCTTTACTATTGACGGTGAAGACGCTCGCGATTTTGACGATGCTATTTCGATTTATAAAGAAGGTAATCAATATATTTTATACGTTCATATTGCCGACGTTTCGTCATACGTTAAAATAGGTAGCAAAACGGATAAAGAAGCTTATAAGCGCGGAACTAGTATTTATATTCCCGGAAAGGTTTTTCCTATGCTTCCCGAAAAACTATCGAATAATCTTTGTTCACTTAATCCGGGCGTTGATAGGCTTGCTGTTAGCGTTAAAATGTGCTTTAACGAAAGGGGTGATATGGTGGATAAGTCCTTCTATAAGTCGATTATCAACTCAAATTACCGTTTAACTTATAATAAAGTACAAGCAATTTTTAACGGCGATGAAGAGCTAAAAAAGGAATATAGTGAAATTACAAGCAATTTATTTATTGCTCGTGAACTTAAAAATTTAATGCTTTTAGGTCGTGAAAAAAGGGGTATGGTTGACCTTGACGTTGACGAATGCCGTATTTCTTTTATAGATAACGAACTTATAGTTTCAAGGCGCGAAGGGCTTGAAAGTGAAAGGCTTATCGAACAGTTTATGATTTCGGCAAACGTTGCCGTTGCTGAATTTTTGTATTATAGCGAGTTGCCGTTAATTTATAGAACACACGGCAAGCCCGACCCGGAAAAAGTATCCGCATTTAAGGCTTTTCTTCGCGGTTGCGGTTTAAAAGTACCACAAAAATTAGAATATCCTATGGATTTTCAAAAGGTATTAAAAGAACTTGAAAATAGCGATATTAAAGGCGTTGTAAGCGACGTAATGCTTCGTTCTATGCAAAAGGCAGTTTATTCAAACGAAAATACTGGGCATTTTGGCTTAAACGAAAAATGTTATTGCCATTTTACTTCTCCCATACGAAGATATCCCGACCTTGTTGCACATAGAATATTAAAGGGTGTAATTGAAGGCAGAGCTCCTGAAGTTGAGCAGTATTACGCCCCTAAGTGTGCCGAAATTGCTTTAAATAATAGTGATAGCGAGAAGAGGGCGGATAAAATTGAGCGAGAAATCGATGATTTATACGTTTGTAAGTTTATGGAGCAGTTTATAGGCGATTATTTTGAAGGAATTATAAGCGGGGTAACTTCTTTCGGTGTGTTCGTTCGTTTAGAAAACTGTGCCGAAGGGCTTATTCCTTTAGAAGATTTGCCAAACGGTAAATATGAATTTATTCAAGAAAATTACACCTTAAAATCGGCTAAGCACTCTTTTAAACTTGGTGAAAGGGTTGTTGTTAAGTTAACAGGAACTTCGTACGAGCGCGCTCGCGTGTATTTTTCATTTATTCAAAAAATATAAAAAGTGTAGCTATATGTCGATTAACGGCACTTTTTAACAATATAATCAATAAAAAAAGGTTATTTATGAAAGTAATTTGCGAAAACAGAGAAGCCAAACACGAATATTTTATTATCGATAGTTATGAAGCAGGCATTTCGCTTGATGGTGGCGAAGTAAAATCAATTCGTTTAGGTAACGTGAATTTAAAAGATAGTTATTGTTCGATTTCGGGCGGAAGCGTATTCATTAAGAATATGCATATTTCTGTTTACGATAAATCTGGCGCGTATAACGTAAAAGAGGCGCGTAGGGATAGACGCTTGTTACTTCATAAATACGAAGCGCGAAAAATAGGCGAAAAGGTTAGTGAGAAGGGGTTTACATTAGTTCCGTTAAAACTTTACTTTAAAGATGCACTTATAAAAATTGAAGTAGGGCTATGTAAAGGTAAACATACCTTCGATAAAAAGCAAGCGCTTATGGATAAGGATATTAAACGCGCTATGGAGCGAGAAATTAAAAAATACTGAGGTGGGCTATGCGTTTTTTTAAAAAATATATACCAGTGCTTTGCCCCATAGCAGTAATAATTATTTACGCTATACTTTTTAGCACAAACGATATTTATCCGTTTGGCGAAAAAACTATTAGTTGGGGCGATATGGACCAACAAACCATTCCCTTACTTTGTTGCTTTAAGGACGTTTTAGCGGGAAAAAGTAGTTTTTGGTTATCACTACAAAATGCAGGTGGTATAAACTTTTTTGGCGTTTATTTTTTCTATCTTTCTTCGCCCTTTACCTATTTAGTAGTGTTTTTCACAAAAGAAATGATGCCTTGCGCGGTAAACGTAATGGTTGTGTTAAAATTAGCCACTGCTTCGGCTACCATGGCAATATATTTAAAAAATGCAGTAAAACAAGCAAATCCGTTCGTTGTTTTATCATTGTGTGTTTTATATGCTTTTAGCGGTTGGGCAATGATGTATTATCAAATACTTTCTTGGCTTGATACTCTTTATTTGTTTCCGTTAGTGCTTTTAGGGCTTTTAAAAATGCGTGAAGGCAAAAAACCTTTATTGTATATAATAAGTTTATTTGCTTGTATGCTTTGCCATTTTTATTTGGGCTATGCGATTGTGGTGTTTTTGTGCCTATATGCCGGTGTTTATTATATATTTGATAGAAAAGAAAGCAAAGTTTTTTTAAAACATTTTATTATAAGTTCGTTTATTTCTGCGATGCTTTCAATGGTAGTTTTAATACCTTGCTTTTTACAATATCTATCTTCAATGCGAACAGGCAATATTTTTGAAAGTTTACAAAATAAGGGTTTTTTACCGCCTATTCAAACTTCACTTCCGTCATTTTATTGCTTGATAATTTTAACACCTTTTATAATTAAAAACAGTAAAAAATATAATATCGATAGCCAAACGACGTTGTTTCTTTTAATGCTGATACCTGCTTTTATCGAGCCTATTGCTACCGCTTGGCAAACCTTTAGTTATATGTGTTTTCCAACAAGGTATTCATTTATAACAGTTGCTCTTGGTTTAACTCTTGCACTTCGTGGAATAACTAATTTAACTCAAGAATGTGATAATCAAAGTTTGCTTTCGATTAAAACTAACAATCAAAGAGTAAAATTATTTTTAAGTATTTTTGCGCTTGCTTTTTGTGTTGCATTTGCAAGCTTTAGCTACCGTTTTTACGTAGCTAATAAGGAGATAATAACAGCATATTCAAAAACGCTTTGGGGCAATAACGCTTCGTTTAAATATCTTTCAATTTATTATTTAATTCCACTTGTTTTTATTAGTTTATTTTATATTGCGTCACACTATAAATTAGTGCAAAAAGTAGCCGTTTACGGCGTTATAGGCATACTTTGCATTACTGAAGCATTCTTTTCGGCAAACGTTTATATGACTAAACCTGCCAATGATTATGCTGAATTTAAATCGGCTTTGCAAACGCAAAACATGATTACTGACGAAGGGTTTTACAGGGTAAAATCGCAATCTAAACATTACGACGTTAACTTGGTTGGCGCAATGGGATATAATACCCTTTCACACTTTACTTCGTTAAATTCATATTCGTACATAATGCTTGCAAAAGAGCTTGGATATTCATCATACTGGCTTGAAGTACATTCGAACGGCGGTAATATTTTTACCGATGCATTGCTACATAATAAATATAGTATATATCGCGGTACAAGCACTACGGCGGTTTATAAAAACGAAAATTATTATGCTAAAGAAAGCGAGTTTTTGTTTCCGCTTGCCTTTTTAATGAACACGCAAGGTGAAAACACAAGCGACCAAAGCTTAGAAAGATGGCAAATACAAAATAATTTATTTAAGCGTTTAACTGGGCTTGACGGATTATATACCAAGTATAACGTAACGAGTTTTAACAACGTTATCGATAAAAGCGAACAAAATATTTTTAATTACGTTATTAAAGATATATATCAAGATGCAAAACTTACATTCACGTTTATGGTAAATGGCGAGCAAAGTTTGTATTTTGATTACTTTAACGATTATTCAAACGCATTAAAAGAGGGTACGCTTGAAGATATAAAGCAAATATCCGTAAAAAAGGCAGGGGCGTCAAATCCAACCACTTTTGCAACGAACTGGCCAAAGCAAATGAATAACGGAACGCTATATTTGGGAACTTATAAAGATACTTTTGTAACCGTAACCGTTACGCTAAAAAACAATATTTACGGTAGGACTTTTGGCATTTATTCGATTGATAAAAATATTCTTAAAAACGCGGTTAATTGCGCTATAGGTGGCGATATTGATATAAATTTCAATGGCGTTAGTGGAAAAATTACTGCAGGCGAAGGGCAATCTCTTATAACTTGTTTACCTTATGATGAAGGGTATAAAGCAAAGGTAAACGGTAAAAGCGCAAAGGTTTTTTCGGTCAATGGGCTTATGGCGGTTGAACTTGAAAACGGAGAGTGCGAAATAAAAGTTACCTTTTTACCAAAGGGCTTAATCTTGGGTTGTATCGCTATGCTTTTAGGTGGCGTGCTTTTAGCGCTATACTTGATTTATTATAAAAAGGTTGAAGGTTTTAATAAATTTGACAAAGCGTTTAATATTTGCGGTTTAGCTATTGGAATAGTAGCAATAACGTTTATTTATCTAATGCCAGTAGTTGTAAATTTACTTTTATAAGTGCATTTTTAAAGTTGTTGTAAACGCTTGATAAAAAAATAAAAAAGTGTTAAAATATAACAATAAAAAGAGCATAAAATAAAAACGTGGGGGTGTTTTGGTTTCGACTGTGTAAGATTTGGAAGACGTAAGCATACCGCAGACCATAACTGCGTTAAAATATGGAAAATTTTTAAAATTAAATGCTAACAACAATTACGCATTTGCTGCTTAATTAAAGCAGTTGTTCTACCTTGCTATACCACGGGGTAGGGATAGGGCATCATTAACGTGGTGAACGGCTAAAGCGTTTTGCCTGTGGCGTTTTAGCGGAATTTAACGGGCTTTGTCGTAAGTTGTTTGCCGATTAACTGCGAGCGACAAGATTTTTAATCGGATAAGTATGTAGAAGGTCTTTGGGGTTTTATGCAACACGGCGGTTCAACTCCGCCCATCTCCACCACAAACAACCTAAGTTGAATCGTCAACTTAGGTTGTTTATTCAAGCTGAAAAGCTTGGTATGTAATCGCCGCAGGCGTATGTAATCATTGCGTAGCAATGTATGTAATTCCCCGTTTCAGCTTGATTACATACAATTTTATTGATTCCATACAGCTATCGCAAATTACATACACAACTGGTGTTGTGATTTTTTATAAGGTACAATTTATGAAAGAAAACTTACTAATGAAATACGCTGAACAGTTGGCGGTAGAAATCGAATTACTTTGTCAATCGTTATCAAAAATTAAGGATTGTTCAAACACCGTTTTTCAAATTCGTAAATCCTCATCAAGTATTTTTGCAAATGTCACGGAAGCGCAATATCCGCAAAGCTTACCCGATATGCTTTCCAAATTAAAAATTGCGAGAAAAGAATGTTTTGAAACGGAAAGTTGGTTAAAACTTTTATTTAGTACAGGTCAAATATCTGAAGAAATATTTAAAGAAAAGCGTAATCTTTGCGGAAGAATCCGTAGAATATTAACCGCATCTTGTGTAACGATTGAAAAGAAAATCAAGTAAAACAAAAGTATTCAAGTGGCGATTATGTAATACGTGAATTAGATTCACAGTATGGGCAAGAAATAAATATTATAATTGAACTTGCAACCCCAACGGGCAAAAAAATTAAAATTATTAGTGGTTGGAAAGTGCATCCACTGGGGCTAATTACTTGTAATACGCCTTTAGCTGACAGTTAAAAGGGGGCTTAAATGAAAATATACGATAACGTAAAATTGATAGAAGAAGTAGAGGAATTAGCAAAAAAAGGAATACATAAGGATTATCAAGGAACGGTAGTAAAAATAAGCGGAAAGGATATTACTGTGTGTTTTTATAATTTATATAATTTAGGCGAATATGCTTTTGCTACGGTAGATGAAAAATATCTTGAATTTATTATTCGAGCTGATGAAAAAATAATTTTAGAAATGCAGGAATTTTTATCTAACGTAAAATTAGAAAAACATACTACCTTGCGTGAATGCGACGTAAAAGAGTATGACGTGGTAGAATTGATTGCAGAAAAACCTAAATATACCCTCGCGGGGGTTCGTAAAGGTGATAGGGGCTGTGTTATTAGCAGTTATGCTGTTGATAATTATTGGCAAATAATTTTTTCACATCCTAAAACGGGAAAAGATATTGCGCAAATATCGGTAAAGCGTGAAGATTTTAAAATTATTGATAAATTTTAAACTAAAACTATTTTTTAAACGCCTTTTGGGGCGTTTTTTTACGCAGTTTTTAAATGATAGTACTTTTATCGATTGATTTAGTATTGACAATGGCAAAATAAATATGATACAATTTATTTAAGAAAAATTTTAAGGGGTGTTGTATGATTTTACACTTAGATACTAAGGGTAATATTTTATCGGTTGGTGTTATTAAAAACGACGTTTATATTAGTTGTAGCCAAAATAACGGAAGCTTTCATGCGGTAATTCCCATTGATAGATACGGCAAAATAGTTGGCATGGACGAGCTTGGTAATTTATTTTTAAACGTAAGTGGCTCGCTAGATTATTACGAATACGGCTATCGCACAGGCAAACTTTCAAAAGCAGGCGATCTTTCGCTAGATTACTACGAATATGGCTATCGCGGTGGCAAACTTTCAAAAATTGGCGACCTTTCGCTTGACTATTACGAATATGGGTATAGAAACGGCAAGCTTTCAAAAGTTGGTTACTACTCGATAGATTATTACGAATACGGGTATAGAAGTGGTAAGCTTTCAAAGGTTGGCGACCTTTCGCTTGACTATTACGAATACGGGTATAAAAGCGGAAAACTTTCAAAAATAGGTTATAGCGCGGTTGACTACTACGAATACGGGTATAGAAGCGGAAAACCTTCTGAAATAGGCGACTGCTCGCTCGATTATTACGAATACGGGTATAGAAACGGCAAGCTTTCAAAAATTAGTTATAGCACGGTTGACTACTACGAATATGGGTATAGAAGTGGTAAGGTTTCTTGCGTAGGCTCGGCATCTGTTGATTATTATGAATACGGTTACCGTGAAGGTAAACCATCGCGAATAGGCTATTCAACCCTTGATTATTACGAATACGGCTACCGCACAGGCAAACTTTCTAGAGTTTAAAATGCTAACTAATATGTGTTTGAATGAGTATTTTAGTTATCCTGAGCAACCGTCGAAGAATATAGTTTGAGATATAGTAGTAAATATCTATTTAATAACGCTTTGAAAGGTAAAAAAATTTTCAAAGCTCGTAAAGGAGAAAAATTTATGAAAAGAAAGATTTGGCTAAAAGCTTTTGTAACTGTTTTCTTGGTTTGCTTAAGCTTATGTTTAGCGTGTGCTTGTAATTCAAGCGATTCTGATGACAATTCCTCTGACTTAGAGAACGAAACATCAGCAGAATATTTTAATTTTACGCTTTTAAGTGATGATACTTACAAAATCTCGGCAAAAGATATAAGCAATATTCCAGCCGAAGTAGTTATTCCTTCAACTTATAATAGTAAAGCAGTAACATCAATTGGTTATGCTGCGTTCTATGATTGCGATAGTTTAACTTCGGTAGTAATCCCAAATTCCGTAACATCGATTGGTGGTGGTGCGTTTGTGGATTGCGATAGTTTAACTTCGGTAATAATTCCAGATTCAGTAATATCGATTGGTGGTATAGCGTTTGCGAGTTGCGATAGTTTAACTTCGGTAGTAATTGGTGACAGCGTAACATCGATTGCTGATAGGGCGTTTGAGTATTACGGTAATTTAACTTCGGTTACAGTAAGCGATAAGAATAAATATTACAGCTCTTTAACCGGTGATTTATACAATAAAGATAAAACAATTTTAATTCAATATGCAATTGGTAAACAAGATGCTTCTTTTACAATCCCAGATTCCGTAACATCGATTGGTGCGGGTGCGTTTGCAGGTTGCGATAGTTTAACTTCGGTAGTAATTCCAGATTCCGTAACATCGATTGGTTCTTGGGCGTTTGAGAGTTGCGATAGTTTAACTTCGGTAGTAATTCCAGATTCCGTAACATCGATTGGTGATAGGGCGTTCTGTGCTTGCAGGAGTTTAACTTCGGTAATAATTCCAGATTCCGTAACATCGATTGGTGATGATGCGTTTTCTGGTTGCAGTAGTTTGACTTCGGTAGTAATTCCAGATTCCGTAACATCGATTGGTGATAGTGTGTTTGCGAGTTGCGATAGTTTAACTTCGGTAATAATTCCAGATTCCGTAACATCAATTGGTTATGCTGCGTTCTATGATTGCGATAGTTTAACTTCGGTAATAATTCCAGATTCCGTAACATCGATTGGTGATAGGGCGTTTTATAATTGCAGGAGTTTAACTTCGGTAATAATTCCAGATTCAGTAACATCGATTGGTGATTTTGCGTTTTATGGTTGCAGTAGTTTAACTTCGGTTACAGTAAGCGATAAGAATAAATATTACAGCTCTTTAACCGGTGATTTATACAATAAAGATAAAACAACTTTAATTCAATATGCAATTGGTAAACAAGATTCTTCTTTTACAATACCAAATAGTGTAACATCGATTGGTTCTTGGGCGTTTTCTGGTTGCAGTAGTTTGACTTCGGTAGTAATTCCAGATTCCGTAACATCGATTGGTGATTTTGTGTTTGTGGATTGCGATTTTCTAACAATTTATTGTGAAGAACAAGCAAAACCAAGCGATTGGAATTCAAAATGGAACATTTCAAAACGACCAGTATATTGGTATAGTGAAAGTGAGCCAACTAAGGAAGGTAACTATTGGCATTACGTAAACGGCGAGCCAACAAAGTGGTAAGTTTAACTAAATAACTAAAAAGCCTATAACGTGATTTAGTCGCGCTATAGGCTTATTTATGTAGAATTTTATAAGTTTTGTTAATAATAACAGCGAGAGATCCTTCGACATTGCTCAGGATGACAAGAATAGCCATATTGAGTGCAATGAAATTTGAACTGCCGTTCAAGATAAATCGCTTAGCGATGAAATCACTAACGTGATGAAATCCGCACCCGTGCGGGTTTAGGGATGGCTCATATTATATAGTGCCATTCGGCACGGCTGTCACCTTGAGCGTAA
>JAFWXT010000017.1 GCA_017522945.1 Clostridia bacterium
TTAAATTCCATATCTTTAAGTTCATTTTCCGTCATTTTTGTAATACTCCTTTAGTTTTATAAAATCGTTATATTTTGTATCTTCGGTAAGCAATTTATTTACCCAAGTTACTAGGTCTTCTCTTTTGCTAGTGCAAGCAAGAAGTTTAAGCATATTGCTGTTAGCTTCACATATATCGTGTAAAGCGTATTCAGATAATAAGGCGATTTGTTCGTTGTTTTCGTTAATATGATTTAGAACGAAAATAGCAGTTAAAATAGTTTCAATTTCTTTAATTCGTTTCATAGTTTAATCTCCTTAACCTGTAATTTGTAATAATTCGTTTTTATCAATGAGATAAGCCGTTTGATTATTATAAATTTTGTTGTATGCAATTTCGTCACCAGAGAACTCTTTAACAAGTTCTTTTTCTTCGCTATTCATATCGCTGTAGGCTTTTTTACCGTATGATGGGGGAAGCCAGCCTTTACGTTGTGATGCGAATAAATTGAATTTGTCAAGTAAGTCTTGATTTCTGAATTTAATATGGCAAGTGCCTTTTTTATAGAATGTTAGAATAAAGTGTTCGGTAGGAATATTTTTAGCGTTACCATTGTTGAACTGACTATAAATTATGTTTGATAAGTGTTCCATATCTTGAATACCACTAACGCCTTTAGCAAGATAATTTAATGTTTTAGACATATCTCGCAAGGTCTTTAATGCTTCATAATGGTCTAGCTTATATTCATAACCCGATCTACGCATATTCCATACATTATTGCCTACATAACGTGGTTCAGATTTCCAAGCTCCATAGAACGGAATTATAATTTTACTGTTCAACTTGTGTGCTTTATTAGTTTTCCAACCGTTATAGTAGTGAACGTTATCGCAACCGTCGTATTGTGCGTGTTTTGTAAAGGTGTCAAAGAGTGATAATATTTCTTCTTCAATGCCTTTTAATGTGGCAACTCGATTTTCTTCCATTAGGCGTAAAATATTACGTTCATTAAAGTCGTAATTTTTCATTTCGTCTAGGCGGGAAGAAAGTTCACTCTGCAATCTACTTGTAAGAATTGTAGAAAATTTAGGGTGGTCGAATAATGTTTTCCAATACTTGCGACGTGTATTTTCTATAAAAGTATTTATGTCGTTATAATCGCTATCATATATAACTAACTTAAAAGCCGATTTATATGAATTGCCTTCTATGTTGTCATAGCGATTATAATATTCGGTTCTAAACGCTTCGTATTCTTTGAAAAAGCCTATTGCAGATTCAATGTGTCTGTTATATTGTTCTACTAAAGCAGTTATCCAATCTAGCCCAAGACGAATAAGTTCGTATTGTTCTTCAGGTGTTTCAACTCTGAAATTTATTTTTTCGGCTTTATCAAGTTCTTCAAATACTTTTGAATTGAAAATGTTTTTTGGCGCAAGAATATCAAGCCAAATGACGGCAATTTCAACTGAACTTTTTCTTTCGCTATCAGGCGAATTAAAGGCATCAGAATAGTATTTAATTTCTGCGTTAAGTTCGTTTAACTTTGCTTTTAATTCTTGGCGTTTAATTGTATATGTATTTCTAATGGTTTCAGCGTTTAAGATGCACAAAATTCGGCCACCGTATTTTTCTTGTAATTTTATTGCTTTCATAAGGTGGTCTTCTGCATTTGCGAAAGGTGGGTTCATAAATATAAGGTCGTATTTAGTAAAAGTGTTGAAATATAAAAAATCGTCGCAAACAACAGGGAAGTTTAGTCCTTTTAATGTTGCTTGCAACGTGTTATCAATTTCAATACAATCTACTTTACAACGTGGTGTAATATCGGTGTTATAACGTCCCCAATAATCTCGTAGGTGTGTAGCAATATTGCCTTTACCAGCGTTGGGCTCTAACACTCGAATATCAAATTTGTATTCGTCGTGAAAGCATTTCAGTTGTTCCTTAAAATCGTTTTCAATTAGTTTTAACAACGATTTAGGTGTAGGGTAAAATTGTTTGTCTTGTTCGGTGTAAGTTGTAATGTTCATAACTTAATCTCCTTTTATATTTTTTATCAAACCAAGTTGTTTTAAGACGTGGTAAGACATTAGTTCTTTAAGACAGTCAGCGCAGATATTTCCGTTAACGCCTATAAAGTATTCGTTAGTTATTTCTTTGTCGCATATTTGACATTTCATAGCGTTTTCTCCTTATGGTAATTGTGCATAGAATTTTTCTAAAATATCGTATCTGCTTAAATTTTTAATTTTTTTCCAATGTTTAGCCATATAATCAGATAGATGACCTAACGGGGTTGCGTTGCTATCTTTCATATAACATTCATAAACAAGGTTAATAAATTCCATTAAAGTTTTCTCACCGTATTTTTTGTCAAAGTTGTTTTCTATAGCACATTCAAAAATGTAAACGGGAGCAGTGTTAGTAAATACGTATTTTTTGTTATTGCATTCAACTGTAATTTTCATAGTAAATTCTCCAAAGTCCAATCTATGTATTTTTTTGCACGTTCATATAAGTCTTTAACGGCTTTATTGTAATCGTTAAAGTAGTGTCCGTAGTGGTAGTTGTCTTTTTCAACACAGCACCAAGTAACATATTCTTTATTGCCGTTAATGGTTTTAACGCCTAGAACGTATTCTTCTGCTGGAAATGAAATTGTAGATATAATGTTATAGTTTTTATGAGTTCTTTTTTCCATAATGTTCTCCTTTAATAAATGCGTTTAATTCCACCACCAAGTGATAGAACTCCTATTGAGCCAAATTCAGAGCAGCAATCGTCTGATTTGTTCCAAACGTAAGCAAAGGGGTAAAAAACTTTGTTTTCGTGTGGTATGTCTTCCCATTCTTCAGGATAGTCACCGACTACAAGCATTGAATAACATTCGCCAAATTTAGTAAATTCGTGAGTAACGGCGTAAACGGTAACATTCCAAGCACGTTCAATCTCTTTGATTTTTGCAGTTAGTTCTTCATTTTGATAAGCCCAAAAGCCACCAAAACCTTCGTAGTAGCAAACGTTGTTTTCGTTCATTAAGCCGTCAATATATGGCTTGTAAATTTTAAGCTGTTTCATATATTCTTTTGCTTGTTCTTTTCTTTGTTCTAATGTTGTATTCATAGTGTAATCTCCTTTATTCTTCTTCGTTTTCTTCATTGTTAAAATCTTTATCGTCTAGCGTAAAGCCAATTTCGTTTAATTCTTCTTTATGGATGCCGATTGCGTCTTCAAACCATTCGTATTCGTCGTCAACTTCGTCGCAGAAAAAGTCAGCGCATTCTTCTTCAATCCAACAAATGGCTTCCAATAGTAAATATTTGAGCCTGCGTTTTGTCATTTTTTTCATAGATTAAATCTCCTTTTATCTGTAAATTTCAATTAAGCCTTCGTTGTATTCTTCAACACAATCGCCCATATATTTGCCGTATTCTTCAAAATCTATAAAGTCTTGAATATGGTCGGGTATTTCGTAACCACTATTTTCTAACGCTTCACGTCCGTAATCTTCCCACGAATAGCCTTTCATTATGCGTATGTCGTCGTCCCAATTACTGCCGTGACTTTCAACCAAGTTTTCAAAATCGTCAAAGTTACGAACTTCTAGATATGCTTGCAAAGTATCGTATTTATAAGCATTGCTTAATACGTCAGAATCTCTCAATGTTTCAAAGAGTTTCTGTGGGCTAGTGTAATCCCAATTACAAGCGTTAGAGGGGAGTCCTTCAATGTCTTGAACGAAAAGTTCTTCGTCAATGCCGTTTAGCTTAAAGCCTTGTTTGGTTAATTCTTCTTCAATTTCTTCCCAATCGGAATAATCGGATAAGTCTAACCATTTAGAGCCTAAAGCCCTTTCGTTACATTCGTTGTAAGAGCCCCAAGAGCCAATTACAATGTTGATAGATGTGTAGTTTTGCATAAATGCACCTCCTTAAATAAATTCTTCAAGATATATTTTTTCAAAGCAAGGACCATATTCAAAGAACACGTCATTGTCTTCGTCTTGCATAAGTTCAAAAGTTCTCATAGTAAGTTTGCCTTGATGCGAAACCATAACGGTTATATCTTCACGTTCAGCGTTAACTTCTATAATGTCAAAATAGACGAAACTTTCTCCGTCGTAATAATCGTTTTGTAAGCTTCTATAATCTTTGTTTTCTATAACGTTAATCATTTTTAATCTCCTTAATTGTTTTCCAGATATTGTTTTATAGTTTCGCCGTGACAACGTTTCGGATAACACCAACAAAAAAGTTCAAGTTTGTTATATTTATCTAATAAGTTCTTTAACCTTTTAAGTTCTGTAATAAAGTTGATGTCGTTATTATTTATTTTTTTGTAAAAGTGTGTTTCATATTGTTCGCATACTTTATTGCGTTCACTTTCATTTTTCATATAATAAGGATTTCCCAAAATACTTGAACGGTCAATTTTTACTTGCCATTCGCATTGCGGTTTTTCAAAACGTAAATTTTTAATTGTTATTTGTTTCATTTTTTATCTCCTTATTAGTCGTAATATCCAAATCCGTTGTAATGATTTTCTTTGCCGTAGTAGAATTGATTTTCTTTTTCTTCAAAGCTGCTATATTTTTTATCGGGTATTGCGATTCCGTGTTGCTTATATCCGTATCTAATACCGTCATACATACCGTAGTAATAATCTATTTGAGTATCTCTTAAAGGTTCTCCGTTTTTATTGCCTGTATCTGCATAACGCTTACAACGTTTCATTACTTTGTCATTATCTGAATCGCTGTAATAACCTTTAGTGGAATTCTCTTTATATATTTGAATTCCTTTCTTAAAACCTTGTTTGTAACTAAAACTGTTTTTGTTCATCATCTTTAATTCTCCTTTTAAGTTTTTTAATAAAATTTTTTTACTCCTTGTTTTATTTTTTTCTTTCGACGGTCTAGACTAACTACACCACTAAACGAATTGCGTTAATTTAGTGTTTTGGTGAGTTTTACAAGGATAAGGGAAACGACGAAATAACTTTTTGTAAAATAAAAAAGAGCCAGACGGTTAATCTGACTCAAAAAGTTACTTTCGCCTTGTAAAGCTCGCTGGGGTGTAGTAGGCTAAAGACCTAGAAAGAAAACATGGAGTTTTAGTCTTAAAAAATTTGAAGGCGTTATATGGTTTTATTTAATTAGATTTTGGTTTGTTAAAAAA
>JAFWXT010000018.1 GCA_017522945.1 Clostridia bacterium
CGTATTAGCAAGTGCAAACGTAATTAACAACGTAATTGGCGGAAGATTAAACGGCTTAGGCTATCGTGATATGAAGCCAATCGTAGAATTATCAGATGCAGTAAGAGGCTTAGTAAATAGCATACTTGATGAAAAGAATGCAGTAGTAGAAGCAATCTTTGATGAAATCAACGTATTATACGTAGATTCAACTATTGCAAGCTTTGCTGGGGATAGTAAAGACTTAAGCATTAACTTACTAATTACGAGCGTAGCAAACGTATTAGTAGAAGCAATCACAACCGAAAAAGCAGATACAATCGTAAGTGACGTAGCAACGTTGGCAAACTTAATAGTTGGTGGAACGCTAACTTCAGTTGGTTACCACGGTAAAACAACAGTAGTAAAAGTATCTGAAGCAACCGAAAAACTACTTGGTGACATTGTAGAACTTAACAACGTAGGAAAAGCAGTATTTATTGAAATCAACGAACTATACGCAGGCTCAACTTTAGAAACATTTGTAAAAGACACTGAAGATTAAGTGTAAACAAGGTAATCACAAGCGTTGCCGACATATTAGTAGTAGCAATTGTAGATGAAAAAGTTGATTCAATTGTAAGAATAGTTGAAGCATTAGCAAACGTATTGTTGACAAATACTGTAATGAATCCTAAGTTTAATGAAGAATTAACAGTAGTAACATTAGCAACTGCAATTGAAAGTATAATAAATGAATACTTAGGCGAAAAAGCAGTAGTAACTGCAATATTTGACCAAGTAGAAGTATTATACGAACAAAGCAAGTTGTTAGATATTGCTGAAACTACAATGAACTTATATGATAACCAAGTAATCGCAAGCGTAAAAGCAATCGTAGCAAGCGCCGAATCAATTCCAGAAAAAGCACAAGCAACGATAGAAAAATCATTAAGCTTAGTAGATTACTTATTAGAAGGAAAGCTAAGCGCTATTAACTTAGCAACCGACGCAACGTTAGGTGGAATAATTGAAAGCGTAGAATCAATTGTATTTGATTACGCAGAAGAAAGCGAAAAGGTAGCAGACACGTTTGATAAACTAATTAGCTTAACAAGCGAAGTACAAGTAGTAGAATTCGTAGCTGACTTATTAGCATTAGACTCTGACGAAAGCTTAGACGTAGCTCAAGCAATAGTGGAAACAATAACTAATAAAGAAATTGAATTAGTTACAACCCTATTCAATATTGCACACGCAGGATTAAGTGGTAAGTGGTCAGAAGTAAAAGTTGATGGCGAAGCAATGTGGAATGCAATACCTGACGAATTCAAACCATACGTAATAATGACAGTCGCTGTAACCGGTGGAATACTTTACGTTGTAGCAAACGACTTATTAGTAGAAATCGTAGCAGGCACAATAGGAACTGAAGAAGTATTAGGAACATTCATAGCAGAGCCATTAGGCTTTACAAACGCATACGCTGACGGAAGCGAAACAAATGAATTAGTAAATGCAATATTTAACACTAAGATAGTTGATATTATTGACGATGACTTCGATTTTAAAGCTAACTATTATGAACACTTAAGAGTAGATAACCTAAGCGACCTTGTAATCAAGTTAGCAACTAAGTTTGAATCTGAAGAGAAAGCTAAGATAATAAATGCTATTGCAGGCGAAGTTGCTAAATTATGTGGAGAAGCTCATATCATTGATGAAATAGTTGAAACAACTATGGAATTAGAAAGCGAAAGATTATTAACAAGCGTTGCTGACGTAGTGGTTGTAAAATTACCTGAAAAAGAAGATTTAATTTACGCCGTTAAAGACTTAGTAGTTACTTTATTCGGTGGCAAGTTAAAACAATTAGGTTACCACGGCGATGCTTCAATCCAAGCAGTTTCAAGTGCTGTTAAAGCAGTAGTTGATGCGTCTGGAAACAATAGTGAAACGACCGACGCAATATTCCTTGAAATTTCTAAGTTGTATGAAAATTCAATTATTAATACATTTGTAAACGACACTGTAAACTTAAATATTGATGCAGTAATCCTAAGCGTAGCAAGCGTAGTAGACGTAGCTGTAAATAACGAATTTGCAAGCGAAGTTATTAGTGATGTAACTAACTTAGTAACTACAATAGTTGCAGGTAAGCTTAATAAACTTGGTATCAATAATGCTTATATTGGCGATTTAGCGGATGCTATTTACGAAGTAGTTAATAACTTCGCAAAAGATAACGCTGTATTGGTAGCAGTGGTTGAAGAAATTAAAGCATTATATGCAAATTCAACTATTTTAAGCTTTGTAGCTGATAGTCAAGTAATAGAAATTGAAGCTGTAATTGAAAGCGTAGCAAACGTTGTAAATGCAGTTCCAGCTATTAGCGAAAAGGATAAACTTACAACTGTTGAAGAAGCAAAAGCTTTACTCGTATACTTACTAGAAGGTAAGTTAACGTCAATTACTATCAATAAAGATGCAACGTTAGGTAAAACAATTGAACTTGTAAGCGATATCGCATTAAATTACTTACCATTCCTTGAATTAAAAGTAATTACAAGAGAACTTGCCGAATTAACTCAAAACGTTAAATTTACTGCTTTAGTTAAGGGCTTAGCCGAAATTAAAGTAGCTGATGCGTTAGATTCAATCAATGATATAATCGTTGATATGGTAAGATTTGATAACGTAGTACTTAACGAAGTATTTACACAATTAGAAGGATTGTATGCAGACAATACGTTTGCAACAATAGCACAAGCAACGTTAAATATTGAATTATTAGCAATAGTTAACGCAACTAAACAAGTTACCGGCAAGGTTAACGGATTAAACGATAAGATAGCAAGAGTTTACGTTATAGCTGAGTCAATCTTAAGCGGTACAATAGGTAAACCTGTAGTTAATACGGTTACTCTATGGTCGATATTAACTCCTGTTGAAAAAACTGTAGTTATAGTGGTAGGCGCAGAATTAGGCTTAGCATTATACTTCGTAGCAAATCCAGCATTCGTTAACTTAGTAAATACTGCTCTTGGCGCAGACGTAACTTGGGGCGGCGTAATCGGCAATGCTTTAGGATACACCTTAAACGGTGAACATTACGAAATTAACGGCGAAGTTAATAGCTTAATGGATATCATCCTATCAACTAAGGTAAGCGCGATGGCAACTACAGGATACGACTTCTTAGGTAACTTAGGCGAACATATTACGTTAGGCAACTTATTTACAATTGCTCCTGTTGTATCTAACGTATTAGAAGGTATTAACCCAGATACTAACGACTTAATTAAGAAGTCATACACAGATTGGGTTATGAACAATGAACTAATGGCTGTTAGCGATATTCTATTCAATATCTCGCTAAGCGACATTCTTGCTAACAAGAATAGATTTGGCGACTATATGATGGAACGCATAAGCGAACTTAAACTTGCTGATCTTGGCTTAGGCTGGTTGATTGTAAACATGAACAAGATTAGTCCTGCATCGGCTACTAACGGCTTCACAATGAGCGGTACAAGAGTAGTTGACACTGGCGCTTGGGAATTTGAAGGAACGTATGCTAAGTTATTTAACGTAATGTTAAATCATACTTTAGGTCAAGTAATCGAAGCAGTTAAGACTAAGAGACTTCCATGGCTATTAGATGATGCACTCAATAAATTAACCGTTGGTGACGTTTTAGGCGAAACGTTATACGCTATGGCAAGCGCAGATAAACCTGAAGGTGCTAAGCCAGTAGAAATTAACGCTTATTACGACGCTGGAACCGGTAAGTGGACTTCAACTATGAAGTACGCTAACCTAATTACAAAACTTTGCAACATAAATCTTCGTGAATTTAGAGCAGGTCTTGCAGCTGAAAACATTAAGTACCTTGCAAAAGCTGAAACTTTAGGTAACGTAAGAATAGGTGAGTTATTAGATAACGGATACAACGTATACAATGAAGCTACAGGAAAGTGGTCTAACAAGGATAAAGATCCTATGTTTAATAACGACTTTATGTCTCACATTGTTGAAAAGGCATACAGTATTAAACTTGCTGAAATTTTAGGCGGACCATTTAACGTAGCAACCTTAATTAGCGACTTATACGTAGGCGAATTATTGGGATACACTTGCGGTGAATCTCACGTAGAAGGACACTTACACGATAACGAATGTATTTGGTATGAAAAAGCTCAGGTTTACGTTGATGGCGAGGGCGATAGAATAGCATATTTACCAAAAGATCTTATTTACGAAGCACTTGCAATTCACTCAGTAACTGACTTTACGAACGGAACTTACGACTTATTAGATGAATTAGGAGAAATGCACATTGGTGACTTAATGGGTTACGCAAGAGAGGTTGACGAACTTGATTCAACTAAAGTTAACTACTATGAATACAAGAAGGTAGGAAGCGTATTTGTTGTAACGGTAGATGAACACGGATTTGCAACTAAGTTAGTTGATAGGGATGCTCCAGTTAATAACTTAACTGCAGCTATTGCTGAAGTAAGTATCAACGAGATGATTTCAGGTAGCGGTGTTGATGCTATTATGGCTAAGCTTGAAGGCTTAAAACTTGGTGACATCTTCACTTATACTAAGAAAGATGACGGATTCTGGTACAACGGAACAACTAAACAAGAAGGCATAATTGCTAAACTTTGCGATTATACTTTAGGCGAACTTAAGGGTGACTTTGAATCAATTATTAACGGATTTAAGGTTGGCGAAGTTATACACGTAGAAGGCTCGGCAATCCTTGAATTGTTAGCTGATGAAGAAATCGGTAACCTATCAACTGCTATAACTAAGTTATACGTAGGTCAAATTCTTGGATATGAAAAGGTAGCTCAAACTGACGTAAACGGATATGCTAAGTACGAAACTGCAAACGGAACGGCTTACTTCTTCAACGAAGCTACCGAAACTTGGTACGATGCTGAAGGTAATAGCGCAGACGTAACTGGATTGAAGTTATACGCAAGCCATACTTGGTTTACTGATACTAACGGCGACGGCGAATTAAACGGTGCAGAAGAAGCGGTAAGCGGTGTAATCGGCGTAATGGTTAACTTCACTATCGGCGAAATGACTGCAAGTGACTTTAACGATAGAATTAGCACGTCTGTTCAAGAACAAAAACTTGGTGATTTAATTACTATTGATACAAGCTCTGTTCTATTAACAAGCCTTGCTGATACTAAGATTAAGAATTTAGGCACTGCAATTAACGACTTGAAGTTAGGTCAAGTAATCACTATTGATAATAACTCGTCGTCAGTATTGAAGTTATTGGCTAACACTTCGATTAGCAACCTTTCAACTGAAATGAACGATTTAACTATCGGTGCGATTATGGGTTACACCTATGATGCAACTTACGGTTGGTATCAAGATGCTAACGCCGACGGCGATTACGACGCTGGCGAAGAGGCTGACGACCTAATGAAAGTTATTATGAAGTACAAAGTAGCTGATATGTCAAACGGCACGTTCGCAAGCGCTATTAAGAGCGACGTTAAGGGTATGAAGATTAATTACTTCTTAAATAGAAACGATTGCACAATCTTCAAGTTATTTACAGAAGAAGAATTTAACAACTTAACGTTAAATAACTTATCTGCAAACTTAACTACAAAGATGGATGCTAACACTATGAAGGTACAAGATCTTGTAACTCTTGGTATGATAAGCAGTACACAACTTACTGCTGAACGTCAAGCAACTCTTGCAGAACTTTGCCATAAGCCATTTGACCAAATCACAGTAACTGAATTATTCAATGCGTTATTCACTTTATTAGATTACGCTGCATAATAAAGGTTACTTAACTCAAATTTGATAACTGGTATAAAACAGTTGACAAACAAAACTAAAAGTGTTATACTTGCCTTTGGTATTTAACCACCAAAGGTGAGTAAACACTAAAAATTACAGATAATCACGGTTAATCCGTTATTATATAGCTTAAAAGCTAACCTTGCTTGCGGGGAGTGTAAAACGATGAAAACGCAAGCCGATTAAGACCAGGAGGTAAAAAATCATGACAAAGTACGAAATGCTTTACATTCTTTCTACTAAGTTAGAAGACGAAGCAAAGGAAGCAATTATTGCTAAATTTGAATCGATTGTAACAGCAGCAGGTGGTACTGTTGAATCAACTGATAAGTGGGGCGTTAGAAAGCTTGCTTATGCAATCAACTACCAAACTGAAGGCTACTATGTTCTTATGACGTTCGAATGTGCTTCAAGCGTAATTGCTGAAATTACACGTGTTGCAAACATTACTGAAGGTATGTTAAGACAAATGGTAACAAAAAGAGCTTAATTTTTAATTAACAATTGGTTACTAAAGGGCTTTAAGCCTAACAAAAAACACGAGAGGAAAAAAGATGAATAAGGTATATCTTATAGGTAATTTAACCCGTGACCCAGAACTTTCTGAAACCCCAAACGGAATATCTCTTTGCCGTTTCTCAATCGCTGTAAACCGCAACTATTCTACTAGTGACGGTGAACGCCAAACTGATTTTTTTAATATCACAGTTTGGAGAACTCAAGCTGAAAACTGCGGAAGATATTTAAAAAAGGGCAGTAAGGTTGCTATCGTGGGTAGTTTACAAAACCGTAACTATGAAGATAAAGACGGTAATAAGCGTAGCGTAATAGATATCGTTGCAAACGAAGTAGAATTCCTATCATCAAAAGCTTCAGGGGATGGACAAGAAGAAGAAATGCGTCCTATTAAGTCAGGTTCTAAAAAAGCTGAACTTGAAATGATGGCCGACGACGATCAACTTCCATTCTAATCCCAACTAACAACCTTCACTTGCAAACCCGCAAGAAAGTTGTGGGTAAGTTTTTGTGCGCAAAAATGCAAGTAGTAAAGTAATAACGCGCATTGATGCCTTTAGGCACGTTTATAAATATCATAAGGAGAATAATCATGGAAGAAAACAACGTAAATGTTACTGCTCCAGCACAAGAAAGTGCTCCAGCTGCAGCACCAGCTAAAAAACCTTTCAAAAGAGTTAATAAGAAAAAAGTTTGCCAATTCTGCGTTGATAAAGTAAATGCTATCGACTATAAGGAAGTTGGTAAATTAAGAAAATACGTTACTGAAAAGGGTAAAATGTTACCAAGACGTATGACTGGCGTTTGCGCTAAGCACCAAAGAATGCTTGCTGAAGCTGTTAAAAGAGCAAGAATCGTTGCATTATTACCATTCAAGGGTGAATAATTTGCAACGTGTAACCTTTTAAGGTTTCACTTATTTAATATAAAATAAGATCGCTTTTTACTAAGTGGTCTTTTTTATTTAACGGCGAAAATAATATCGTTTTTTTTATAAAACTTTTGACAACATAGAGAATTCTTGTTTAATCAAATAAAGTAAGGGTATAATAAAATGTTAATTGCAATCATAGGCGAAAACTGCGTTGGTAAATCAACGCTTGCAAATAAAATAAACCAAAAGTTTAACGGCAAAATCTTTTCGGGTAAAGATTATCTAAGGTTAGAAAAAAGCCCTACTTTAGCCCAAGAAAAGTTTAAGTTATTGCTTAATGATGCGGTAAATGGGGATAACTTAATTTATATTATCACCGAAAAGCATTTAAGCCTACTTCCCGAAAACTGTTTTAAAATAGTTTTAACAGCAGAAATTGAGGTTATAAAAGAGCGTTTTAGCAAAAGAATGCGTGGTAATTTACCTTTGCCCGTTGAAAAAATGCTTGAAGCAAAGCACGGCTCGTTTGATAATTTGCCTTGCAATCTTAAACTAAACGATGGCTACGATATTGATGCCGTTTATAAAAAAATAAACCTATAATTAAATCCCCACTAAAAGATTAAACTCTTAGTGGGGAATATTTTTTTAAGCCATATATGTCGATAATGAGCATATAGCCTATTTTTTGGCATTTATTAATAAAAAAATATATTATTTTTTAAAATAAACTATTTACTTTTTTAAAATTTATGTTACAATATATATACAACCTAAAAAGGGGAGATTATATGAGTAGAATTATTACAATAAGCCGTCAGTATGGTAGCGGTGGTAGAACTATAGGCAGAATGGTTGCCGAAAAATTAGGTATTCCTTGTTACGATCAGGAAATAATTACCCAAATTGCCGAAAAGTCGGGTTTTTGTGAAGAATACATTCGTGAAAAGGGCGAATATACAAATACTGGAAGTAATTTTTTTAATGCTATAGGCATAGGGTATTTAAGCGGTCTTTCTTTACAAGACAAACTTTGGATAGAACAAGAAAAGGTTATTCTTGAACTTGCTGAAAAGGGTGATTGCGTTATAGTTGGTAGATGCGCCGATTTTATTTTGCAAGATAAAGTGGAATGCGTTAAGGTTTTTATTCACACGAGTATGAAAAACCGCATTGATAGAATTTTAAAATACTATAACGAAAGTGAAGTTCCAACCGAAAAATCTTTAGAGGGCAAGGATAAACGCCGTAGGGCATACTATCAGTATTATACCGACGTTGATTGGGGTATTGCTAAAAACTACCACTTATGTTTAGATAGTGGAGAACTTGGTGTTGAAACATGTGCCGATATAATTGCAAACGTTTATAAAAGCAAATAACTATTTTATAAAACAAAAACTCGACCGTAAAAAGCCGAGTTTTCTTTTTTTAATAAAAAATTTATTGATAATTATGAATTATACTAATATTGCGTAACAAACTTAATGCTTAAGTAGGGAGTATTTTTTTTAAAAGTGAATACGCGCCTAATTAGAAATATTAAGTTGGTATTGTATTATTTTATGCGCTTATAGGCGCACTTTTATTTAAAATAGCTAATTTAAATGCAGAATAATAAAGGGTGCTAACTAATAATTATTTTTTATTATTATCATTGTTTTTTGCTAAACTAACGTAACGGTTATGATTGTTTATAAGTTCAATTATATCGTGATTTTTATCATTATTTTTATTTTTTGAAACAGGTTTGCTATTTTTTAGCTCGATTACCGTTTTGGTTGGCTTTTGCGCTTTTAGCCCTTGTATTTGATTTTTTTGTTTATCAAGCGCGCTAAATGGATTATAGCTTTTTGAAAAACTGCCAAAAAGTGAATTTTTCTCTTGCTGTGGGGTAGAAGGGTGGGGCGAACTTTTAAAACTTTCGTTATTATTTGATAGGCTTTCGCTATTTTCTTTTTGATTTATGGGCGAAGCGATTTTTGCAATTAAGTCCCAAATACCTTTATTTTCCATAACTTATTACCTTGATTTAAAAACTTTTAATATAATTATATTAATATTCTTAATTTAATAGAATTTTTTGCTTAAAAATGTTTGATTATTTTATTAATTTGTTATATAATATACAAGAATATAATTGCGGATATAATCGCAAAGTTAATTTTTTATGGCCAAAAGGAGCACATGAATGAAAAAGATTATTATCTTAATCGTTGCAACCGTATTATGCTTATGCACTTTATTTGCAGGATGCGGTGATTCAACCGGTTACAAAAACACAGTTACTTCTTCTTCGTTTGCAGGCACACCTAAATCAAACGGTGGTTTTGCAGTAGAAAAGGGTGAATACGTTTATTATATAAACGGTGTTGAAGTTAATACTGCCGATAATACTTACGGCAAAGTTGTTAAAGGCGCTTTAGTAAGAACTAAACTTGCCGATTTAGGAACTAATAACGCTGCAGCTGAAATGGTTGTTCCTGCACTTTTCGTTACAGGAAGCTATAACGCAGGTTTCTATATTTACGGCGATAATATTTATTACGCATCACCAAGAAGCGAAAAGAACAAAGAAGGTGAAGTTGAAAACACTAAGCTTGATTTCTTTAAAACTTCTTTCGACGGTAAAAAGGCTGTTAACTTAGTTACAGTTGACGATAACACAACTAACTACCGTTTTGTTGAAGCAGGTAGCGTTGTATATCTTGTTTTAGAAACTGTTAACGAAGATGGCGAAAAGATTTTAAAGGTTGTTAACACTGCTGATACTAAGGCTGAGCCTTTCGAAACTAAAAAGCTTGAATCGGTTATTTTTGCTAACGGCGAACAAGGTAGCGATATTTACTTTACAAGAGTTAAACACAACGAAACTCTTGAAAAAGACGAAGCTTATAACGAAATTTATCGTTTAGCTTTAGGTGCTACCATTGAAGAAAAATTAGTTCTTTCTGGTAACGGGTTATATCCTACTGATGATGAGCAAGTTACTTCAGGCTTTGGTATTCAAGGCGTTAAGTTTACTTTAGTAAAAGATTTAGAAAACGCTGTAATCGTTAAGGTTGACTACGTTGAAACCGACGTTACTACCGTAACTAACTATTACGCCCTTGAAAAAGAAGGTCACGCTTTTGAAAGAATTAACAACGGTACTGTAACTGCTTCAAGCATTTTTACCGATGCTTCATTATATAATTATGATGCAGAAAATGACAGTGTATCAATTCTTTATTTAGATGCTTCTTTAGGCTTAATGAAGTATGAATATAGCGAAGCTAATAAAGAAAACAACAAAGTTAACGATTACCGTACTCGTTTATTCTACGATAAAGATTTAGTTACTTATACAGCAAAATTCTGGAACGGCGAGTATTTATACTTAACTGATTCAAACAACTATTACCACAGAGTTAATTACGTTGCATTACTTGATAACGATGACGCAACCGTTGCTAGTGTAGAACAAATTACTTGCCTTGCTTCTTCAACAAGTTGGTATCAACCTGAAATCATAGGTGATTATTTCTTAACTGTTTATAGTGCAGAACCTTACAACTCAATGGTTTTCGTAAGAAAGAATGAAGCTTTTGAAAAAGATGAAGAAAGCGATAAGTATTTAGAAATTGAAGCTATTCAAAAATCAGATATCGAATCTATCGAAAACAACTTAAAACTTCGTTTAGGTCTTGCTACTGATGAACTTACCGAAAGCATTCACGATTACTACAGAAATACTTTTGGTGCAAAGGCTTATAAAGAATACTTTGGCGAAGAAAAATATAACGAATATTTTGGCTAAGCAACTAATTAAAAACAAATTTAAACCCTGCCTATAGGTAGGGTTTTTTTGTTTGCTATTTTTTGGCTTTAATTTGTTTGTGGTTATTAATAAAAGAAATTATTTAAAAATTATATAAAAAAGTTGACTCAAAGTGCCGTTAATGAACATCTACAAGGCTTTTTTTAAAAAAAATAAATATTTTTGAAAAAATTTTTTAGATAATACTTGATTATTATGAAAATATATTGTATAATAGTTATATAAAAGGATTATGCAGGGTTATTTTTTGATTTTTTCTAGCATAAAAATACTGCAAATAAGTCCAAGAGAGGTAGATTATGAAATTCTGGTTTGGTAGCGACGGAAAAAGCGCCGGCGGAAAAAGATTTTTTGCAAGAGTTGAAGAGGTTATGGTTGATAAAGACGGTAAGCCTGTTTATAAGCCAACCCCATCACAAGTAGTTGAACCTAAAGCACCTGAAGCTCCTGTTGCTCCAGTTGTTCCAGCTGAGCCTACTGCACCTGCTGCTACAGTAGCAGAACCAGCACCAGTTGCTAAGGATGATGCTGCTCTTGCTTCGGCTTTATCTGAAGTTCTTTCTAAGGTTGACGTTATTATTGACCTTTTATCTCGTCAAGCTCCACCTCAGATTATTATACGCGAAGTTGTAGCAGGCTCTACTGTTGTTGAACCTACAACTCAACAAGAACAAGCTCCAGTGGCTGAAGCTTTAGCTGAAGTAGCTCCTGTTGAAGAAGCGCCAGTAGAAGAACCAGTTCAAGAGGAAGTTGCGGCAACTGCAGTTGAATTAGCTTCTCAAGAAGAAGTTATCGCTCCTGTTGTTTTAGCTCCTGTTGAAGAAGCACCAGCAGAAGAACCAGCTCAAGAAGCTATGCCTATTGAAGGCGAGGTTGCTAAAGCTCCTGCGGTAAGAAGTCGTTCATTCGCTGAAAAAATGCGCGATGCCGATGAAATTTTACAAGATAGATACGACGAACTTAAAAACTATGCTTTACGCTTTAGAAAACTTAAATCAAGAATTTCTAAAAAGTTTGATAGTATTAACCAAGGTAGATTCCAATTCGTTAAATTATCTGTTGCAGGTAAAACTTTAAAACTTTACCTAAATATGGACATTAACACTACCGATCCTAAGTTCCACTGTAAAGATATGTCTGACAAAAAGACTTACGTTACAGTTCCTACTATGCTTCGTATTAAATCGGGCAGAGCGGTTAAGTACGCAAAGATGTTAATCGATCAATGCGCTGAACAATACGGTATGCTTGAAAGAAGAAAACCTTTCGTTGTTGACGCTATGCAACTTATCGAAGAATCTTTAGCAGGTAAAGAACCTGTTGATGCTGACGTTGACGGTAACGACGTAGTTAGTGCTGATGCAGAATAATCTTTACGAAAGATGAATTAAATAAATTACAAAAGACAAATTAAACGAGTTCTTCTTTCCGAAGAATTCGTTTTCTATTATATTATTATGAATATTGCAGGATTACAAAAACTTACTTTACTCGATTTTCCAGGATATACGGCATGCACCGTTTTCACAAGCGGTTGTAATTTTCGTTGCCCATTTTGCCATAATTCCGATTTGCTATCGAGTAAAGATAATATAATTACCGAAAGCGAGTTTTTTGACTTTTTAACCGCGCGTAAGGGCAAACTCGACGGGGTGTGTATTAGTGGCGGAGAGCCCCTTTTACAGTCCGATATAGTTAACTTTATTAAAAAAATACGCGAGCTTGGGTTTTTGATTAAGTTGGATACCAACGGAAGCAATTTTGAAAAGTTAAAGGATATTTTACAAGGCAATTTGGTTGATTACGTTGCTATGGATATTAAAAATATCCCCGAAAAATATCATCTTTCTTGTGGGGTAAACGTTAATATAGAAAATATTAAAAAAAGCGTTGAACTTATAAAAAATAGCAACGTTAACTACGAATTTAGAACTACTGTAGTAAAAGAGCTTAACGATAAGCAAGATTTTAAAACTATTGCAAGTTGGCTTAAGGGCTCGAAGGGTTATTATTTGCAATGCTACCGCGAAAGTGAAAAGGTTTTAAACCCTATTTACACTGCTTATACCGAAAGTGAAATGAAAGATATTTTAAATTTGATTAAACAGACTGGGCTTGAAAAGGTTTATTTAAGAGGTATTTAAAAAATGAAAGAAAATAAAAAGGTGGCGGTTTTTATTGACGCCGAAAATATATCCGCACGTTTTGCCGATAAGATTTTTGCCGAAGCATCTACTTATGGTGACGTTATTATTCGTAGGGTATACGCAGATTGGTCTAGCCCCAACGTTCAAGCGTGGAAGGATGTTGTTAATAAACACTCACTGCTTGCCGAGCAACAGTTTTCTGCAGTTAAAGGCAAAAACTCGGGGGATATTTCTCTTATAATAAATGCTATGATAGTGCTTTTCGAACGCGATATCGACGTGTTTTGTTTAGCTTCTTCGGATAGTGATTTTACAAGGCTTGTGCAAGTTCTTCGCGAAAGAGAAAAAGCGGTTGTAGGGCTTGGTTTAAAACAAACGGCACAAGCGTTTGTGAACGCCTTTTCAGAATTTATTTATCTTGACAGCGACCCGCTTAAGGATAGACAAACGCAAGAGCGCACAAACTCTAAACCTACCGTTATCGACTTACCCGAAGATAGGCTTAATGCACTTAAAGAAGTTATTGATAAACTTATTGAAGAAGACGGTTGGGCATTGTTTGCAAGAATTGCAACCGAACTGAAAAATAAATTTTCGGACTTCGTGCCACGAAACTATAACTGCCGTTCGCTTAAAGAGTTTATGATTAAAGCAAAACCCTTACTTTCTTCTTACGAAATTCAAACGGATAGCGACGGAACTACTATGTTCTTAATTCCTGCGCCCGTTTGCGAATGTGTGAAAGTAAAAACTGAACAAGAAGTGATTAAAAACGAAAAAACTTTAGATTCTAAAAGAAGAATGGCAAAAACAAAACAGCCTACGAAAATGCCTGTTAAAAAAGTTTTAAATAAAGGGTCTATAACGAGCGAAAGTAAAGGTGCAAAATCCACTCAAAAGAAAAGGGGCAACCCTAAAAAACATACTAAAAAGCAGGGCGAATAGTATATAGCTAAGTTTTAAGGATAAAATGATTATTAAAAAATGTGATTTAAGCCATTTGAATATATTAACTGAGTTTTATACCGAAGTTGTTGATTATCTTGTAAAAACCGTTAATTATCCGCGTTGGATGCCTGGTGTTTATCCTTGCAAACAAAGCATTGAAAAGGCTATTAAAAACGGTTTTCAGTACGGTGCGTTTGACTTAAACGGTAATATTTTGGGCGCGTTTGTGTTTAACGACGATCCCGATGGTAATTACGACGTTGGCGACTGGAATATAACGCTAAAAAGTGGCGAATATATGGTTATACACACTTTGGCTACTCGTATCGATAGTTACGGCAAAGGTGTTGCAACTCAAATGGTTAAATTTTGTATTGATAAGGCGAAGGCGCGCGGTTATAAGGCAATTAGGCTCGACGTTGTGCCAGATAATTATCCTGCAATTAAACTTTATCAAAAATGCGGTTTTGTTTTTGCTGGAGAAAAGGATTTACAGCGCGGTTTTGAGCATATTCCTACCTTTTGCTTGTATGGAATGGATTTTTAAATAGCTTACTGCAACATAACAAATGAATAATATATTGTTTTTAAAATAAAAACTCTTCGCTTATAAAAGTAGCTGTTTAAGCATAACAAAATAATATAAAAACAAAAAGTTCTCTTTTTGAAATGCACCCCTAAAAGTGTCTAACTTTTGGGTTCACATCATTTTTTAAGAGAACTTTTTTATTTTACTTTTTATTTGGTTGTTTGATTAAACAAATTGCGGTGCGTGAAGGTAGGTAAAGCATAAATCCATAGCTTCCGTCTGCTTGCTTGGTGGCGGTATATTCAACTGCGTGATGAACTCTTCCTTGACCGCCAAACTGATAGTCATCGGTGGAGAAAATCACCTTATAAACACCCTTTTTCCTTACTTTTACAAAATATCCGTCGTAAGAATTTGTTGGACTAAAGTTAAATGCAAAGGTTATTCCGCCACGCTTAAAAATCATAACTTGCTTATCGGCATCGATAGTAGGGCAAGTAGGAGTAGATGAAAAAACTTTATACTTTTTGGCAAAAGTAACCATCTTTTTATCAAAATCGTTAAGGTAATGATATTTAAGATTATAATCATCAACCAAGTGCCATAGCCTACGGCAGTAAAAATAACTCCAACCGTTTCCTTCGCGTGGGAAGTCAATCCATTCGGGGTGACCGAATTCGTTACCCATAAAGTTTAAATATCCTTCACCGCCAAGCGATAAGGTTATAAGGCGTATCATCATATGAAGTGCCATACCGCGCTCGATAATAAGGCTTTGTGAGTTTTTGTCCATGTGTGTGTACATTTCGCTATCACACAAACGGAATATTATGGTTTTATCTCCAACTAAGGCTTGGTCGTGCGATTCGGCGTAACCGATATATTTTTCTTTTGGTCGGCGTGAAGTGAGTTCGTGCCATAAATGCCACATGTTCCAAAACTCGTCGCGCTCGTGTTTAATTAGTTTAATCCACATATCTGGCGTGCCCATAGCTAAGCGGTAATCAAAGCCTATGCCACCTTCTTCAATGGGTAAGCACATTCCCGGCATAGCCGACATATCTTCGGCAATAGTTATAGCGTTTGGATTTACCTGACGTATAAGTTCGTTTGCAAGTTGTAAATAGGTTATGGATTCGGTATCGGTGTTTAGCGAAAAATATTTATTATAGTCGGTGAACGCCGTACCTAAACCATGGTCGCGGTAAATCATTGAAGTAACGCCGTCAAACCTAAATCCGTCAAAATGAAATTCTTCAAGCCAAAATTTTAGATTAGAAAGCAAGAAATGTGCAACTTCGGGCTTTGCGTAGTTGAATAGTTTAGTGCCCCAAACTGGATGTTCCCCGCGTTCGCCTTCGTGGAAAAACTGATATGTCGTTCCGTCAAACTCGTTTATGCCTTCTGCTGTGTTTTTTACTGCGTGTGAGTGAACTACGTCTAAAAGCACGGCAATTCCAAGCGAGTGAGCTTTGTCTATCAAACTTTTAAGTTCGTTTGGTGTGCCGTATTTTGAAGATGATGCAAAAAATGATGATACTTGATATCCAAATGAGCCGTAATAGGGGTGTTCCATAATCGCCATTATTTGAATGGTGTTATAGCCAAGTTTTTTAATGCGCGGTAGTATATTGTTTGAAAACTCAGTATAAGAGCCGATTTTTAGCTCTTCTTGCGCCATTCCTATGTGGCACTCGTAAATAAACAGATTTTTTTTGGGTTTAAAATTCTTTATTTTCCATTTGTGTTCAGGCTCGTCGTTTATAACGCCACACCACGAAAAATTGGTTTTATCTTGCTCCACACGGTTTATATAAAGGGGAATGCGTTCAAGCAAATTGCCCGTTTCTTGCTCGATGATAGCTTTAACGTGGCAACCGTGCCAAAGCGCATTTTTACCTTTAAGAAAAATTTCAAAGCAACCGTTTTCAAGTTTGTTAAGTTCAAGCCCCGGCTTTTGCCAACCGTTCATATCGCCGATTAAAAATACTTTTTTTGCGGCAGGCGCCCATTCTCGATAGTACCATCCGTCTATCGTTTTATGAAAACCAAAATATTTATGAGCGTTAGCAAAATCGTTAAGAGATTGACCTTTTTTTAAAAGAGTATTCTTAGCCGATTGGTAGTTGTTCATTCTTAAATTTATATCTTCCTTAAAGGGTAGAAGATATGGGTCGTATTCGAAAATTTTGTAGCTCATAAATTATCCCCTATTATCATAAATTTTGCTTAGCAAAATTTTTAATCGCTATTATTTATATTATATATCTTTTTTTATCTATTGTCAATGCCAAAAACAAAAACTTTGACGAATATAAAAAAATAATTAATTTTACGCTTGTGTAAATAATTCAAATTATAAAAAAAGTGTGGCTATAACGCGATTAACCACACTTTTAATATTGTTTCTATTATTTTTCCTGGTTTTTATTTAAGTTTTCTTCGGGTTCTTCTGTTTCGCTTTCAACGTATTCAACTAATACTGTACCAAGATTATTATCACCAGTTAAATATAAAACTTTTTTATTATCACTGCTTTCAGGTTTTGGTATTTGCACCGAGCCTAAGCTATTGTCTATTTTGTTTGAGATAACCCAGTTTTTAGGAATATAAACGGTAACTAAGCCAAGGTTGTTATCTATACCCAAAGTTCCGTTTCCTTCGTAAGCTTCGGTATTAACGAAGTAAACAGAGTATGATCCCATATCATTTTCAATGCTTTCGTTAAGTGGTTTGTTTGCTTCACTTGCGCAATCAATATAAATTACACTTGCGCCACTTAGTTTAAATCCATCTTTTTTTCTACCGTGTTTATTTTTACCATTTACGTTAATTTCTATAAAAGGCATTTTTTTTGTAAGTAATGAAAGCCCTGCAGTTAAAAGAAAACCTACAAGTAAAAATCCCCACCAGGGTGCAATATCACCGCCAGGAACGTTAAATAAAAGGGCAAGTTCATCTTCAAATACCATAACTAAAAATACAAGAGGGAAGATAACGTGTGAAAAATGTTTTTTAATTACTTGTTCAATAATCCAGTATAAAAACATTGCTATAAGAAACATTTTCCAAAGTGGTACTATATTAAAAATGTTTATCGTTATTCCTAGTGCTTGAACGATAAGTAGTATTGCAAAAAGTATGAAAGTTATGCCCCAAAAAATTCTTTTAAACATATTTTTTTATTCTCCTTAATGGTAGTAAAGTGTTGTTTACGCAGTTATAGGCTAACTTTAGCCTTGTAATCCGCGGATTATATAAATTCGTTCTTTTAGATATTTGTAATATGAACGAGATGCAAATGCTATTTTTTCACTTCCTGTAAAGCCTATTTTGCTTGGACCTGTTAAGTTGTGGGTTAAATATTTTACCGAAAGCACATTGATTATACAAGATTTTGATGCCCGTAAAAAATAGTTGGGTAAAAAGCTTTCAAGGGTAGAAAGAGAAAGTTTTGTATAATAAATTTTATCTTTGGTGTGAGCGCAAATTTTACCGTTATCGCTTTCAAAAAATAAAATTTGTTTTTTTGGTATGTAAAATTCGCTTTCGCCTAAAGTTAAAACTATTTCAGCGTTTTCATTTATTAAGTTTTCAATCGCATTTTCAATACGCTTTACCCGATCGCTTCGTTCGTTACAGCGAATTATAATTTCTTCTTCGCTATCCGGGTAGATTTCAACCTTAAGCTTCATTTTGCGCTCCTTTATTTTGTGCTTTAAGTATAGCAAATTATATAAAAAATGTAAATACTTTTTAGTTAACAGGTTAGTTTTTGTGGTCAAAAGGTAAAAAAAATACTACGCAAGTAAATTTAATAGCCTGCGTAGTGCTTTTTGTTTACTTTTTCTTTAGTTGTTGGTGAAGCGCTAAGAACGCCTGTTTATACGTTAATTTTAACTTGCTTAAAAGTTCGCAATTGCTAATTAGTTTTTCTTCTTTTAAATAGGTTGGAAAAGAAGCTAAAACGTTTGCGTTAACTTGGTAGCAATAATCTTCAAATTGTTGGGGTAATAAAGTTGTTTTATTAAAGACTATACCGTAGGGTTTAGATAATAACTTTACAGCGCGCAAACAACCTTTAAACTCGTCAAAGTTTAATGCTGTTGGCTCAGTAACTATTAAACAATAGTCGGCATTTTTTATTGCATGTAAAGTAAAATCGCTAATTTTGCTTGGTAAATCAAAATATACGTTTGTAAACTGGGCCTGATTTAGTATTTTATCAAAAAGCGCTTTTCTAAAGTTGACGTTAGATGTCTTGCCGTAATAAACTTTAACTTTTTCGTTTAAGTAGCTAAATTCATTTCCTATAAAAAGGTTTTTGCTTGTATTTGCGCTAACACAACAGGTTGAATTGTTAAAGGTAGTTGAATTTAAGTCAAAAACATCTTCGTAGTGTTCGGTTGTTGTAGCGTTGTTTTCTTCAAAATAAAAGTTTGCTTTTGGATTTATAAAATCGCAATCAAAATAAGCGTAATTACCAACGCTTGCAAGGTTGGTTGCAATAAAACTTGTTCCACTTTTTTCGCTACCGCTAATTACTGCTATTTTCATATTTTATCCTTTAAAATAGTTGTTGTTTGTAAGAGTAATATTGAAAAAGTGCCGCTATAACGTAATTATCGGCACTTTTGGTTAATTACATACGAGTTGGTGCGTCGATACCTAAAAGAGAAAGAGCGTTTTCAATAGTAACGCGAACGGCTTTGGTAAGCGCCAAACGGAACTTAACGAGTTCTTCATTTTCGGCAGTTAAAATTTTGCATTCAAAATAGAACTTGTTGTAAAGTTTAGCAAGGTCGATTGCGTATCTTGTAATAAAGCAAGGCTCTAATTTTTCAGCCGAAGCCTTTACCGTTTGTGGGAAGGTGGATAGGTGGGCAATTAAATCGTATTCACAGCTTTCTAACTTTTCGGGTAAAACGAATGACGTATAGTCAATGTCGCTCTTTGCAAGAACGCCATAGCAACGCGCTCCGGTATATTGAACGTATGGGCCGGTTTCGCCATCGAAATTTAAAACCCTATCGTAAGAGAATACTATATCTTTAATTTTATTGTTTGAAAGAGCGCCGAAAATTACTGCGCCAACGCCAACTGCTTTTGCCGTTTCTTCTTTATTTTCAAGATTTGGATTTTTTTCGTTAATAACCGCACTACATTTTTCAATGCACTTAGCAATAACGTCTTCAAGCCAAACAACCTTACCGCGACGTGTGCTCATCGAGCCTTCTTCAAGTGAAACCATGCCGTAAGCAACGTGTACCATATCTTCGTGCCAAGGCTTACCTAAAAGTTCTAAAACCTTAAAGATTTGTTTAAAATGTAGATTTTGTTGGTAAGCAACAACGTACAAGCACTTATCAAAATCATAGGTGTTTTTACGGTAATATGCAGCGGCTAAGTCACGCGTTGCGTATAAAGAAGCACCGTCTGAACGTAAAATTATGCAAGGGGGCATGTCGTAAGCTGAAAGGTCAACTACCATAGCACCGTCGCTTTCGGTAAGTAAATTCTTTTGTTTAAGCTCGTCGATAACCGGTTGCATTTTGTCGTTATAAAAACTTTCACCAGCGTATGAATCAAATTTAACTTGTAAAAGGTCGTAAATTTTTTCGGTTTCTGCTAAGGTTAGATTTTTAAACCAATTAAATAATTCAAGTGCTTCTGGGTCGTTTTCTTCAATCTTTTTAAAGTAAGCGCGTGCCTCATCTTCCATTTCTGGGTGTGATTCAGCTTCATCGTGAAATTTAACGTAAAGACGAGTTAATTCTTTTAAACCATCTTTTTGCAAGGTTTCTTTATCGCCCCAAGCCTTGTAAGCATAAATAAGCTTGCCAAACTGTGTTCCGTAATCGCCTAAATGGTTAATACCAACTGCATTATAGCCTAAAAAATTAAAAATTTTATAAAGAGAGCTACCTAAAACAGTTGTGCTTAAGTGCCCAATGTGAAATGGTTTTGCAATATTTATTGACGAATAGTCGATACAAACGGTTTTTCCGTTGCCGATATTGCACGCGCCGTAGGTTTCGCCTTCTTCCAAAATGGTTTGAATGGTTTTAAGTGAAAAACCTGCGCGGTTAACTGTAAAGTTTAAGTATCCGTTAACTGCTTTAACTTCTGTAATAGTATCATCTAAAACAAAGTTTGCTTTTAAGTCTTCTGCAATTACAACCGGAGGTTTTCTAAGCACTTTTGCAAATCTAAAGCAAGGAAGCGCGTAGTCACCCATATCTTGTGATGGGGTGGGGGTTATAAAAGAAGCAATTTCTTCGCTTGAAACACCTTCAATATTTAATTTTTCCGCAATATATTTTTTATAATCCATAATTTTCTCCGTTAGGTATTGCCGATTGTATTTTCGCAATTATTTTATCATAAAATAAGCAATTTGGCAAACAATTTATTGAAATATTTTTTGTTTTATTATATAATAGAGTAGTTAAATTGTATAGTGTGGTTTTTCGTGCATTTTTTGTTAAAAGCGCATCAAAAATCATTTATCGGAGGTATATTATGAAACTTGGCGTTGTTGGGCTTCCTAACGTAGGAAAATCAACCTTATTTAATGCTATTACTCACGCGGGGGCACAAGCTGCAAACTTTCCTTTTTGTACTATCGAGCCAAACGTTGGTATAGTTGCAGTTCCCGATGAAAGACTTGATAAGTTAGCTGCTTTATATGCAAGTAAAAAAATTACGCCTGCAACCATTGAATTCGTTGATATAGCAGGGCTTGTTAAAGGAGCTTCACGCGGGGAAGGTTTAGGTAATAAATTCCTTTCGCATATTCGCGAAGTTGATGCAATCGTTCACGTTGTGCGCTGTTTTACCGACGATAACGTAACTCACGTTGAAAGTGGGGTTGACCCCGTTCGTGATATTGAAATTATCAATTTAGAGCTTATTTTAGCCGACCTTGAAAGCGTTGCTAAAAAGCTTGACAAGGCAAAAAGTTATATTAAAACTGGCGACAAAAAATATAAAATCGAAGCGGATTTATTGCAACGCATTTACGATTGTTTGGAAAATGAAAAGCCAGTTCGTGCGCTTGAATTTAACGAAGAAGAACAAAAATACGTTAACGGCTTATTCCTTTTAACAACAAAACCCGTTTTGTACGCTGCAAATATAGGCGAAAATGATTTGGGTAAGGATGAAGAAGGATTAGAACTCGTTAATAAGGTTAAAGAATACGCAAAGGCTGAAGGTAACCAAGTTTTAGTTATTTGTGCTAAGGTGGAAGAAGAAATTTCTCAGCTTTCACTTGAAGATGCACAAATGTTTTTAGAAGATTTAGGTCTTACCGAAAGCGGTCTTAATAGATTAGTTAAAGCATCTTATTCACTTTTAGGTCTTATTAGTTATTTAACCGCAGGCGAAACCGAAACCAGAGCGTGGACTATTACCGTTGGAACTAAAGCACCTCAAGCAGCAGGTAAAATTCACTCTGATTTTGAGCGTGGATTTATTAAAGCGGATATCGTTGAATATCAAACTTTGCTTGAATGTGGTAACTATACTAAAGCAAAAGAACTTGGTAAAGTTCGTTCGGAAGGTAAAGAATACGTTATGAAAGACGGCGACGTTGTTTTATTTAAGTTTAACGTATAAAACTAAAAAAGTGGGGCTATAACGCAATTAACGCATAGTTAAGCGTTTGTATTTAATGCGTAATTTTAAATTTAAGGAAGAATATGGAAGAAATAATTAGCGAAAAGAAAAGAAAATCTTCTCGCGAAATAGATATGACGAGCGGTAAGCTCTTTCCTAAAATAGTTGCCTTTTCTTTACCGCTTATATTGACGGGTGTTTTACAGCTTTTGTTTAACGCGGCGGATATAATAGTAGTAGGGCAGTTTGTAAACGACGGAGCGGTTGCCGCAATCGGCGCAACCTCAACCACGGTAAACCTTATGGTAAACTTGTTTATGGGGCTTGCAATGGGTGCTGGAATATTGATGTCGCGCTATTACGGCTCAAAAAATAGTGAGCGTTGTTTTGAGTTAGTGCATACTGCAATGCCACTAAGCTTAATTTTGGGGCTTACTATTGCGGTTGTAGGCTATTTCGTGTCACCACATTTATTAAGGCTTATCAATACGCCTGAAGAATGTATAGATCAATCAACTCTTTATTTATCAATATATTTTATAGGCTCGCCATTTTTGATGGTTTATAACTTTGGCGCGGCAATATTGCGCGCTATAGGCGATACTGTTAGACCTTTAATATTTTTAACCATCGCAGGTATAATGAACGTTATAGTTAACATTATATTGGTAGTGTGCTTTCACATGGGTGTTGCAGGCGTTGCTTATGCTACCATAACTTCGCAAGCGGTTTCGGCAATTTTGGTAGTTATAACCCTAATTAAAGAAAAGGGCGTTGCTAAGTACAAAATAAAAAGCTCTAAAATTACGGGTAGCACCTTGCTTGAAATAGTTGGTTTAGGTGTTCCATCGGGACTTCAAGGTACTCTATTTTCAATTTCAAACCTTTTAATACAATCAACTATTAACGGCTTTGGTGAAATTGTAGTTGCTGCGAATACTGCGGCTGTAAGTTTGGAAGGCTTTGTGTATATTTCGATGAATGCTATAAGCAATACTTCGTCAACAGTAGTTGGTCAAAATTACGGCGCGGGCGACTTTGATAGAATTAAAAGGGCGGTTAAAACTTGCGCTATTTATAGCGTTGCATTAAGCCTTTTGATAAGTATTATAATATTGATTTTACAAACTCCGTTGCTTTCACTTTATCTATCTACGAGCGAAGCGATTGAATGGGCAAGTGTAAGATTAAGTATTATTTTACCAACCTATTTTATTTTAGGTATTATGGATTTATTAAGTAACTCGATGCGTGGAATGGGATCTTCGGTAACTCCTATGATAATAACGCTTATAGGTGCGTGCTTATTTAGAATAGCGTGGATATATACTGTTTTTCCAATAAAACGAGTTTATGCCAACGTTATTTTATCCTTCCCAGCAAGCTGGATTGTAACTTTAATTGCTGATATTATCGCGTTCGTTATGCTTTATCGAACAAAGAAAAAACTTTTTCAAAATACCCAAGAAAATTTTTAAAAAACAAATAAAATAAAGCACGAGGTGTTTATAAGCCTCGTGCTTTTTTTGTCTTAAATATGCGTTAATCGCGCTATAGGGCATTTTTTATAAGTTCTATTGTTTATTTTATTGCTTTTTCATTTGGCGTAAGAAAAGCACTACCGATAGTACTAAAGTTACTATTGAATATCCTAATACCCATAAAAGATGTGGTAAAATATTTGAGTAATCACCCGCTAAAACCGAGCGTTCCATTTCTACTGCGTGAACGAATGGCAAAAGGTAAGCAATCTTTTTAAAAGCACCGCCAACTAAGTTTAAATCAAACCAAATCCCAGAAAGCCAAGCTGAAAGGTTGGTAAGAAGAGCGCCGCATATTCCGCCTACTTGCTTATCGTTTAAAATACTGCCAAAAAGTAACCCTAAAGAGATAAATAGTAGTGAAACAGGGATTATAAGTAAAATCGCCCATAAAACGTTTAGGGTTGGTGTAAGTCCAAGAACAAATGCAACTACGTAGCAAATAACGCATTGAGCTATGGCTATGGGAATAATCGGTAAAGTGTAGCCAAGTATAAAATCTATCGCGCTTAATGGCGAAGTATATAATCTTTGAAGTAATGAGCTATTTCTATCTTTTGCTATAATGGTTGCCGAAAACAAGGTCATAAAAGAAAGTCCAAAAACCGTTACGCCAGGTGTTAAACTATCTATTTTGAATAATTCAACTGGAATGTTTGCCTGAATTGCGCTTAGTAGTAAAATTAAAACGAGTGGAAATCCTAAGCCAAAAAATAAGTTTAGTGGGTCGCGTATAATTTCTTTTGCGTTGCGGTTTGCAAAGGTTAACATTCTCATTTTTGCACCCCCTTAACTACCGTTATAAAGGCTTGTTCAAAATTTTCGGCTTTTGCTATGTTCTTTATATTTTCCGCCGTGTCGTAAAGTAGTAGCCTTCCGTTTGCCATAATGGCAATTTTATCTGCCAAGCTTTCAGCTTCTTCCATATAGTGTGTTGTTAAAATAATAGTAACCTTATCTTTTAAGGAGCGAATAATATTCCAAAGGTCGCTACGCGCAATAACGTCAAGGCCAAGGGTTGGCTCGTCTAAAAATAGTATTTTAGGCTCGCTAATAAGCGCCATAGCAATACTTAATCTGCGTTGCCAACCGCCTGAAAGCTTTCCCGCCTTTCTATCGATTATGCTATCAATTTTTAAAAGAGCTACAAGTTCGTTTATTTTTTGTTCGGTTTTTTGTTTGCTAAAGTTGTGAATACCGCAAATAAGCTTTAAATTTTCACGCGCGGTAAGGTTAGGTGCAACCGCGCTTTCTTGTGGCGATATAGCAATTAGTGATTTTACCGCTAAAATTTCATTACAAATGCTTTTTTCAAACAAATAGGCGTTTCCGCTCGTTGGTTTGGTAAGGCAAGATAGCATTTTAATAGTTGTGGTTTTACCCGCGCCGTTTATTCCAAGTAAGGCAACTAATTTCCCCGCTTCTATATCGAGCGATAAATTATCTACCGCAATTACGTCGCGATAGTGCTTCGTTAAATTTTTTATTTTAATAGCAATCATTTTTTGTTTGCTCCGTTAAGATGTTTTTCTCTTATTCCGCCATATACGTCGCTTAAAATATTGCTTATAAGTTCCCAGTTAAGCGTTAAAAAGGAAGTTGCAAGCATTGTCGCTATGCCGTGAACACAGGTCCATACTTCAAGGTGAATAAGCTCGGCTACTTCTTTAGTAACGCTATTGTTTTGCATAATTAGTTGGGTAGAAGCGATAAAATCGGGCGTTGGAGTAAATCCTTCCCCCCTTCTGTCGCGCATAAACAACAGTTTAAATAATTCTTTTTCTTCGCTAGCAAAACGAATATAAGCCATACCAAAGGCTTTATATTTTGGATATTTTCCACTTTCGGCTTCTTTTTGTAAAAAGCTTAGGTAAATTTGGTAAGCCTTTTCTATTACAGCCTGGTGTAAATCGTTCATACTTTCAAAGTTTGAAAATACGGGTTGTGTTGAGCAGTTAAGCGCGCAAGCTATCGCTCTTGCGTTTAAAGCGTGTTCACCATTAACTCTAACAAGTTCAAATGCGGTTTCAATTATTTGTTCTTTACTGATTTTTACTTTTGGTGGCATAATATACTCCATTTATATAACACTTGTTATATATCGTATGTTATTTTAACACATTAAATTTAAAATGTCAAGGAAATTTTTGATTTTAATTAAAATACAGTAGGTTAGATGATTTAAATTATTAAAGTAGTGTATTTATATTAAATCAAATTTGCAAAACTTAAAAAACCACAACAAATTGTGTTTTTAATAGATTATGGCACAATATAAGCTAAAAATATTTATCCAATAAAAAAATGACACGCCCGGCAAAGTGGTTAAAATGAGTGTTTTATAAGTATATTTTAATCAAAAACAAGCAAAAGTGGGGCAAAAACGTGGCGTTTGTATATATAATATATAAATAATGTCGCGCGCGAAAGTGCTAAAATAAAAAAGTTAAAAAAATTTTAAAAAAAATTTAGAAATTGCCGTTAAACAGTTGACTATATTTCTGGAATGTGGTATCCTATGTAGGCTGTGTAATTTGGGTTGAGATGAAAAGTTACTTAATCCGTGTAATTTGCGAGCTCCGGAACCTTGCAAATTAACTAAGGAAGATAATTTTCATTGACAATTGTGGGGGTATAATCCCTGCGACTAACCGACCCGTGGGTAGTAATATCATCTGCTTTAAACACACAGCGCAGATGATTTTTTTATTGCCTAAAGGTTGACACACACGGCAAAGTTGTAAGTCTTGCATAAAACACACAAAAAGCCATAAAATGCAAGATAAAAGTTAGTATAAAAGGAGAAAAATAATGGCAGGACAAAAAATTAGAATCAAACTTGCAGCTTACGACCACGAAATGGTTGATCAAGCTACACAAAGAATCATCGAAACGATGAAAAAGGCTGGAGCAAAGATTAGCGGACCTATTCCACTACCAACCGAAAAAGAAGTTGTAACTATCATCCGTTCACCACACAAATACAAAGATAGCCGTGAACAATTTGAAATTAGAACTCACAAGAGACTAATCGACATTTATTCAACAAATGCTAAGATACTTGATAGTATTCATTTACCAGCAGGCGTTGACGTAAAAATAAAACTTTAATAAAATCACAGGAGGAGATCTTTATTTATGAAAAATAAAGCAATCTTAGGAAAGAAATTAGGCATGACTCAGGTCTTTTCTGCAGACGGAAAAGTAACCCCAGTAACTGTCGTGCTTGCTGGACCTTGCCCAGTTGTTCAAGTTAAAACTGTTGCAAGAGACGGTTACTCAGCTGTTAAAGTTGGCTTTGATCCTATCAGAGAAAAACTTTTAACAAAACCAGTGTTAAAGCAATTTGAACACGCAGGTGTTCAACCTTGCAGATACCTTAAGGAATTCAGATTAGAAAATGCAGAAAGTTACGAAGTAAAACAAGTTATTTCTGTTGATATCTTTGCTGAAGGCGATAAGGTTGACGTTGTAGGTATGACTAAAGGTCGTGGTTTCAGCGGTGTAATTAAACGTTGGAATCAACACAGATTAAAAGAAACACACGGTGTTGGCCCTGTACACAGAGAAGTTGGTTCAATGGGTCCTATCAGTACTCCATCAAGAGTATTTAAGAATAAACACCTTCCAGGCCAATACGGTCACGAACAAGTAACAATTCAAAATCTTGAAGTTGTTAAAGTTGATAGCGCTCGTGGCGTATTACTTATCAAAGGTGGCATACCTGGTCCTAAGGGCGGTTTGGTTTGCATCAGTGATAGCGTAAAAGCTAAAGGAGATAACAAATAATGGCTAACGTAAAAGTTTATAATATGCAAAACGTAGAAGTTGGCGAAATGAATCTTAGCGATGCATTTTTCCAAAGAGAATATAACGAAGCCTTAGTACACCAAGCAGTAGTAACTCGTCTTGCAAATGAAAGACAAGGAACTAAGGGCTCTCTTACAAGAACAGAAGTAAGAGGTGGTGGTAAAAAGCCTTACCGTCAAAAAGGTACTGGTAATGCTCGTCAAGGCTCAACAAGAGCACCTCAATTTATTAAAGGTGGCGTTGTATTTGCACCAAAGGCAAGAGATTTCTCTATCAAGATGAACAAGAAAGCAAAAATTGCTGCTTTATATTCAGCACTTTCTAAAAAGCTTGCAGATAAAAATCTTGTTGTTATTGATGAAGTTGCAGTAGCTGAAGGCAAAACTAAAGAAATGGTAGCTTTTGTTGATGCATTCAAGTTTGATTCAAGCGTATTAGTTGTTATGTGCAATAACGACGAAAAGGTTATCAGAGCTGCTAGCAACCTACAAAAAGTTCAAACTTTACCAGTAGAACAATTAAGCACTTACGAAGTTGTTAAATATAACACCGTTGTTCTTGCTAAAGGTTCTGTTGAAAAATTGTTGGAGGTTCACGGTAAATAATGGAAGCAAGAGATATAATTATAAGCCCTATTCTTACTGAAAAAAGCTATCAAGATATAGCAAATAAAAAATACGTGTTCCGTGTAGCAAAAAGTGCTAACAAAACAGAAATCAAGAATGCAATTGAAGGCATCTTTGAAGTAAGCGTTGAAAGTGTTCACACTATCAACTGTCGCGGTAAAAAGAAAAGAATGGGTAGATACGAAGGATTTACTCCAGCGTATAAGAAAGCAATCGTTCAATTAAAACAAGATAGCAAGGCAATTGCCTTCTTCGAATCATTGTCTTAATCAGGAGGTAGAAAATAATGGCTGTTAAGAGATATAAACCAACTTCATCTGCTCGCCGTTTTATGTCGGTAAGCACATTTGAAGAAATTACTTGCACAAAGCCTGAAAGGTCACTTCTTGAAGATAAGAGACACACAGGCGGTAGAAACGCTAACGGTAGAATTACCGTAAGACATCACGGTGGCGGTAACAAAACTAAATACCGTATCATTGACTTTAAAAGAAATAAAGATGGTATTCCAGCAGTTGTAAAAACTATTGAATACGATCCAAACAGAACTGCTAATATCGCATTACTACAATACGTAGATGGCGAAAAGAGATACATCATTGCTCCTATCGGCTTAACTGTTGGCGACAAGGTTTTAAGCGGTAAGGGTGCTGATATTAAAGCTGGCAACGCTTTAAAGATTGAAGATATCCCTGTTGGTACTATGATTCACAACATCGAACTTCAACCTGGTAAAGGCGGTCAAATCGCAAGAGCTGCTGGTATGAGCGCTCAACTTATGGCAAAGGAAGGTGCTTATGCACACGTTAAAATGCCAAGTGGCGAAATGAGACTTATTAACGTTAAATGTAAAGCAACAATCGGTCAAGTTGGTAACTTAGATAACGAAATCGTTAGAGTAGGTAAAGCTGGTAAGACTAGACACATGGGTATCAGACCTACAGTTCGCGGTTCTGTTATGAACCCTTGCGATCACCCTCACGGTGGTGGTGAAGGACGTTCACCAATCGGTAGACCAGGTCCAGTTACTCCTTGGGGTAAGCCAGCACTTGGTTACAAGACTAGAAAGAAAAAGAACAGAACTAGCAAGTTTATTCTTAAGAGAGTAAATTAGGAGGGCGGTGACAAATGAGTAGAAGTATTAAAAAAGGACCTTTCGTGCAACCTAAATTGCTTGAAAGAGTTGAAAAAATGAACGCCGAAAATAAAAAGTCAGTTTTAAAGACTTGGTCAAGATCTTCAACAATCTTCCCACAAATGGTAGGACATACTATTGCAGTTTATGACGGCAGAAAACACGTTCCTGTTTACATCACCGAAGATATGGTAGGATGCAAACTTGGTGAATTTGCGCCCACAAGAACATTCAAGGGCCACGCTGGCTCAAAGACTACGGGCTAATCGGAGGTAACAAGGTAATATGGCAAAAAATACCAGAGAAAGAAAAAAGAGAATCGTTGAATTTGGTGATAAAAGACCAAGAGCGGTTGCTAAGTATATTAGAATTTCACCATTCAAAGTAAGAGTAGTTCTCGATCTTATTAGAAATAAAAGCGTTACCGAAGCTGTTGCTATTTTAGCAAACACCTCTAAAGCTGGTGCTGAACCTATTAGAAAGGTTGTAGAATCTGCTGCAGCAAACGCAGAACATAACTTAAACATGAACAGAGCAGATCTTAAGATTGCTGAATGTTATGCAGATATGGGCCCAACGCTAAAGAGAATGCAACCTGTTAGCAAGGGTAGAGGCTACAGAATTCTTAAGAGAACAAGCCACATCACAGTTGTGCTTGACGCTATCAACTAGGAGGACGTTATGGGACAAAAAGTTAATCCGCACGGCTTAAGAGTAGGCGTAATCAAGGGTTGGGATACTCAATGGTACGCTAACAAAAAAGACTTCGGTGCAAATATTAAAGAAGATTACGAAATTAGAAAATTTCTTAAAAAACAATACTATGCAGCAGCAGTAACCACTATCGGTATTGAAAGAGCTGCAAATAGAATTGCTATTACGATTCACACTGCACGTCCTGGCGTTTTAATCGGTAAGGCTGGCGCAGAAGTTGAAGTGATCAAGAACAGTATTTCTAAACTTACAAAAGGTAAACAAGTTGCTATCAACATTGTTGAAGTAAAGAAACCTGATTGTGATGCTCAACTTATTGCTGAATCAGTAGCAGGTCAACTTGAAAAGAGAGCTTCGTTCAGAAGATGTATGAAACAAGCAATCGGCAGAGCTATGCGTCTTGGCGTTAAGGGTGTTAAGATTATGGTTAGCGGAAGACTTGATGGTGCTGAAATCGCTCGTAGCGAACAATACCACGAAGGTTCAATTCCACTACAAACACTTCGCGCTGACATCAACTATGGTTTTGCTGAAGCACACACTACTTACGGTGTAATCGGTGTTAAGGCTTGGGTATACAATGGTGAAGTTCTTGGCGGAATCAAGAAAGAAGGAGGCGAAGCTTAATCATGTTAATGCCTAAAAGAGTTAAAAGAAGAAAAGTTCAACGCGGCAGAATGAAAGGTAAAGCACACAAGGGTAACGTAATCGCATACGGCGAATTCGGTCTTGTTGCTGAAACTTGCTCATGGGTAACTTCAAACCAAATCGAAGCAGCCCGTATTGCAATGACAAGATTCATTAAGCGTGGTGGACAAGTTTGGATAGATATTTTCCCTCACAAACCAATAACACAAAAACCTGCTGAAACTCGTATGGGTAGCGGTAAGGGTAGTGTTGAATACTGGGTAGCAGTAGTAAAACCAGGCAGAGTTATGTTTGAAATTGCCGGTGTTGCTGAAGCTGATGCAAGAGAAGCTTTACGTCTTGCTTCACACAAGTTACCATGTAAATGTAAAATCGTAAAGAAAGAAACTTCAGAAGGCGGTGAAGGCTAATGAAAGCGAGAGAAATTCATAATATGACAAACGACGAACTAACTACTAAGTTAGCAAGTCTTAAAGAAGAGCTTTTTAACCTTCGTTTCCGTCATGCTACCGGGCAACTTGAAAACCCTAACGTATTAAAGACGGTTAAGAAGGATATTGCCAGAGTTAAAACTGTACTTCGTGAACGCGAAGTTAAGGCTAACTAAGGTGGAGGATTTTAGTTATGGAAAGAAATCTTAGAAAAGAAAGAGTAGGTTTAGTTTGCTCTGATAAGATGGATAAAACTGTTGTAGTTGTTATCGAACAAAAGAGCAAACACCCACTTTATAAAAAGACAATCACAAAAACTGTTAAGTTTAAAGCGCACGACGAAAATAACGAATGCGGTATCGGCGACAAGGTAAGAATTGTTGAAACTAGAAAATTAAGTAAAGACAAAAACTGGCGCGTTGCTGAAATCATCGAAAAGGCTAAGTAAGAGGAGGAGGAAGCAATATGATACAAGCTCAAACAAGATTAACTGCTGCCGACAACTCTGGCGCAAAAGAAATTATGTGCATCAAGGTTCTTGGTGGTTCATTCCGTAAATTCGGTAACATCGGCGACGTAATCGTTGCAAGCGTAAAGACAGCAACCCCTGGTGGCGCAGTAAAGAAAGGTGACGTTGTTAAGGCTGTTATCGTAAGATCAACAAGCGGTTTAAGACGTCCTGACGGCACTCACATCAAATTTGATGATAACGCTGCTGTAATTATCGACTCACAAAAACAACCAAGAGGAACTCGTATCTTTGGACCTGTAGCAAGAGAACTACGTGAAAAAGAATACATGAAAATCGTTTCTCTTGCACCAGAAGTGCTATAAGGAGTGACTGACAATGAAAGTTAAAAAGAACGATACCGTTTATGTTCTAACTGGTAAGGATAGTGGTAAAACTGGTAAGGTTTTACGCGCTCTTCCTGAAAGCAATAGAATAGTTGTTGACGGAATTAATATTCAAAAGAAACACAAAAAAGCACGTTCAGCTCAAGAAACAAGTTCAATCGTTGAACAAGCTGGTCCAATCGATGCAAGTAACGTATTAGTTGTATGCCCAGTATGTGGCAAAGCTACAAGAGTTGCTCACGCAGAAGTTGACGGTAAAAAAGTACGTGTATGCAAGAAGTGTAAAGCTTCTTTAGAAGCTAAGGCAGAAGCTAAAAAAGCACCTGCAAAAAGAGCATCTAAGAAGGCTGACAAAGAAGAAGTAGCTGCTGAAAAACCAGCAAAGAAAACTTCTAAGAAAAAATCAAATGTTGAAGAAGCATAATGGAGGACTTCAAAGTGGCAGAAAAAAAGACTCAGGTTGCTAACGAACCTGCAACCGATTCAAAGTATGTTAGCAGAGTAAGAACGAAATACTTCGAAGAAGTCGTTCCCGCTCTTATCAAAAAATTTAATTATAAAAACGTAAACCAAGTTCCAAGATTAGTAAAAATTACTATCAACGGTGGTCTTGGTGACGTTAAAGATAACGCAAAGAGCGTTCAACAAGTACAACAAGAATTAACACAAATCGCCGGTCAAAAACCAGTTTTAACAACTGCTAAAAAGTCAGTTGCTAACTTCAAGGTAAGACAAGGTATGAACGTAGGTATTAAAGTTACTTTACGTGGCGAAAGAATGTATGAATTCTTTGACAAATTAGTATCCATCGCTTTACCAAGAGTAAGAGACTTTAAGGGTGTCCCCACTAAGTCATTCGACGGTAGAGGTAACTATGCAATGGGTGTTAAGGAACAATTAATCTTCCCTGAAATTCAATATGATCAAGTTGAAAAAGTAAGAGGTTTTGACCTTTGTTTCGTAACAACTGCAAACACAGATGAGGAAGCAAGAGAACTTTTAAGAGCTCTTGGTATGCCTTTTAAAGCAGAGTAAGGAGAACGATTATGGCAAAGAAAGCAATGATAAATAAACAACAGAAAGCACCCAAGTTTTCTACTAGAGCATACACAAGATGTAGCATTTGCGGAAGACCTCACGCAGTTCTTCGCAAATACGGTATCTGCAGAATTTGTTTTAGAAACTTGGCATACAAAGGGCAAATCCCCGGCGTTAAAAAGGCTAGCTGGTAAGAGGAGGTAAAAAGAATATGACAGATCCTATTGCTGATATGCTTACCCGCATCAGAAATGCGCTGGTTGCTAAGCATGACGAAGTAAACATTCCTACTTCGAATATGAAGAAAGAAATCGCAAGAATTCTTCTTGCTGAAGGTTATATCAAAGGATATGAATTCACCGGTGAAAAGGGCGAAAATATGAAAGTTTCTTTAAAATACGGTGCTCACGGCGAGAAGGTTATATCAGGCTTAAAGAGAATTTCAAAACCTGGCTTAAGAATTTATGCTGGTAGTGAAGAATTACCAAAAGTTCTTGGTGGTTTAGGTATTGCTATTATCTCTACACCTAAGGGTGTTATGACTGATAAAGAAGCTAGAAAACTTCACCACGGTGGCGAAGTGTTAGCATACGTTTGGTAAGGAGGTAAGGTTTAATGTCAAGAATTGGTAGAGAACCTGTTGCTATTCCTGCAGGCGTTACAGTAGAAGTTAATAACGAACTAATTACAGTTAAAGGTCCTTTAGGAACTCTTACTCAACCATACGATAGCAAAGCTGTTACTATCACTGTTGAAGGTAGCACTGCTACTGTTACAAGAACAAGCGATTTAGGCCCTGTAAGAGCTAAACACGGCTTATACAGAGTATTACTTTCAAACATGATCGTTGGTGTAACCAAAGGTTATGAAAAAGGCTTAATCGTAAACGGTGTTGGTTGGAAGGTTGCAATGCAAGGCAAAACCCTTGTAATGAACGTAGGTTTTTCTAAAGCCGTTGAAATGGTTTGCCCAGAAGGTTTAACTATTACATGTCCATCACAAACTGAAATTAGCGTTAAGGGTATTGATAAAGTATTAGTAGGCCAAGTTGCTGCTAATATCAGAGCGATTAGACGTCCAGAACCATATCACGGATATGGTATCCGTTATAAAGACGAAGTTATCGTTCGTAAAGAGGGCAAGACTGCCGGTAAGTAAAATAAGGAGTAAATAAGTATGATTTCAAAACTTAATAAAAACGAAGATAGAAAGAAAAGACATGCAAGAGTACGCCTTAAAGTATCCGGAACAGCAGAATGTCCAAGACTTAGCGTTTATAGAAGTCTTAATCACATTTACGCTCAATTAATTGACGATACAAAGGGTGTAACTTTAGTTGCATGCTCAACCGTTGAAAAAGACGTAATGGCTTTAGTTGCAGAAGCTGACAAGAAAGGCGCTGCTAACATTGTAGGTAAAGAACTTGCTAAAAAAGCACTTGCAAAGGGAATCGAATACGTTGTATTTGACAGAGGCGGTTACCTTTATACCGGTAGAGTGGCATCACTCGCAGACGGCGCAAGAGAAGCCGGACTTAAGTTCTAAGGGGAGGCAGAAAAATGGCAAGAGAAAATAACAGACCTCAAAGAAGACAAGAAGCAAATGACGGTTTAATTAAAAAGCTTATCACAGTTAACCGTGTTACCAAAGTAGTAAAGGGTGGTCGTAAAATGCGTTTCGCTGCTTTAGTAGTAGTTGGTGACGGTGCTGGTAAAGTTGGTTGCGGTATGGGTAAGGCAAACGAAGTTCCAGAAGCAATCGAAAAAGCAACTGCTCAAGCAAGAAAGAGCATGAGACCTGTTGCACTTCTTGGAAATACTATTCCTCACGAAGTTGTTGCAAAATTTGGCAGAGGTTCAGTTTTACTACTTCCTGCTGAAGAAGGTACTGGTGTTATCGCCGGTGGCCCTGTTCGTGCGGTAATGGAAGCAGTAGGTATTACAAATATCAGAACGAAATCTCACGGTACAAACAACCCTATCAACATGGTTAAAGCCGTTATCGCTGGTCTAAACGAATTAAAGACTGCTGAACAAGTAGCTGCTCTTCGTGGTAAGACTGTTGAAGAGATTATCGGTTAAGGAGGCACACAATGGCTAACGAAAATAACACAATCGTAAAAGTTACTCTCGTTAAGAGTACCGCAGGAAGATTAAAAAATCAGCAGGCTACAATCGCTGCTCTTGGCCTTCATAAGATTGGTCAATCTAAAGAGTTCAAGGATAGCCAAACACTTCAAGGTATGCTCACCAAAGTTGCGCATCTTGTAAAAGTTGAAAAGCAGTAATCATAAGGAAGGTTTATAAATTATGAAATTAGGTTTATTAAAACCTGCTGAAGGTTCAAGAACTTCTAAGAAGAGACTTGGTAGAGGTATCGGTTCTGGTCTTGGAAAAACAAGTACAAAAGGTCATAAAGGTCAATGGGCAAGAAGCGGCGGCGGTGTACGTCCTGGTTTCGAAGGTGGCCAAATGCCTTTAACTCGTAGAGTTCCAAAAAGAGGTTTCAAAAATCACTTTAGAAAAGAATACGCAATCATTAACGTTTGCGATTTAGAAGCTTTAGAAATAGCAGCAGGATCAGTAGTTAACTACGAAATGCTTTTATTAGCAGGTTATATTAAAGAAGTTAAAGGTGCTGAAGGTTTAAAAGTATTAGGTTCAGGAACATTAACGAAAGCTCTAACCGTAGAAGCGGCTAAGTTTTCTGCAACAGCAAAGGCTGCCATCGAAAATGCAGGCGGTACTTGCACGGTTGTAGAAGGCTAAGCTAAAACGGAGGGCGAGAAATGTTTGAAACTATAAAAAATGCTTTTAAAGTAAAAGAAATAAGAGTTAAAATTTTATGGACGCTTTTATTTCTATTGTTGTATAGATTAGGATGTCATATTCCTGTTCCAGGTATCGGTTTAGAACTTATTTCTACTTCTGAACTTGAAAAGGTAAGCTATCTTTCAATCATGGCTATGATGAACGGTGGTGCGCTTCAACAAGGTACTTGGTTTGCAATGGGTATTAGCCCATATATTAACGCATCAATTATCATTCAACTTTTAACGGTAGCTATTCCAGCCCTTGAAAGAATGAGTAAAGCAGGCGAAGAAGGAAGACGTAGAATTAGTAATATCACAAGATATATTGCAATTTTCCTTGCAGTAGTTCAATCTATCGGTATTTTAATTAACTATAACGATTCTTTAAGTGCAAAGCATGGTTATGAATCATTGTCAGGTTTATTATTTAACCAAGACTGGCTTGCTTTCGTAGTAGTAATCATTATGTACGCTTCAGGTACTGCAGTAACTATGTGGATTGGTGAAAGAATTACCGACTACGGCGTAAGCAACGGTGTTTCAATTCTAATCTTCGTAGGCGTTATTTCAAGCGCAGGTCAATACTTCTTAACTCAACTTGACCGTATCATTACAAGCAGTACAACAGACGCATTAAACGCATTCTGGGCTTTAATCGGTTATATCGTTGCAATCTTAGTAATCTTTGGTTGTATCGTATTCGTTGATTTAGCTGAAAGAAAAATTCCCGTTCAATACGCTAAGCAAGTTAAAGGTAGAAAAATGTACGGTGGTCAATCAACCGTTATTCCTATCAAAGTTAACTCAAACGGCGTAATGCCACTTATCTTCGCGTTCTCAATTTTATCATTCCCAGAACTTGTTATGACAATGTTCTTGGATAGTGGTTCAAAAGCGCTTATTTGGTGGCAAACATATATGGGAACAAACAGTTGGTTATATATGGTAGTTTTATGCTTATTAATTTTAGGATTTGCATACTTCTATACTTCAATCCAATTCAGTCCTGAAGATATTTCAAGAAATATCCAACAAAACGGTGGTTTCATTCCTGGTATCAGACCTGGTAAGCCAACTACCGAACACTTAAAGCGCATTTCTAACAGAATTACGCTATTCGGCGCAATTTTCTTAGCTTTAGTAGCGCTTATCCCTTCAATAGTTTTCAGACTTATTGATCAAAGTTCTGCAGCAGTATTTACTGCAACAGGTATGCTTATCTGCGTATCGGTAGCATTAGAATTTAACACTGCTTTAGAATCGCAAATAATGATGAAAAATTATAAAGGTTTCTTAAAATAAAAATTTAATAACTGCGCTTTGCTTGATTGCAAAGCGCGGTTAAAAGAAAAACTATGAATATTATATTGTTAGGCGCACCCGGTGCAGGAAAGGGAACTCAAGCTGCATATTTAGTGCAAAAGTATGGTTTTCCACACATTTCTACGGGCGACATATTTAGAAGTAATATAAAACAACGCACTGAAATTGGCGTACTTGCTAAATCTTTTATTGATAAAGGTCAATTAGTACCCGATGAAGTAACCTGTAAAATAGTAGAACTAAGACTTGCTGAAGATGACTGCAAAAACGGGTTTTTACTCGATGGTTTTCCAAGAACGGTAAACCAAGCAGAAGCGCTTTCAAAAATTGCCGATATCGATTACGTTATCGATATTGAAATACCTTTTGCAAGACTTTTACACCGCTTAACGGGTAGAAGAGTTTGTCCAAAGTGTAACGCATCTTACCACGTAGATTTTTTAAACGGTAACAACGTTTGTGAATGTGGTGCAGAGCTTATCCACCGCGACGACGATACTGAAGAAACGGTTAGTAAAAGAATTAACGTATATACAAATCAAACTCAACCACTTATAGATTACTATAAGCAAAGAGGGAAACTTATTTCTGTAAACGGCGATCAATCCGTTGAAGAAGTATTTGCCGAAATCGTTGCAAAGTTGGGCTAAGATGATATACTTAAAAAGTGCAGAAGAATTAGAAAGGATGCGAGTTGCCTGTCAAATAACACGCGATACTTTAAATCTTTTAGAGGAAAAGATTCGCGTGGGAATGACGACTAAAGAACTCGACAAAATTGCTTACGATTACATTATTGCATGTGGCGCAAAACCTGGATTTTTAGGTTTATACGGCTTTCCCGGTAGTATTTGCGTGTCGATAGACGAGCAAGTAGTGCACGGAATACCATCAAGCAGTAGGGTAATTGAAGAAGGACAAATTGTTAGTGTTGACGTTGGTGCGTTTAAAAACGGATATAACGGCGATGCTGCAAGAACTTTTTGTGTAGGTAACATCACCCCTGAGAAAAAGAAATTAGTTGAAGTAACTAAGCAATGCTTTTTTGAAGGAATAAAGGATATTTGCGTGGGTAGTGCGATAGGCGACATAGGCTATCAGGTTCAAACCTATGCGGAGTCAAACGGTTTTTCCGTAGTAAGAGCAATGACTGGTCACGGCATTGGAGCAAAGCTTCATGAAGACCCAGAAGTTAGAAACTATGGAAAAAAGGGCACAGGAATCCGCCTTCGTGAAGGAATGACACTTGCGATTGAGCCCATGATAAACATGGGAACGCATGAAGTTATAATCGACGGCTGGAAATGCGTCACGCGCGATGGATTACCGTCAGCGCATTACGAAAATACCGTTGCAATAACGGCAAACGGTGTTGAAATACTTACCCTTTAATAATAAATCGGAGGTAACAAATGTCTAAGGAAGACGTTATAGAAGCCGAAGGCGTGATACTTGAAGCACTGCCAAAAGCAACTTTTAAAGTCAAATTATCTAACGGACATATCATAACGGCTTACGTTTCTGGAAAGTTAAGAATGAACTACATTAAAATCATTCCAGGTGACGGTGTAAAACTTGAAATGAGCCCTTATGATTTAACGAAAGGCAGAATCGTTTGGCGCAGCAAAAATTAACCGCCGCGCAAGCAGAAAAATTATCGGAGGATTAAAATAATGAAAGTAAGACCATCTGTTAAGCCTATGTGTAAAGACTGTAAGATTATCAAAAGAGAAGGCAAAGTTATGTGCATTTGCTCTAAAGATAAAAGCCACAAGCAAAGACAAGGCTAACGAAAACAATCTTTTTACTTAATCGGAATCATTCCAAGCCGAAAGAGTAAGAAATCTATATATATTAAAAACTATTAAAAAGGAATAATACGGAGGTATAGAATCAATGGCACGTATTGCCGGTGTAGATTTACCGAGAGACAAAAGAATTGAAGCAGGCCTTACCTATATTTACGGTATTGGTTTTGCAACGTCTCAAAAAATATTAAGTGAAACGGGTGTTAATCCCGACGTAAGAGTAAAAGACTTAACTGAAGACGACGTTTCAAGATTAAGAGAATATATTGAAAAAAATCTTCGCGTAGAAGGTGAACTTCGTTCAGACGTTAACTTATCAATTAAAAGACTTATCGAAATTAGCTGTTACCGTGGTGTACGCCACAGAAAGGGTTTACCTGTAAGAGGTCAAAGCTCAAAGCGTAACGCAAGAACTCGTAAAGGTCCAAGAAGAACGGTCGCTAAGAAAAAGACCGCTAGCAAGTAAGAGAGGTGAATAGAAATGGCTGTTAAGAAAGTCGTAAGAAAACGTAAAGAGCTTAAGAAAGTTGATAAAGGTCAAGTTCATATTCAATCTTCTTTTAACAACACAATCGTAACTATTACCGATATGAACGGTAACGCTTTAGCACAATCAAGTGCTGGTGCATTAGGTTACAGAGGATCAAGAAAGAGTACTCCATTTGCTGCTCAACAAGCATCAGAAACTGCTGCAAGAAAGGCTATGGAACACGGTCTACGTTCAGTAGAAGTATTCGTAAAAGGTCCTGGTCAAGGAAGAGAATCTGCGATTAGAGCATTAGGCGTATGCGGTATTGAAGTAACAATGATTCAAGACGTATCACCAATTCCTCACAACGGATGTCGTCCACCAAAACGTCGTAGAGTATAATGGAGGTAAGGATAAATGGCTAAATATACAGGTGCAAAATGTCGTCTTTGCAGACGTGAAGGGGCAAAGCTTTTCTTAAAAGGCGACAGATGTTATAAAGCGGGTGTTTGCCCATTTGAAAAAAGACCGGTTGCTCCCGGCCCTCACGCTAACGCAAGAAAGAAAATTTCTGAATACGGTTTACAACTTCGTGAAAAGCAAAAAACCAAAAGAATTTACGGCGTGTTAGAAGGTCAATTCAGACATTACTATGAAAGAGCAGACCGTATGAAAGGTATTACCGGTGAAAACATGCTTTCATTACTTGAAAGACGTTTAGATAACGTTGTTTTCAGAATGGGTATTGCAAATTCTCGTTCACAAGCTCGTCAATTAGTTGCTCACGCTCACTTCACCGTAAACGGTAAGAACGTTGATATCGCTTCTTACGAAATTAAATTAGGTGACGTAATTGCTGTTAAAGAAACTAAGAAAGACAATAAGTATTTCACAGAACTTAAAGCTTCACCAAAGAACAACAATATGCCAAAATGGGTTGAATTCGATCCTGAAACTTTAACTGGTAAGGTTCTTGCTTTACCAACAAGAGAAGATATCGATCAACAAATTGCAGAGCATATGATCGTCGAATTATACTCCAAGTAATAGATAAAGCGTTTGCCCCAAAAATTTTGGGGCAAATACAAGAAATATATAAGGTCCGTATCGAATGGATTGTGCGGCAGGCGTTACAAAAAAGCGTGTAACGTAATAAATTTCAGGAGGAAAACGCTACTATGATGGAATTAGATATGCCAAAAATTGAAGTTGAAGAAAGCGAAGACCGTAGCTATGCGAAGGTTGTAGTTTCTCCACTTGAAAAGAGTTTTGGTTTAACACTTGGCAACTGTTTAAGAAGAACGTTGCTATCAGCTTTACCAGGTGCTGCGGTGCAAGGTATTAAATTTGCGCCAGAACTTGGTGTTAAACACGAATTTTCAACTATCCCAGCGGTTCGCGAAGATATTACAGAAATCGTGCTTAATTTAAAGGGCGTTGCATTTAGAACAGCAACTACCGATGAAAGTTTTAAGAAAATCGTAAAACTTTACAAAACAGGTCCTTGCACAGTTGTTGCTGGCGACATTGAACAAGATGCAGAAGTTGAAGTTTTAAATAAAGACGCTTACATCTGCACGCTTGACGAAGGCGGTGTTCTTGATATGGAAGTTACCGTTGGTCGCGGTAGAGGTTACAAGGGTGCAGAGCACAACAAGAAAGATGAAATTGATTATATTGCAATTGATTCTATCTACACACCTGTTAAGAAAGTTAGTTACGCCGTTGAAAGCACAAGAAAGGGCGAACAATCTTCAGATTACGATAAGTTAACCTTAGAAGTTTGGACGAACGGTGCTTTTTCGGGTCGTGAAATAGTTAGTTTAGCCGCTAAGATTGTTGAAGAACACATGCACGTATTCTCATCACTTTCTAACTTAATGGATGGTAACATTTTAGTTGCTCCTGCAACTGATCCACTACCAAGAATTTTAGAAATGAGTATTGAAGAAATGGAACTTTCAGTTCGTTCTTACAACTGCTTAAAGCGCGCAAATATTCACACAGTAGAAGATTTAACAAAGAAGACCGAAGACGATATGCTTAAAGTTAGAAACCTTGGCAAAAAGTCGCTTGACGAAGTTATTCAAAAACTTGAAAGTTACGGCCTTCATTTAAAGGAACAGGAGGACTAAGAAAATGCCCGGAAGAAAATTAGGTGTTACTTCAACACACAGAAAATCAATGCTTCGTAATCTTACGTCAAGCCTTTTATGGTATGGCAAAATAGAAACCACTTTAGCACGCGCAAAAGAATTAAGACCATATGCTGAAAAAGTTATTACTTTAGCAGTTAATTCTTACACCGATACTATCTCTGAAACAGTTACTGTTAAGGATGCAAAGGGTAAAGAAACTACTAAAAAAGTATTTAAAGACGGTCCAAAGAAACTTGCTGCAAGAAGAAAAATCATGGCTTTAACTCATGATATTCCAGATGCTAAACAACCTGGTGAAAAGAGTGCTGACTACAAGGCAAGAGTTAAAGGTATTAAGCATCCTTTAATGGAAAAATTGTTTAACGAAATCGCTCCAAAGTTTGCTGATAGAGCAGAGGAAAATAAACAAGGTGGCGGTTACACAAGAATTTATCGTTTAAACAACCGTCGTGGTGATGATTCTGAAATGGCAATTATTGAATTAGTTGACTAATTTTAGATTTAAACTATACTTAAATAAAAACAGCGTAGCTTTTTATAAGCTACGCTTTTTTTGTTGAAAAAAATATTAAGCCTAATAACGAATTGCAATGATTAAAGATAAAAATAGTGTAAAATATACTTTTTTATATAAAAGATGAAATATTCTTGCTAAAATTCTTAAAAAATGATAGAATGTTTATGCGACCCAATTTAATATTTTTAAAAACGAGTATACTTTATAGGTAAAGTGTACCTTTTTCGCATTATAAAAAATCTTGTTTTTAAGAATATTTTGTAAATTGGTGTCGCAACTAAGCGATAAGGCGCTTTATACGTCGTTTATCGTTTGGTAAGCGACGTTTTTTATTTTAAGGAGAAATACTAATGATGCAATTAATTACTTGTAAAACCTGTGGTGGGTCGGTTGTAAAACAAGGTAACTATTATGTTTGTGAAAGTTGCGGTAATAAGTGGATAGGCGATTTATCAAACGACGTTCACGCTGTTGAAAGGGTTAACGCTTGGCAGGCACTTCGCGAATGTGATTTTGAAAAAGCGAGCGAGCTTTTTGAGGCGATTATTGTTAAAGATAATACTAATCACGAAGCGTATTGGGGTAGAGCCCTTGCTTTAAATGGAATTATTTACGTTAACGACGTACGCGAAAATAAAAAAGTTCCTACTTGCAATAATATTACTGAAGGTTCATTTTTAGCGGATAAGGACGTTAAAAAGGCTATTGATTTAGCCCCGGATGAAATAAAAGAAAGTTATAGAAAGCAAGCCGAATATATTGAAAAAATACGTATTGAGTGGATAGAAAAAGCAAGTAAAGAACCCCCATACGACGTGTTTATATCGTTTAAAGATAGTGACCGTGAAAACGGAATAGATAGAACGCAAGACAGTTACGATGCTCAAGAACTTTACACAAGCCTTGTTGATTTAGGCTATAAGGTGTTTTTTAGCCGTGTGAGCTTACGCGATAAAGTATCTGAACACTACGAGCCATATATTTATAACGCAATAAAAACAGCAAAAGTGATGATAGTATTTGGTGAAAAGGCTGAATATTTTAGTTCTACTTGGATAAAAAACGAGTGGAGTAGATTTCGTGCACGCATAGAAAAGGGTGAAAAACATAAAAATAGTTTGGTTGTTGTAACTAAAAATATGAATGCAAGCGATTTACCGGTTGCATTAAAATCACGCCAAGCGCTTAGAATGGAAGATATAACCTTTTTTGAAACACTAAAAAAGCATATTAAGCGTGTAATTGATGAAAGTAAACAAGGTGTACGTTTAGATAAAATAGAGATAAAGGGCGGACAAATTTCTAAAAAGAGTTCTACAATAAACACAGAAACTATAAAAACACGTGAAATTGGTGCTATTGCAAGTACAAAAACAGGTATTAACGAAACGCAAAAACTTAACTTGGTTTATACTTATCTTAAAAGCGGATTATGGGGGGATGCTCAATCGTTTTTAGGTGACGTGTTGTTTGAAAACCCCTCTAATGCACGCGCACGTTTATTGGAATTGTTTGTTAAACATAAAGTGCTTGCTGATAGCAAAATAAATTTAACCCCTCTTTTAGCAAAGATTGAGTATTTTAGTAAAGATGATATTGATAAACTTAATTACATAATTTCAATAGCTGATAAAGATTTAGCTGAAAACCTTTTAAATGCTATTTATACTGAAGTTGATTCTTTGGAAAAACCAAATTTTTATACTTTACTTAAATTAGTTTTACCGTATAATTTTAGTACAAGAAGTGAGAAAATTGAGATTTTATTTACAAACGCCATAAAATGTGAGAAAATTGACATTTTTAACTTGCTTTTAACAACCTTAGAAAGTAACGAGGTTGATAGATATATTGATTATAATATTAAGTTTTTAAAAAATGCTAAAAATAAACTTGGTACAACAAAGATTATAAATAACGTGCTGACTATACAAGAAGGCAACGTAACAGCGTTAAGACATAAGTTATTTTTAGAGATAACGAAAGAAAGTAGCGAGTCTATTCATACGTTAGAAACTCTTTTAAAATATTGTTCAAGTATTAGAAAAGAAATTAATACGGTTTTAGATAGTTTGATAAAAAAAGAGTTTTTAACAAATTTTGATAGTGATTTTGTGCAAAAAGTTTTAAGATATTATCCAGAGGAACTAAACGGATTAGAGCCTAAGATAGAAGCTATTGCAAATAAAACTTTAGAATGCGGGTTATTTAAAGAGGCTGAAAAATTAAGTCGTATAATTCTTGGCTTTAATGAACAAAATGCTACTGCTTACTTGATTTTGTGTTTGTGTACGCTCGGCGTTAGTAATAAAGAAAATATTGAATCTAGTGACATTTTAATAAGACCACTTCCTGAATTTAAAAAATATTTAACTTTAGTCACCGAAATACAAGCCCAAAACGCTTTAGATTTAAGCAAAAATCAAGAATTAGCCATTGAAAACAGAAAGAAAAAAGCTGAGGAAGAAAAAGCTAAAAAACTTTTGGAAGAAAGAGAACTACGAGAAAAGCTAAGACAAAAGCATTTAAATAAAATAAAAGCGACCATGTCTATGATTTTGGTGATGGTACCATATATTATACTTGAGTTGTGGCTTGTTTCGTCGTTGTCGATCAATGATTTTCGCCCCGACGGCGTTGCGGGTAAGGAATTTTTTGTTTTTTTTCCACCTATTGTTTATATTCCTATTAATTATCATCTTAATGACGGTCCTATTTTATTTGGTTTTGAGGATGTCTACGCTCCTATTATAAAGTATGCTTGGTCTAAAAATGGTATTTGGCTATGGCTTGTTTTTCTTGCTCCAATATTTCTTGCAATATTAGGGGGGCTTTCATACCTTTGGAAATTAGGGGTTGATATATTATGGTATGATGATTTTTGGTTGCTTAAGGTATTGGTGGTAGTACTTGCACCATTCGTTTTTGTATTATCTATATGCATTTATCTTCCACTATATATATTATTTGCACCAGTTATTACGGGTTACTTAGTATATTGCAGAAAAGTTGGATAATTTTTTATTATAATAATGATTTTAAAAGGATAGGAAAAGTTAGATAAAGTGGATATTGCTTATTAAATTTACAAAAAGAAAAGGCTAACGATTTTACTCGTTAGCCTTTTATGATGTTAAAAATCTCTATTGAAAGATTTATTCGCTTTTTTAGGGTTTTAGTTATTGTTTTTTAACAACCGAGCAAAAGGCGGAAACGGCAATGCCTTCTTCTCTGCCAACTAAGCCGATTTTTTCGGTTGTTGTGCAGGTTATGCCTATATCGCTTTCGCTTACCTTTAGCGCGCTTGCAAGTGAAGCTGTTATTTGTGGTATGTATGGCGAAAGTTTGGGTTTTTCTGCCATTATCACGGCGGAAAGGTTATTAACCTTATAGCCCTTTTCGTTTACCATTTGCATTACCCTTTGTAGTAATAACATGCTTGAAATATCTTTATATTCGGGGTTTTTATCACTAAAATGATAACCTATGTCGCGAAGGGCAAGCGCTGAAAGAAGTGCGTCCATAACGGCGTGGGTTAAAACGTCGGCATCGCTGTGGCCTAAAAGTCCTTTATCGTGTTCAATTTCAATACCGCCCAAAATAAGCTTTCTATTTTTTACAAGAGTGTGTAAATCAAAGCCCGTGCCAACCTTTAAATTTTTGCTAAACAAAAAGTCGTTTGGGTGGGTAAGTTTTTTGTTGTTACCATTAAATACAACGGGGTAGGGTTTTTCTATATATTTACTGTATAAGCCCGCTTCGTCGGTAAAAACTTCGCCTTCTTGCCTTTTTAAATAGGCGGTAATAAGTTCTTTTTTATAAAAGCATTGTGGGGTTTGAGCAAGAAGTTTATTCTCACGAGAAGAGCTTTCAATAAGTCCGTTATCGTTAAGTTCGATAATAGTATCGGTGCAAGGAGCGCATAAAACGGCGCTTTTGTGCTTAATTAGTGCGTCAATACATTCGTTAACCGCATTTTCGGCAATATAAGGGCGTGCGCCGTCGTGTATTAAAAGGGCGCTTCCGCTTGCTTTCTCTACCGCGTTTTCTACAGACTCAAAGCGAGTTTCGCCACCTAATACAACCAAGCAAGGTTTGCTTAAAGTTTTTGAAATCTCGGTTATTTTGTTAATATCTTCTTCATTTGCGGTGATTATAATCTCACTAACTCGCTCGCAACAATCAAATGGGTAAAGCGCGTTTTCTAAAACGCTTTTTCCGTTTGGCATAACTGCGAACATTTTGTTTTCATTAAGCATAGCGCGATTGCCTTTGCCAGCCGCGCAGATTATTGCGGTTATATTTGGTTTTTGAAAATTTTGTTCATTCATAAAGCACCACGTTTAATTTTTGGATAAATTTTTTCTTTTACAGTTAATAAGCAAAATATAGCAAAAACAATATAAAGACCAAATCATAATTAATGTTAAAATTAAAATAATTAAGGTGGGCAATTGTTTTTCAGCCATTCCTAATAATGCGCCAAAGGAATCAAGATCGAAGATGGGATAAGGATACCATTCTATTTTATAACAATACATGCCTGTTATTTTCACTAACAAGTAGTAAACAAAAAGGTATATGGTAGGGGGAATAAGTAGCTTAAATACATTTTTCTTGCAAATTTTGCCGTTATAGGCATCGGATATTTTTACTTTTATATATGTAAAAACAGCACCAAAAGAGTACAAATAGTGAACTATAATGTTTATAATAAAATTATAAATAGCGGATGGGGTAGTGGCGTAAAGGCCAAATGTTGGGTTTCCACTTGTAAGTTCAAAAACGGTATATAAAATACAAGTAACAAAAAAATTTGAGCAAATAAAGGCAATTAAGGGTGATTTCGTAAGACTTTCTATCCAGTTGTTTTTTTTAAAAAGATTAGAAAATCCGTATGCTATTAACCAAAGAGAAAAAGCTATTAGTGAATGATATGTGAAAAAACTTAGATTCGCAAACGCGGATACAACGTTAACTCCAACGTATTTTTCAATTCCAGGATTTTGTTTATAAAAGTAATCGTGCGGAGTAAATCCTATCGTTAAGGAAAGGAATATGTAAATTCCAAACAGCCCAAATACTATTAAAGATAAATAAGTTGCCCTTTTCATGGTTTTCTCCTTAGTGTAAAATTTTATTAGTTACCAATATGTTATTTTATAGTGTAACAAAAGGCTATAATAATACAATGAACTTACATAATTGAGCTGTTAAAACAACGAAAATATCATTCGTTAATAATTTCGTAAAGGGTAGGGGCTTCTTCTTTTTTAACCGTTTCTTTTAAAAGTAAAACCTTAAATTTTAAAACACCGCCGCCAAATCGAAGTTCAACGATATCGCCGATTTTTAAATTATACGAAGGCTTTACTTCTTTATCGTTAACAGAAACCCTGCCACCATTGCAAGCGTCGTTAGCAACGGTGCGTCTTTTTAAAATGCGCGAAACCTTTAAAAATTTATCAATTCTCATAATAAAAAATCCTTTCTTACAATATTAGTGCAAACCTAACAAAAATAGTTAAAAATCAACAATTTTTTTATTCAAAACACCTTTTTTTATTTGACATATTGTTTACTTTACATTATAATAGTATAATGCTAAAATTCTATAATTGTCGCATTATGCCGTTTTTTACAAAAATCACTTTTATAAAGTGATAAGAAAATAGCGTAAGCTGGCAATGAATAGCAAATATTCAAAGCAATTGTATTATACACCTAAATGAAAATAAAATCAAGATGTATATTGCATTTTTTTGAAAAAAGGAGTGTATTGATGACACGAAATTTAAGGACTGAAAAATTTGGCAGGGTTGAAAGAAAAACGTTCTCAAGAACGAGAGAGGTACAACCCATCCCTGATCTTATTGAGATTCAAAAAGATTCGTATGAAACTTTTATAAGAGAGGGAATTCAAGAAGTTTTTGAGGATTTTTCTCCTATTACAGACTTCTCTGATCACTTTGAGCTTTACTTTTTAGATCATACTTTAGCAACTGAGCCAAAGTATAGCGAAAAGGAATGTCGCGATAGAGACGTTAACTACGCAGTAAAGCTAAGCGTAAAAGTTCGTTTGGTAAACAAAGTTACCGGCGAAATCATGGACAAAGAAGTGTTCATGGGTGAATTGCCTAAAATGACCGAAACGGGCTCGTTTATTATAAACGGTGCTGAAAGAGTTGTAGTATCACAACTTGTAAGAAGCCCAGGTGTTTATAATGGCGTAACGCTTGACCGTTCGGGTAAAAAATTGTTCGATACTACGGTTATTCCTAACCGCGGTGCTTGGCTTGAATACGAACAAGATTCGCAAAACGTATTGTGGGTTCACGTTGATAGAACGAGAAAACTTACCGCAACCGTATTATTACGTGCCTTAGGTTTCGGAACTGATACTCAACTTGCAGAACTTTTCGATAACAACGAAATGATCCTTGCTACTATGGAAAGGGATACTGCTAAGAGCGAAAACGAAGGTCTTTTTGAACTTTATAGAAGACTACGTCCTGGTGAAGTTCCAACAGACGAAGCAGTTAAACAACACCTTAAAAATCTATTCTTTGATTGCAAGAGATACGACCTTGCAAAAGTTGGTAGATATAAATACAACAAGCGCTTAAATATGGGCGTTCGTTTAGTTGGTTTAACTTCTTATGAAGATATCGTTAACGAAGACGGCGAAGTTTTAGCTAGCAAGGGCGAAGTTATTTCTTACGAACAAGCAAAAGCTATTCAAAACAGCGGTATTAACCAAGTTTACGTTTTAGCAAACGGCAAAAAACATAAAATCATAGCAAATAACACCGTTGACTTTGAGTCAGTAGTAGGTGTTTCTCCAAGACCGTTCGGTTTAATTGAAACGGTTTATTATCCTGTACTTAAATTCTCTAAAGAAGTTCGCGAATATGCTGACGCTCACGGTGTAGAAGAAACCGCTAACCACTTTATGGATGAAATTAACGACCTTTACTACACTAAGGAAGTTTATACTCCAGAAGGTGTTGAAGAAAAGGCTGAAGATAGAAAGAACGCTGAAAAACGTAGGGTTGCAAGAAACCGTTTCGTTGAAGCTTGCCAAAGCTTCTATGAAATTTTAGAAGCAGGCGTTCCTGAAAAACTTACTTTAGAACAAAAGAAGGTTATCCGTCCTTTAATTGAAAAATTAAACCACAAGCACATTACAGTTGACGATATCGTTGCTACCGTATCAATCAATATTGACTTAGCAAGTGGTATCGGAACTGTTGATAATATCGACCACTTAGGTAACCGTCGTGTTCGTTCAGTTGGCGAATTATTACAAAATCAATTTAGAATCGGTATTACCAGACTTGAAAGGGTTATAAGAGAAAGAATGTCAACTCAAGACCCAAAAGAAATTACTCCTGAAGCGCTTATCAACGTTCGTCCTGTAAGTTCGGCTATTAAGGAATTCTTTGGCTCTTCACAACTTTCTCAATTTATGGATCAAACTAACCCAATTGCAGAACTTACTCACAAGAGAAAACTTTCTGCGTTAGGTCCTGGCGGTCTTAACAGAGAACGCGCAACCTTTGAAGTTCGTGACGTACACTATACTCACTACGGAAGAATGTGTCCTATCGAAACGCCAGAAGGTCAAAACATCGGTCTTATCACTTCACTTTCTACTTTTGCAAAGGTTAACGAATATGGATTTATCGAATCACCATTTAGACGTGTTGATAGAGAAACCGGTATTGTTACCGATATAGTTGATTATTTAACAGCAGACGAAGAAGACGCATTCACCGTTGCTCAAGCAAACGAACCTATCGGTGAAGACGGCCGTTTTGTAAACCACCGTGTATCTTGCCGTCGCCGTGAAGAAATAACAGAAGTTCCACGCGAAGAAATTGATTATATGGACGTTTCTCCAAAGCAATTAGTTTCTGTAGCAACAGCACTTATTCCGTTCCTTGAAAACGACGATACCAACCGTGCGCTAATGGGCTCGAACATGCAACGTCAAGCAGTTCCACTATTAAAGCCTGAAAACGCTATCGTAGCAACCGGCGTTGAAGGTAAAATTGCTTACGATTCTGGCGTTATGGTTATCGCTAAACAAAGCGGTACTGTAGTTCGCGCAAGCGGTAACGAAATCGTTATTCAAGACGAATTTGGTGTAAACCACGAATATAAATTAAAGAAATTTGAAAGATCAAACCAAGGCACTTGTCTAAACCAAAGACCTCTCGTTTTTGCTGGCGAAAAGGTTGAAAAGGGTGATATTCTTGCCGATGGTCCTGCAACTTCAAACGGTGAACTTTCACTTGGTAGAAACATCTTAATCGGTTTCATGACTTGGGAAGGTTATAACTACGAAGATGCTATCCTACTTTCAGAAAAATTAGTTCAAAACGACGTATTTACTTCAATCCACATTGAAGAATACGACACTGAAGCAAGAGAAACAAAACTTGGCGCTGAAGAAATTACGAGAGATATTACTAACGTTGGTGAAGATGCTTTAAAAGACCTTGACGCTGACGGTATCGTAAGAATAGGTGCTGAAGTTTGCTCTGGCGATATATTAGTAGGTAAGGTTACACCTAAGGGTGAAGCAGACCTTACTCCTGAAGAAAGATTATTACGCGCTATCTTTGGTGAAAAATCTAAAGACGCAAGAGATACTTCTTTACGCGTTCCACACGGTGAAGGCGGTATCGTAGTTGACGTTAAAGTATTTACCAGAGAAAATAAAGATGAACTTTCTCCTGGCGTTAACAAGCTTGTAAGAGTAAGTATCGCTCAAAAGAGAAAGATTTCTGTCGGCGATAAGATGGCGGGTCGTCACGGTAACAAGGGTGTTATCTCAAGAATTTTACCTGAAGCTGATATGCCTTTCCTTGCCGACGGTACTCCACTTCAAATAGTTCTTAACCCATTAGGCGTTCCTTCTCGTATGAACATCGGTCAAGTATTAGAAGTTCACTTAGGTCGCGTATGTAAAGAATTAGGTTGGAAGATTGCAACCCCAGTATTCGACGGCGCAAGCCAAGCCGACATTCAAGAATTATTAGAAGAAAACCATTTTGTAAACCCATACGGTGACGTTGACGGTAAAGCTCAATTATACGACGGAAGAACGGGTGAACCTTTTGAAAACCGTGTAACAGTTGGTCAAATGTATATGATTAAGCTTCACCACTTAGTTGACGATAAGATTCACGCAAGATCTACCGGTCCTTACTCGTTAGTAACGCAACAACCTTTAGGTGGTAAGGCACAATTCGGTGGTCAACGTTTCGGTGAAATGGAAGTTTGGGCGCTTGAAGCATACGGTGCAGCGCACATCTTACAAGAAATTTTAACCGTTAAGTCGGACGACGTTGTTGGTAGAGTTAAAACTTACGAATCAATAGTAAAAGGCAACGATATTAGCGAACCTGGTATTCCTGAATCGTTCAAGGTATTATTAAAAGAAATGCAATCACTTGCTCTTGACGTTAAAGTTCTTAACGAAAGCGGTGAAGAAGTTTCACTTAAGAGCCTTACTGATGACGACGCTGATATGCATCCTGTTCATCGTGAAAGAGACAATTACGAAGAAGTTAAGATTGAAGACGTATTCACTAAGGAAGAACAACCTATTGAAGAAGCAGAAGAAGATTCAATCGCAAGCATCTTTGATGATATGGATCAATTTGACGATGACGACAAGTTCTCATTCAAATCAAGCGATTTATTTGACGATGATTTTGATGACGACGATTTCGACGATAACGATTAATTTTTAGGGAGGTATTAAAATGTTTGAACTTAACAATTTCGATTCAATACAAATAGGTATTGCGTCTCCCGAAAAAATAAGAGAGTGGTCTTACGGGGAAGTTACTAAGCCCGAAACTATTAACTATAGAACTCAAAAACCCGAAAAAGACGGCTTATTCTGTGAAAAGATTTTCGGACCTACAAAAGACTGGGAATGTCACTGTGGTAAATATAAGAGAATCAGATATAAAGGCATCGTTTGTGATAAATGTGGCGTAGAAGTTACGAAAGCAAAGGTGCGTCGTGAAAGAATGGGGCATATTGAACTTGCCGCTCCAGTTTCACATATTTGGTATTTTAAAGGTGTACCTTCAAGAATAGGTCTTATGCTTGACATGAGCCCTAAAGCTTTAGAACAAGTACTATATTTTGCTTGTTATATCGTTCTTGATCCAGGTTCAACCACTCTTGCATATAAACAAGTTCTTCACGAAAAAGAATATAGAGAAGCTATCGACCAATTTGGCGAAGATTCATTTAAGGTTGGTATGGGCGCAGAAGCAATTAAAGAATTGCTAATGGCTATCGACCTTGAAAAGGAAAGTGCAGAAGTAAAGAGCATTATCGAAAACACACCAAGCGGACAAAAGCGTGTTAAAGCGGTTAAGAGAATTGAAATTATTGAAGCATTCCGTAAGAGTGGCAACCGCCCTGAATGGATGGTTTTAGACGTTCTTCCCGTTATTCCACCCGAACTTCGTCCTATGGTACCGTTAGATGGCGGTAGATATGCTACTTCTGACCTTAACGACCTATATAGAAAGGTTATTAACCGTAACAACCGTTTGAAAAAATTAATGGAATTAGGTACTCCTGATATCATTATTAGAAACGAAAAGAGAATGCTTCAAGAAGCTGTTGACGCTCTTATCGATAACGGTAGAAGAGGTAAAGCCGTAAGTGGTCCTGGTAACAGAGATTTAAAATCTTTATCAGGCATGTTACGTGGTAAACAAGGTCGTTTCCGTCAAAACCTACTTGGTAAACGTGTTGACTATTCTGGTCGTTCGGTTATCGTAGTTGGTCCTGAATTAAAAATTTATCAATGTGGTTTACCAAAAGAAATGGCTATTGAATTATTCAAGCCTTTCGTAATGAAAAAACTTGTTGAATCAGGTAAGAGCCACAATATTAAGAGCGCAAAGAGAACGGTAGAAAGAATGAATCCTATCGTTTGGGATATCTTAGAAGAAGTTATTAAGGATCACCCAGTTATGCTTAACCGTGCTCCAACACTTCACAGATTATCAATACAAGCGTTCGAACCCGTTTTAATCGACGGTAGAGCAATTAAGCTTCATCCACTTGTTTGTGGCGCGTTCAACGCCGACTTCGACGGCGACCAAATGGCAGTACACGTACCACTATCAATTGAAGCACAAGCAGAAGCAAGATTTTTAATGCTTTCTTCAAACAATATCTTAAAGCTTTCAGATGGTAAGCCAGTTATGTCACCTTCTCAAGACATGGTATTAGGTTGTTACTATCTAACTATCGTTCGTAGAGAAGACGGCAAACGTTATCGCGACAGATTAAAAGACGAAAACGGTAATTTAGTTAACGAAAGTCTTGACTGCGCTACTTACGACGATAGATACGTTCCAGATGAAAACGGTGACCTTTACAAAGCAGGTATTTATTCGTGTGAAGAAGAAGCTTTAATGGCTTATCAAACCAAAACAATCTCTTTACAAGATGAAATTTACGTAAGAAGAACTGTAAAAGATACTCCTTACGGTGAAGTTACCGGTATAATTAAAACTACCGTGGGTAAACTAATCTTTAACGGAATTATTCCACAAGATTTAGGATTTACCAAGAGAGAATGTGCTAAAGATTATGTTAAACTTGAAATCGACGGCTTAGTTGGTAAAGGTCAACTTAAGAAAATCGTTGATGCTTGTTTTAGAATTAAAGGTTCAGTTTGCGCTGCAAATACCTTAGATAATATTAAAAACTTAGGTTACAGATATTCAACCGTTGGTTCTATCACTACTAGTGCGTTTGACATGCACGTTCCTGAAACTAAGAAAGATTACGTTTCAGCTGCTGAAGAAGAAGTAATCGCTATTGAAAACCTATACAAAAAAGGTTTCATTACCGATAACGAAAGATACAACGAAGTAGTTAAGGTATGGCAAGGCGTTACTAAAAACGTTGAAGGACTATTAAAGCAAAAACTTGAAAAGTTTAACCCAATTTGGATGATGGCGGACTCTGGTGCGCGTGGTTCTATCGACCAAATTAAGCAACTTGCCGGTATGCGTGGTCTTATGACTAACCCTAACGGTAAAATTATTGAAATACCGGTTAAATCTTCATTCCGTGAAGGTTTAACAGTACTTGAATACTTTATTTCATCACACGGTGGTCGTAAAGGTCTTGCCGATACAGCGTTAAAAACAGCCGACTCTGGTTACTTAACTCGTCGTTTGGTTGACGTTGCTCACCACGTTATCGTTCGTGATGAAGACTGTTTTGCTACTCTTGGTGAAAAACCAAAGGGAATGGTAGTTTCTGCTATTCGTGACTACAAGGGTGGTATTATTGAAAAACTTGAAGATAGAATTATCGGTAGATATACTATTGATGCCGTTTGCGATAGCGAAGGTAACGAAATTATTCCTGCCGATAGTATGATTACCGAAGAACAGGCAAAAGCGGTAGTTAAAGCAGGTATTGAATCAGTTCTTATTAGAAGCGTATTTACTTGTCGTGCTAAAAACGGCGTTTGTGCAAAATGTTACGGTAAGAACATGAGTACTAACAACCAAGTAGTTAATGCCGGTGAGTCAGTAGGTATTATCGCTGCTCAATCAATCGGTGAACCTGGTACTCAGCTTACAATGAGAACATTCCACACCGGTGGTATTGCGTCAACGGGCGACATCACTCAAGGTCTTCCAAGAGTTGAAGAACTATTTGAAGCAAGAAAACCAAAGGGTCAAGCTATCGTATGTGAAGTTTCAGGTGTTGTATCTATTGAAGAACACGATAACTTACGTCACGTAATTGTAAAAGCCGACGATGATACTGTTAAAGATTACGCTATTCCATTCAGTGCGGAACTTCGCGTTAAAGACGGAGAACGCATCGAAGTTGGTAAGGTATTAACAGGTGGTTCGGTTTACCCACAAGATATTTTAAAAACAAGCGGTCCAAACCCTGTTCAAGACTATATTTTACGTGAAGTACAATCAGTTTACCGCTCACAAGGCGTTGATATTAACGATAAACACGTTGAAGTTATCGTTCGTCAAATGCTTCGTAAGGTTAGAATTGAAAACTGTGGTGATACCGATTTATTACCTGGCGAATACGTTGATATCTTCCGTTTTGAAGAAGAAAACAAAAAAGTTCTTGAAAACGGTGGAAAACCAGCAACCGCTAAGAGAGTATTATTAGGTATTACTAAAGCAGCTCTTGCAACAGAAAGTTTCTTATCTGCAGCATCATTCCAAGAAACTGCAAAGGTTTTAACCGAAGCTGCAATCAAGAATAAAGTTGACCCATTAGTGGGCTTAAAAGAAAACGTTATTATCGGTAAGCTTATCCCTGCTGGTACAGGTGTAAGAGATTATAAGAGCCTAAATCCACAACTAATTGCTCAAAATGAGCCTGAAGTTGTAGAAGTAGAGGATGATGACGAGTAATTTTCTATAATAAGTCGATAAAATATTTGACTTATATATAAAAAAATGTTAAAATTATTTAGTTGGCGGCGATAGAAAGTCGCCAACTATAAAAAAATTGCTTCTTTAACACGTTTAGCGAATAAATCTTATTTGCTAACGGGTAAAAAAAGATATTCCGAATATTAAAAGGAGGTAAAAAATGCCAACAATTAACCAGTTAATTAAACAAGGCAGAACAACGGCAGTTAAGAAAAGCAAATCACCTATCATGGATAGTTGTCCTCAAAGACGTGGTGTATGTCTTTCAGTTACTACCACTGCACCAAAGAAGCCTAACTCGGCTTTACGTAAGATTGCGAGAGTTCGTTTAACGAACAAGCAAGAAGGTACTGTTTATATCCCTGGCGAAGGTCACAACTTACAAGAACACAGCTCAGTTCTTATTCGTGGCGGCAGGGTAAGAGATTTACCTGGTGTAAGATATCACATTATTCGTGGTACTCTTGATACTGCAGGCGTTGCAAAGCGTAAACAATCACGTAGTAAATACGGCGCAAAACGTCCTAAATAATTATTTTTAATTAACCCCTACTTATTCGGAAAATATCTTTACAGCCCGATAAAAGTAGGCAGTATGCCGTAAGGCAGAAGGTTCGCATTAAATTGCGATAGCTGTACTAAAGGGCAAAGCCCTAACAAATTAAAGGAGGAATCAAATATGCCAAGAAGAGGAGGCGTCCCAAAAAGAGACGTATTACCCGATCCAATCTACGGAAGCAAGGTTGTAACTAAGCTTATCAACCAAATCATGTTAGATGGTAAAAAGGGTACGGCGCAAAGTATTGTATACGAAGCGTTCGATATTATGAAAGAAAAACTTGGTCAAGAACCAATGGATATCTTTAACCAAGCACTTGAAAACGTTAAGCCTTTATTAGAAGTAAAAGCAAGACGTGTAGGTGGTTCTAACTACCAAGTTCCAATTGAAATCAGACCTGATAGAAGACAAACACTTGCAATTCGTTGGATTGTTCTTTACGCAAGAAATAGAAACGACAGAGATATGTCTGCAAGACTTGCAAACGAACTTATCGATGCATTTAACGGCGTTGGTGGTGCAGTTAAGAAGAAAGACGACGTTCATAGAATGGCGGAAGCAAACAAAGCGTTTGCACACTTCCGTTGGTAATAGGAGTTTAATATGCCAAGAGAATTTGACCTATTAAATACTCGAAATATTGGTATTATGGCGCATATCGACGCCGGTAAGACCACTACTACTGAAAGAATTCTTTTCTACACTGGTAAAACTCACAAATTAGGTGAAACTCACGATGGTTCTGCTACTATGGACTTCATGGTACAAGAACAAGAAAGAGGTATTACTATTGCTAGTGCATGTACTACTTGTGAATGGAGAGGTAATCGTATTAACGTTATCGATACTCCAGGCCACGTTGACTTTACAGTTGAAGTTGAAAGATCACTTCGCGTATTAGACGGTGCTGTTGCTACTTTCTGTGCGAAGGGTGGTGTTGAACCACAAAGTGAAACTGTATGGCGTCAAGCTGACAAGTATCATGTTCCACGTATTGCTTATATCAATAAAATGGATATCAACGGTGCTAACTTCTTTGGTGCTGTTGAAATGATGAAGGAAAGATTACACACTAATCCACTTCCACTTGTTTTACCTATCGGTAAGGAAGATGATTTTAAGGGTATAATCGACCTTGTTAAATTCAATGCAATTATCTATAAAGACGATTTAGGTAAAGACATTGACGTAATCGACGTTCCTGCAGAATTTTTAGAAGATGCTGAACTTTACAGATCACAACTTTTAGACGTTGCTGCTGAACAAGATGACGAAGTAATGATGAAATATCTTGACGGCGAAGAACTTACCGTTGATGAAATTAAGTCAAGTATTCGTAAAGCAACTTTAGCAATGAAAGTTACACCTGTATTATGCGGTTCAAGTTACCGTAACAAAGGTGTTCAACACTTACTTGATGCTATCGTTGATTATCTTCCAAGCCCACTAGACGTTGCAAACGTTGTTGGCGTTAACAGAAAGGGTGATGAAGAAATTAGAAAAACTTCAGACAACGAACCATTTGCTGGTCTTGCATTCAAGATTGTTGCCGATCCATACGGAAAGTTAGCATTCTTTAGATGTTATTCTGGTAAATTAGTTTCTGGTTCTTACGTATATAACAGTACTAAGGGCAAGAAAGAAAGAGTTGGTCGTTTAGTACGTATGCACGCTAACCACCGTGAAGAAGTTGATGAAATTTATGCAGGTGATATTTGTGCTATCGTAGGTTTAAAAGATACTACTACAGGTGATACTCTTTGTACAGAAGCTGCACCTATTATCCTTGAACAAATGGAATTCCCTGAACCAGTTATTAGGGTAGCTATTGAACCAAAGACTAAAGCTGGTCAAGAAAAGATGACTTTAGCTTTAATCAAATTAGCTGAAGAAGATCCAACGTTCAAAACTTATACGGATAAAGAAACCGGTCAAACAATTATTGCCGGCATGGGCGAACTTCACCTTGAAATTATCGTTGACAGACTTCTTCGTGAATTTAAGGTTGAAGCAACTGTTGGTAAACCACAAGTTGCTTACAGAGAAACATTCCGTAAGGCTGTTGAAGCTGAAGGTATGTATAAGCGTCAATCAGGTGGTAAAGGTCAATACGGACATTGTAAAGTTAGACTTGAACCTCTTGAACCAGGTAGCGGATTCCAATTCGAAGACGTTACTGTTGGCGGTAGCATTCCTAAGGAATATATCGATCCTGTTAGACGTGGTATTGAAGAAGCTGCAAAGAACGGTATCGTTGCAGGTTATGAAGTTGTTGACTTTAAAGCAACCGTTTACGACGGTAGTTTCCACGAAGTTGACTCATCTGAAATCGCCTTCAAGATCGCAGGTTCTATGGCATTTAAAGACGGTGCTTCTAAGGCTAACCCAGTTATCCTTGAACCCGTTATGAAGGTTGAAGTTGTTCTTCCTGAAGATTACTTCGGTGACGTTATGGGTAACGTAACTTCTCGTCGTGGTAACATCACAGGAACTGACGATAGAAACGGTTCAAAGATCATCAATGCGGACATTCCACTATCTGAAATGTTCGGTTATGCAACCGACCTTCGTTCAAGAACTCAAGGTAGAGGTAACTATACTATGCAGTTCTCACACTATGCTCAAGTTCCAAAGAGTATAGCTGAAAAAATTGTTGGCAACAACAAAAACGACTAATTAAGTCGAATAAAATTAGAACTAACGCAAAATTAAAGCGTTAAAAAAATAAAAAAAATAAAAAAATATTAA
>JAFWXT010000019.1 GCA_017522945.1 Clostridia bacterium
AGAACTGGCGACTACATGGAAAGAGTTAAGAAATAATTTAATTTAAAATATGAAAACCCTTTTAATTACGGGTGCATCTAAAGGCATAGGCGAACAAATCGCCCGTGCTTTTTTTGCAAACGGTTATAACGTTGTAATTAACTATAATAAAAGCGAAGAAAGGGCGTTAAAGCTTGCGCAAGAGTTAAATACTTTTGCTTTTAAGGCAGACGTTAGCGATTATAATCAAGCTAAAGCGCTCGTTGATTTTACTTGCTCTAAATACGGCAGGATTGACGTTTTAGTTAATAACGCAGGCATTGCGCTACCACAAGCAGTTATTCAAGATACAACCGAAAACGATTTTAACAATATCGTTGGTGTGAACCTAAAAGGCGCTTATAACTGTAGTAAACTTGTAATTGACAAAATGCTTTCGCAAGGAAGTGGTAATATTATCAATATTTCTTCGATTTGGGGGCAGGTTGGCGCATCTTGTGAAGTTCTTTATTCAATGACAAAAGCTGGCTTAATAGGCTTTACTAAGGCGCTTGCTAAAGAGCTTGCTCCATCAAATATTCGCGTCAATGCAGTTGCTCCAGGTTTTATTTCAACCGATATGAACGCCCATCTTTCGCAAGATGACGTTAACGAATTTTTGCAATCCGTCCCTTTAGGTAGGGCTGGGAGTGCTGCTGAAGTGGCAAAAGCCGTTTTATTTTTAGCAAGCGACGATGCTTCTTATATAACTGGGCACGTTTTATCTGTTAACGGTGGGCTTGAGTGATTTTAGTGTAAAACAAAAAAGACTTATGCAAAAACAAATGCGTAAGTCTTTTAAATTGCGAAAATTAAAGGTTTTGTAAAATATATAAGCCTTATTTAGAACTTAAATATAAAAAATTAGCTATAAATTAAAATTCAATACCAAGTACAGATTCAACGGGTAAAGTAAATAATATGCCAGAACCAGGTGTTGCAAGTCCTGCATTGTCTTTAATCGCTTGCATTATACTATTTTTTGTTTCAGAATGCGCTAAAATAAAAACTATTTCCTTATGTGGGTGAAGTGAAATGCCTAAAAATTTGGTTTCATCTTCGGCGTTAGCTGTACCGCGCGCGTTAAACACCGTACCACCACGAGCACCTGCAGCTCTTGCTGCAGCCATAACTTCTTCTTCAAATCCGTGATTTACTATAGCAACTATTAATTCGTAAGGTCCATTCATAATTTTTCTCCTTTCTATTTAGTATTCCCCGTTAAGATTTTAAACGAGGTAATGCCGTCAACTGCGGTTACTGGGATAGTCATTGCAATGCCTAAATGCTTTCTTGTAAAATCAAACTCTTCTTCAATCAGTTTGAAAACGTATTTTACGTTATGTTGTTCAATAAAGCAATAGATGATATCCTTTTCGGGTTCTGAAACACCTAAAGCAGATAAAATTTCGCTACTTGCCGTGCCTCTGCCCAAAATGATTGATTGAAAATGCGCATAATCTTTAACAAGATTACTAATTGGGTCGCCTAATCCGCGATTTGCAATAATAATCAAGCATCTTAACTTAATACTGCGAGGGTCCATATTTTTCTCCTATTATATATTTTTTATAATTTCTTAGATTGGTGACAAACTATTCAAATTCAATGATTTCTTCATTTTTAATAGCATTGATAACAGCCTCAGCTTTTCTTTTAGAAGCTTTAGTTTTTAAACTGCTAACTAAACCTAATAATTGAATAGTAATAAGTGGCATAAGGGCAACCGTAGCAACTAACCCGTATGCATTAGTTAAAATTGAACTTGAGCCGTGAATTATTTCAGTAGCGCCTATACCTAAAGGTAAAAGGAAGGTTGCAGTCATAGGTCCTGATGCAACACCGCCTGCGTCAAACGCAATGGTTGTATATACCTTTGGTACAAAGAATGAAAGACCTAATGCGATTATATAGCCAATACCAATTACGTATAAAATTGAGAAGCTATATATAATTCTTAGCATTGAAATAGCTAAAGCAAACGCCATTGATAGAGCAAGGGCAATTTTTAGGGTAGATTTTTTAATTGTACCTGAAGAAACGTCTTCAACTTGCTTAACCAAAACGTTTACGGCGGGCTCTGCGAGTATAATCAATAGTCCAACGAATGCAGCAACGAAAATTAAGGGTAGTTTTGAATTTAATTGAGCTAAGCTACTACCTATAAAATAACCCGTTCCCATATATGCAGCGCTTACACCTGTTAAAAATAATGATAAACCAACGTATGTGTATAAAAAACCAACTGTTATTCTTGTGATTTGAATGCGTGGAATCTTAAATGAAATAGCGTTAAAGATATAAAAACATACGGCGATAGGTAGTAACGCAATCAAAACTTCTTTTAAAGAGTGATATATTACGTTTGCATAGTTTTTTGTAAGTTCTAATAAGGAATTTGAGGTAGTAGGCTCGATAGAAGGATTAACCTCAGGTTTAAAAATTATACATAAAAGTAAGGTCATCATAATTGGTCCAACCGAGCAAATTGCCGTCATACCGAAGCTGTTTTCACTTTTATTTTTACCACCTACAGTTCCTGCAATCGATGCGCCAAATGCCAAAATAAAAGGTACTGTAAGCGCGCCCGTTGTTACACCGCCAGAGTCAAAGCATAGCGCTAAATATTTACTATCAATAAATAATGCCAAAATAAACAGTATTCCATACATTATTAGGATTGTTAGTGTAAAATCCCATTTAAAAAAGGTTTTTAATAGCGAGATTGATAAAAATGCACCTACGCCTAAGGCAATAGTGATTATTAAAATCCATTTAATTGAGCCTAACTGTTCGCCTAAAACGCTAAGGTCGGGCTCAGCAACGGTAATAAGAAATCCTAGTAAAACACCCATTACGAGCATAATCCAAAGTTTCTTTTTACCTGTTATATACGATCCAAAATTATCGCCTACTGGGTCGAGTGATATTTTAATACCTTTATTATAAAGAGTCATACCAACAATTAAAAATAAGTTGCCGATTATAAAGCCGATAAGGTCGTATAACCCTAAACTTTCTTCTAATATGAAATTTATAATCAATATGAGCGTAGTTATCGGTAAAACCGAAACAATCGCTTCATAAATTACGCTATTTTTAAATTTCATTGATAAATTTCCTGCCTGCTCGTGATGTGTGTAATACTTAAAAAAATCGTTTTTTATATTATATATTATAACCTTAATTTTGTCAATATTATTGTACTAAAGAAATTTAATATTTTTTTAGTTATGAATTTTAAAATATTATACCAGTAAGTCATTTTAGTAATTAAAAAAATAAGATAACTTGTTAGTTTAATTGACATATTAGATATTATATGTTATAATGAATATTCGTGTGAAAGCTTTTTATATTTCACTTGTTATTTTTTTAAGGGGTATTCAATGAAAACAGACGTTTTGATTATCGGAGCAGGTCCTGCTGGTATATTTACAGCGCTCGAAATGTTACGTAAAGGGTCTAAAAAGAAAATAGTTTTAATAGATAAGGGTGTTTCTATTAGAAAAAGACGTTGCCCAAAAGCAACTACAAAAGTTTGTGTAGGGTGCAAGCCTTGTCATATTACAACGGGCTTTTCGGGTGCAGGCGCTTTTTCTGATGGTAAGTTATCATTATCATATGAAGTTGGCGGTGATCTTCCAAATTTAATCGGTGAAGATAAGGCTCAAGCTTATATTGATTATACTGATAAAATTTACCTTGATTTTGGTGCTGATGATCATATTGAAGGTATCAACAATACCGATGAAATTAAAGAAATTAGAAAACGTGCTATTAGTGCAGGTTTAAAATTAGTTGATTGTCCTATTCGCCATATGGGAACTGAAAAAGCACAAGAGATTTATCTTTCTATTGAAGAATACCTTGAATCTCACGGTGTTGATTTACATTTTTCAAGCGAATGCAATAATTTAATTTTTGAAGATAACGTTTGTAAGGGCGCTCAAATTACCGAAAAGGGTAAACAGTTTGAAATTTTTGCCGATAAGATTATCGTTGCAACTGGCAGACGCGGTAGTGATTGGCTTGAAAAACTTTGCTACGAGCATAATATTGCTCACGAGCCAGGCACTGTTGACATCGGCGTAAGAGTTGAAGTTCGCAACGAAGTTATGGAAATGGTTAACAAAGCTCTTTACGAATCTAAACTTGTTGGTTATCCTCAACCATTCAAAAATAAAGTAAGAACATTCTGCCAAAATCCGGGTGGTTTTGTTAGTCAGGAAAATTACGATAATAATCTTGCAGTTGTAAACGGACATTCTTATAAAGAAATTAAGAGTCAAAATACAAACCTTGCAATCTTATGTTCACATAATTTTACTTACCCATTCAATCAACCTATTGAATACGCGCAAAAAATCGGTGAATTAACTAATATGTTAGGAGCAGGTCACATTTTAGTTCAAAGATTAGGCGATATTTTAGATGGTAAGAGAACTTGGCAAAAAGAACTTAGTCGTTCAAATATCAAACCTACGCTCGTTGATGCGGTTGCAGGGGATATTACAGCTGCAATGCCATACCGTTCGTTAACTAATATTTTAAACTTTATTATGGCGGTTGATAAGGTTGTTCCAGGTTTTGCTTCACCGGAAACTTTACTTTATTCACCAGAACTTAAGTTCTATTCTAATAGGGTTAAAATGGATGCTGATCTTAACACAAGCGTTAAAAACCTTTATTGTTTAGGCGACTCAAGCGGTTGGACAAGGGGGCTTATGATGGCTTCAGTTATGGGTGTTTACATGGCAAGAAAACTTTTAGCAGAAGAAGGTATTGAATTTGAAAAGATTTAAAAATAATAGATTATATCTGCTATTTTAAAATATTTTATGTTAAACAAAAAATTAAAACGGTTACTTAAGTAGCCGTTTTTTATTTTATCAAAAATTACTATTATTCGACAAAGTTATATAATTTTTTTTGTGCTTAATATGGTAAAATTATTTGCGATAACGAACTTAAGGATAAGGTGATATTATGAAAATAAAACATAGAATTGATAAAATTGGATTACATATTTATTTGCAAGGCGAACTTGATGAATTTTTTCAAACTCAAGTTAAAGAACAAATCGATAACTTAATTGAAAATAATTTAAATATTCAATCGGTAATATTCGATATGAGTGGACTAACTTTCATGGATTCAACCGGCATTGGTATTTTAATTGGTAGATATAAAAAACTAAAAAAAATGAAAATACCTTGTTTTATTGCCAATCCATCGTTTAGCGCCGATAAAGTTTTTACAATTAGCGGAATATATGATTTAATACCAAGAGTTTAAGGAGTTTATAATGGATAATAAGATGAAATTAGTTTTTCCTGCATTAAGTGAAAACGAACAATTTGCGCGTACAGCAGTTATTGCATTTATAATGAAGGTAGATCCAACCGTTGAGCAGATAACCGACGTAAAAACCGCAGTTTCTGAAGCGGTAACGAATTGTGTAGTTCACGGTTATCCCGATAAAAAAGGTGAAATTTTGATTGAGTGCGAGCTTTTAAATGATGCATTACATATTAAAATTAGTGATTTTGGCGTTGGCATTAGTGATATAGAAGAAGTATTAGAACCATTTTATACTTCAAAACCATTTGAAGAACGCGCTGGAATGGGATTTACTATAATGCGTACCTTTATGGATAGTTTTGAACTGACTTCCAAACCAAACGTTGGAACTACCGTTTCAATGGTAAAACGCCTTGATAAAATCGCTTAAAAGGGTAATTATGCTTTCTTATCAGCAAACTATGGAGTATATTACAAAAGCTAAGGATGGAGATGTTGAGGCAAAACAGATTTTGCTTGATGAAAATGAAAATTTAATAAAATGTTTAGTTGGAAAATTTAAAAATAAAGGCGAAAATTATGAAGATTTAAAGCAAATTGCCTATTTGGGATTTATGAAAGCAATTAAAAATTTCGATCTTTCATACGGTGTTTGCTTTTCAACCTATTTAGTTCCTATGATTACGGGCGAAATTAAGCGCTTTTTACGTGATGATGGAATAGTTAAGATTTCACGCGTTATAAAAATGCAACGCCAACAAATAAATAGATATTTAGAGGAATATAAGATAAAAAATGACGGAGAATCGCCAACGATTGAAGATATTAGCAAAACCTTAAATATCGATGAGGGTGACGTTGTTGTTGCGTTAACAAGTTGTAAAGCTACGGTTTCGCTTTTTGAAAAGGTTGAAGATGACGATTCAAGCGGTGGTTTGGAACTTATTGATAAAATAAGCGACGAGGGGTTAGAAGAAAAAATGATTGATAAAATTATGCTAAAAACCCTTATTGACGAATTACCAACGCGTGACAAAAAAATTATTATTTTGCGCTTTTTTAAAGATAAAACACAAAGTGAAACCGCAAAAGCATTAGGTGTATCTCAAGTTCAAGTTTCACGACTTGAAAATAAAATTATCAATGCATTAAAGCAAAAAATTGAATAATTTGCATGTAAAAAGCACTCTAATTTACTTAGAGTGCTTAAAAGCTATTGTTTCAAATTAAAACTTTTTAAATCCAGCGGTTAAATCTTCGTAATCAAACCATGGATAATTTTGCCATTTACCGCCGTTAATACGGTGAATTTCTTCAGCGCAAAGTAGCCATTTAATAGCAGTTTTTGTTTCTGTTGGGGTAAACTCGTAATATTCACCGTTTTGCGCGAATGTATAAAATAAACTTGCGTCGGTACACATACCAAACGATGGCAAATTCTTGCTTTCAATGAATAAACTAAATGGTGAGCCGTTTTTTAAACCTTCAAAGCGTAAACCTTCACGATTTATCATAAGCATACCTTCGCCGGCAGGTTGGCTCGTTTGGGTTTTATCTAAGTATTTATAGTCGGGTAGTACGCCTAAAAGAACCTTTTCTTTCATACAAAATTCTTGGTTTAAAACTTCTTTGCGAACTAAGCGTCTTTCCCATTCCATCCATTTAGATGGGGTTTCGGGGATAAACGAGCCTTCTTTTGCAACTATATTATACTTTTGGTCAATAGTTGCTTCAAAATTACATTTTTTGCATGTAATTTTACCGTTTTCACCAACTATTTTAAATTCTTCGCCACAAACGGGACATTTGTAAAGTAGTTGTTCAATATGATATTCTGGTTTTCCTTTGCAGTCAAATTCGACTTGCGCTTGTTTATTCCACTCGTAATCATCGTGATACAACTTTTCATCTAAAAGAGCGTCGATTTGTTCGGCAGAAAGTGATTTAAGTTGTTCTTCGTTTAAAAGTTCGGTTAATTCAACTTCGCATTTACCAGGGCGGTCGGTTAAGCAAAATTTAGTATTCGTTAAATATCCACCTTTGATTTTAATCATTAAAACTGGAAGATTATAGTGTTTAATAAATTTTCCGCTACCAAGCGCAACTGGTTGCTGTGCGCCCGAAATAGAACTCATACCTTCGGGGAATATACAAATATTTCCGCCTTGTTCAACTATTGAGCTTACGCCACGAATAGTAGTCATATCCGGTACGAAATTCTTTTTTGGTATTGCGTTTGCAATGCTAAAAATTAGTTTAAGGTGAGAACGATAAAATTCGTTATGACCTACAACGAAATTTAAAGGTACAGTTGAGCCTACCGCTAAGGTTGCAAATATGTAATCTGCGCGACTTGCGTGATTGCCAACAAGTATAAATTGCTTATTTTTATACTTTTTCATATCAACGTTTCGCGTTATAGTTGTTTTATATTTACGCGCAAGACTTTTTACTACTATATTAACTAATAATGAATAAAGAATTTTATTTGGACGTTTGTACTTTTTAGTTCTTAATCTTTTAGCTATCGTTTGTTTCATTTCAATACACCTTTTTGGATAATGATAGTGTTATTATATATATTTTTTAATAAAATGTCAAGGCTTTTTAATTTTTTTAAGTTAAACTCTTGACAATTTACATTTTTAGTTATAAAATATTAGCAGTCAAATAGCGAGAGTGCTAAAACACTAATAAAAAATAATTAAAATTATAGGAAAACAAATATGAAACAATTTAAGGCAGAATCAAAAAAAGTTCTTGATCTTATGATCAATTCTATTTATACCAATAAGGAAATATTTTTAAGAGAACTTTTGTCAAACGCAAGCGACGCAATTGATAAACTTTATTACAAAAGCTTACAATTACAAGCAACTGGTCTTTCAAGAAATGATTTTAAGATAACTATATCTATCGATAAGCAAAACCGTACGCTAACGATAAGCGATAACGGTATAGGTATGAATAAAGAAGAATTAGAAAATAATCTTGGTATCATTGCAAAAAGCGGTTCGCAAGATTTTAAAAAGGTTAACGATTTAAAAGAAGAAGATATAAATATTATAGGGCAATTTGGCGTTGGTTTCTATTCGGGCTTTATGGTTAGCGATAAAGTTGAGGTTATAAGTAAGGCATACGGGGCAGAAAACGCTTATTTATGGGTTTCTTCGGGCGCAAGCGGATACGAAGTTAAAGATGCGGTAAAAGCCCAAAACGGTACTGACGTAGTTCTTCATTTAAAAGACGGCGAAGAGTATAACGAATTTTTGGAAGAATATACTATTAAAAATTTAGTAAAAAAATATAGCAATTATATCTCATATCCTATTTTAATGGAATGTACTAAATATGATTACGACGTAGCTGATGGTGAAGAACCAAGAACTACAAAGAGCGTTGAAACCTTAAATAGTATGATTCCGCTTTGGAAAAAGGCTAAAAATCAAGTTGAAGAAAGTGAATATGAAAATTTTTATAAAGATTCTTTTCACGATATAAACGCTCCTTTAAAAACAATTCATATGAGCGTTGAAGGTATGGTAGATTTTAAGGCGCTACTTTTCATTCCAAGCTCTGCACCTTACAATTATTACACCAAAGAGTACGAAAAAGGATTAAAATTATATACTAACGGTGTTTTAATTACCGAAAAGTGTAAAGATTTATTACCAGATTATTATAGCTTTGTTAAGGGTGTTGTTGATACTGAAATCGAATTAAACTTATCTCGCGAAACGGTGCAACAAACAAAAAGCTTAAAAACGATTGCAACGGCCGTTGAAAAGAAAATTAAGCAAGAACTTGAAAATCTATTAACTAACGAGCGTGAAAAATATGAAAACTTTTTTAAAGTTTTTGGAGCTGGCATTAAATTCGGCATTTATTCTTCTTACGGAATGAATAAGAACAATCTTCAAGATTTATTGCTCTATTATTCTGTTAAACAAGATAAGTATATTACTTTAAAAGAATATATGCAAAACGCAAGTAGCGAGCAAAAATATATTTATTATGCTACGGGCAGAACGGTTGAAAGTATAAAACTTATGCCACAACTCGAAAAGGTTTTAGATAACGGATTTGACGTTTTATGTATGACTGATGACGTTGACGAATTTGCTATTAGATTTATAGGTGAATACGAACAAAAGCAGTTTAGAAGTGTTTCTGGTGGTGATTTAGGGCTTGATGATAATCTTTTAGATTGCCATACAGAATTAGCAAATTATCTAAAAGAAGCCTTGGGTGATAGAGTGGAAAAGGTTCGTATCTCAACAAGAATTAAAAATCATCCAGTTTGTTTTACCACTGAAGGTGAAATTTCTCTTGAAATGGAAAAGGTTTTAAATGCAATGCCAAATCAAGCTGGCTCACCTATAAAAGCAAAGCGAATTTTAGAAATCAACGAACAAAGTAAAATTTGCGCTAAAATGCTTAATTTGTTTGAAAATGATAAAGATAGTTTAAGCGAATATGCTGAAGTTCTTTATGGACTTGCTGAACTTATCGAAGGAATACAAAACGATAAGCCAACTGAACTAGTTGATAAAATTTGTAATCTAATTTCTTAATAAAATTAAGGCTTAACCAGGTTAGGTTAAGCCTTTTAAAATGTCTTTTAATTCAATAATAAAGGATTCATTTATCATTCCCAAAAAATAAATAGTAGTATAATTAAACCGTTTATTAGAGCGTTTAGGTAAATAAATTATATTAAATTTTTTACAAATCAGTTTAATTTTTAAAATAAGTTTGGTGCTAATTTTTGCAAATATTTTTAAGCAAATGCTATTGTATTTTTCTGCATTTTCATTTGTTCGATAATATACTTTTTTATTATAATATATAACCTCTTTTAAAGAAATTTTGTGTAACATAAAATCATCAAAAAACGCTTGTAATAATCTTCCTTTTTTGCAATTATTACATTTATTATATAGGCTAAAATTATTGTATGGAAATAAGTAATAAAAATTACCTTTTTTGCCAATATATGTATAATTTTTTGATGCATTTTTAGCGTTTATAATAATGGTTTTTGTTCTGCTTTTCGCTATATATTTTATCGCGTCGGTAGCAAAAACAGTTGCTCCTAATTTACTACAAATATACGCTTGAAAATAATTCATTTTTTCTATTGTGTTAGCGTTTTTATAAATTTTTGGCGAAAGGTTTAAAATTCCATTTACGTTAGTATAGTTTTCGTATATTTTGCACTTTAAAATATTTGCAATTATAGCACCGCTAACGTCACCACCACCGCGGTTAAAAAGCTTAACTTCGTTATTTTGATTAACAAAATAGTAGCCGGGTATGATGCAGGGTTTATTAAATTTATAGAAACTTAAATATTTTTTACTTTTTTCAAGGTTGATTTGATTAAATTTGTCGCTTATTAAAAAATTTTCGCATGGTAAAAAGCAAAAATCTAAGTATTTTGCTATTATTTTAGCTGTATAGTATTCGCCACGGCTAACAATATATTCAATGCTTTTTACCTTAAATTCGGCGTAGAATTTGTTAAATGATATAATCTCGTTATAATTAATTGCTAAACAATTGCAAAATTTAATAAATTTGTTTTTTACTTTGTTAAAATATTTATCAAAATCATTTGAAAATCTTTCGTAATATGCATCAAATAACAAATCGGTAAGTTTTTTGTCATTTTTTGAGCATTTTCCTATCGCGGATACAACTAAAAATTTTCTTTCTTTATTTTCGTTTATCCTCTTTTTTATAAAATCGACACCGCGTTTGTTACATATTATACTTCCACCAAATTTACAAACTATCATCTATCAATTTTTCCATAATTCTATAAGCATTATATGCAGCTCCACGCATCAAATTATCACCAGTTATAAATAGTAGCAAGGTATTTTCTTTAGATAAATCCAAGCGCATTCTTCCAACGAAAATTTTTTCGTTATTAGTTGCGTGGGGGCAAGTGGGCAACTCAAATAATTCATCTTCATTACAAAAAATAACTAATTTATCCTGTTTAAAAGCATTTTTTATCATATTTAAATCCATTTTTTGTTCGGTAGTTATTTGCAAAACTACGCTATGGCAGTATGGAATAGGCACGCGAACGCAAGTAGCACTGATTTTTAATTCGCTGTTATTAAAAATCTTTTTAGTTTCATCTATTAGTTTTTGCTCTTCGGTAGTATATCCGCTCCTTAGATATTCGCCGATTTTAGGAATGCATGTTTGCGTTATATCTTCATTAAAAATTTTCTTTGATAAATCTTTGTTGTTTAAAGCATTTAATCCTTTATATCCAAACCCTGAAACCGATTGATAACTGCATGCATTTATATTGGTTATTTTATATAGTTTGCTTATCAAATAAATGGGTAAAGCGCAAATTGCCGTAGTGCAGTTTGGGTTAGATATAACCCTTGCATCTTTAATTTGCGAAAAATTAATTTCGGGCACTATTAGTGGAACGTTATCTTTTAACCTAAATGCACTTGAATTATCTATAACGTAAGTGGAATTTAAACAATAAGGAATGTATTTCGATGATATCTTAGCGTCGGTCATAAAAAAAGTAAAATCAACCTTTTTTGCAAATTTAGTTGTTAATTTACGAATTTTATAACTCTTTTCGCCTATTTTTACAATTTTACCGGCGCTTCTTTTACTTGCATATAAAAAAATCTTGCTTATAGGAAAATTATACCTATTTAACAAATCTATAAGTTTTTCTCCTACTAAACCGCTTGCGCCAACTATACAAATTTTGTATTTCTTCATAACAAACCTATACGTATTATTTTATGCTAAATTTTGCAAAAAAGACAAATAAAAACGCACTATAGCTATAGTGCGTGTAAATAACGTTATTCTGATACAATAGTTACGCTTTTTAAACCGTTTAGCCCTTTAAAACTTTTAATAATTTCTTCTAACTCGGCTGAAGTTTCACTTAAGTCCATGGTAATCGTAACGAAAGCATAGTTTCTAATAGGCATACCTTGGTTAATTGATATAATATTGATGCCGAAATCATAAATAACTTGAACTATTCTATTCAAAACACCCTTTTCATCAATCATTTTAAATGCTAAAATGCTTTTTTTGCCGTAATCGCGATTAGGTCTAAACACTTTATTGCGATATTTATAGTAGGTTGAACGGCTAATATTCATTTCTGCACAAGCTTGAGATATACTCATTTCCCCAGAAGTAACCATTTCGTCAGCTTTAACAACTTGTTCAAAATATGCGGGTAATACTTTTGTATTAACAATTAAAAATTTCTCTTCCATAAAACACCGTTTAGTATTTTTTATAATACAATAATAAACTTTTTTTGTTAAAAAAACAACTCTTTAGTGGTAAAAATTAAAATATTTTCAAAAAATGCCCAACTAACTTTACAAATTTTAAAAAGAATGTTATGATAATTTTATGAAAGTTATTAAAGAAAAATTTTACGATTTAGCAATAAGTGATTTTGACGGCACGCTACTTAGTAGTAAAGGCGAAGTTTCAAAAAAAACTATTGAAACCATACAAGCTTTTATTTCAAGAGGTGGCGTTTTTAGCGTATGCACAGGAAGAATGACTGGCTCGATAATAGGTATTTTACAAAAATTGGGCTTGGTAGGCTACGTTATTTCATATAATGGGGCAGAGATTTGCAAGGTAGAAACTGGCGAAAAAGTTTATAAAAACCACCTTACGCCCAACGCACTTGTAAAAATTCTTCGTTACGCTGAAGAAAATAATTTTGATTTATTAGTATATCCTAACGATAGGCTAACCGTAAACCACACTAACGATGAAATTAAGCGATATTTAAAAAGTAGCGGTGCAAATTGTAATTTAATAAATGAAAAGGTTAGCGATTATATTTTTAAAAATCAATATTCATCGGGAAAAGCCTTATTTTTAACACACGGTGATTTAACTATTACCAAAAAAATTATGAATGACTTGCCAATAATTTTAGGTGACGGTTATAATATAGTTAATAGCAATCTTTATCACATCGACGTTATGAAAAAAGGTGTTTCAAAGGGTGATACAATTAAAATTTTAGCGCAAATCACTGGAAAAAGTATGCAAAGACTTATTTGTTTTGGCGATGAAATGAACGATGAGTCAATGCTTAAAGTTGCTTCATTAAGCGCGGTTACAGAAAACGGAAATGAAGCTTTAAAAAAGTGGTGCGATATTGTAATTGATAGTTGCGATGATGAAGGGGTGCGTAAGGCAATAGAAAAATACTGCATCTAATTAAATATTTTTAATATTTAAGCGCAAAAATCAAAAAAACAGTTGCCAAAAATTATCTTTTATGTTAATATATATTAAGTATTGAAAATAGGGGGATATGGCTTAGTGTACAGTATGACTGGTTTCGGTAAAGCTGAATACAAAAACGGATACGAATTAACGGTTGAAATTAAAACCGTAAACAACCGTTTTTTAGATATTTTACCTAAATATCCTAAAAGTTTTATTGTTTTTGACGATGCAATTCGTAAAACTATACAAAGTAAATTAACTCGTGGTCGCGTTGAGGTATTTTTTACTTTTTCCGACGCGCGCGACGTTGAAAAACAATTAGGAACAGATCTTGCTCTTGCTAAAGCATATTACAAAAGTGCAGAGCAAATATCATCACATCTTGGTATCGAAAACGATTTAACGGTTAGTAGAATTATGCGTATGCCTGAAGTTGTTTCTCAAATTGCCGATGAAGTTGATGAAAATGTCATTAAGCAAATAGTTATTTCAACCTTATCGTTAGCCCTTGATAAATTAAACGATATGCGCTTTGCTGAAGGTGAAAAACTTAAAAAAGATTTAAACGAACGTATTGACGAAGTTGAAAGATTAGTTTCAAAATTAGCCTTAAAAGCACCACTTGTTGCCGAAAATTATCATAAAAAGATAACTGAACGCGTTCGTAATATTCTTGAAAGCACTCAAGTTGATGAAGCAAGATTGTTACAAGAAGTTGCTATTTTTGCCGATAAATCAAATATTGATGAAGAATTAACTCGTTTAAATTCTCATATCGCGCAATTTAGAAGCATACTCAGCGACAAAAATGCAGGCAGAAAACTTGACTTTTTAGTTCAAGAATTTAATAGAGAAGCAAATACAGTTTGCTCAAAGGCAAACGACGTTGAAGTTACAAACGTTGCCTTACTATTAAAATGTGAAATTGAAAAAATAAGAGAACAAATACAAAATATAGAATAATAACGGGAGATTAAAAATATGTTACACGACCCATCAATAGATCAATTAGCTAAAAATATCGGTTCAAAATACGCACTTTGCGTAGTTGCATCAAAGCGTGCTCGTCAAATTATCGACGCAGCTCAAAATCAAGGTTTTACTGATTTACCATCTGGTGAAAAGCCTTTATCTGCTGCCGCTAAAGAAATTTACGACAACAAAGTTATTGCAACAAAATTCTAACAATCAAAAATGCTCTTTTAAAGGGCATTTTTTACATAATAGGGGTTTTTATGATTGCTGAAGTAATAGTTGACATCACGAATAGTGAAGTTGACAAGGTATTTGATTATAATACTGGTAATTTGAACGTTTTAACGGGTAGTCGCGTGAGCGTTCCTTTTGGCAATCGTAAAATTGAAGGGCTTGTTATTGCTCTTAAAGAGAAAAGCGACTTTCCAGAAGAAAAAATAAAAACTATTGCTGAAGTATTAGATGATTTTCCTGCTCTCACTAAAGAATCGCTCAATCTTGTTAATTATATTGCAAATAGATATTCGGTATCAAAAGCATCTGCAATAAGATTATTTTTACCTGCGGAAATGCGTAGAGGTAGAGTTAGTGAAAAACAAGTTGAGTTTGTTTCAATAAATGAAAATATTTCTTTTGAAGATGTTCTTTCAAGCATTTCAAAATCAGCAAAAAAACAGCTATCAGCTATTAAAGCTTTAAAGGAAAAAGGTAGAATACGCGCAACTATTTTACGCCAAGAATATGGGGCAGGAGCAGTTAAAGCTTTAACTGAAAAAAATCTTGTAATTATTGATAAAATACGAGTAAACCGTTTGCCTTATTCCGAAATGCTTAGTGAAAGAAAGTTTGTAACCCTAACTAACACTCAAAATAATGCAATCGAAAGCATAAACAGCACCCAAAAACGAGTAACTTTACTTCACGGCGTAACCGGAAGTGGTAAAACCGAGGTTTATTTAGAACTTATAAGCCAAGTTATTAAAATGGGTAAAACGGCAATTATGTTAGTGCCTGAAATATCTTTAACCCCACAGATGTTCAAACAGCTTAGGGGAAGGTTTAACGAACTTTGCGCTATACTTCATAGCGGACTTTCAGCAGGCGAACGCTTTGACGAATGGAGTAGATTGCGCAGTGGTGAAGCGAAGATTGCTATCGGTGCTCGTAGCGCGGTATTTGCGCCACTTGAAAATTTGGGCTTAATAATTATCGATGAAGAGCATGACGGAAGTTATGAGAGCGAAAGTTCGCCAAGATATTCAACTATCGATATTGCAAAAATGCGCGCTGAATATAACGATTGCAAACTTGTTATAGGCAGTGCAACTCCATCGATAGAAAGTTATATGAAGGCAAATAGCGGTGAATATAATATCGCAAAAATGCCAGAAAGAATCAATAAAAAACCACTGCCTGAAATTATCGTTGCAGATATGCGTCAAGAAATTAGGCGTGGTAATAACTCCTATTTTTCTTCGGTAATGAAAGAAGAGCTTGAAAATACCCTAAACGCAGGTAAGCAAGCAATAATTTTCTTAAACAGACGCGGTTTTTCTCAGCAAGTAATATGTAGAGAATGTGGTTACGTTGCAAAATGTACAACTTGCGACGTATCTTTAAACTATCACAAAGCTGGTGATTTGCTAAAATGTCATTATTGCGGTGCAAACTACAAAATGCTTGATGCTTGCCCCGAATGTGGCTCTTCAAATTTGAATTTGATAGGGACTGGCACTCAAAAAATCGTTACAGAGCTTAAAAATTTATTTCCAAATGCGAAAATTGCGCGTATGGATAACGATACAACACAAAATAAAGAAGGGCACTTTAAAATTTTAAATTCATTTGCAAATCACGAATGCGATATTTTAGTGGGCACGCAAATGATAGCAAAAGGGCACGATTTTCCAAACGTTGTTTTAGTTGGTATTTTAGATGCTGACATGAGCTTGCATTTTAGCGATTATAGAAGCAATGAAAGAACCTATCAATTACTAACGCAAGTTGCCGGAAGAAGTGGTCGAGCCGGGGATAAAGGTAAGGTTGTTTTACAAACCTATTCGCCACAAAACGCGGTATTACGCTTTGCTATGAATTACGATTACGATAATTTCTTTGATAGAGAAATTGCAATTCGTAAAGCAACACATTTCCCACCGTTTGCACTAATTATACGCGTTTTAGTTGAATCGCCCGATGATGCGAAAGCTATGGATGGGTTAAAGCAAGTATATTTTGCATTAAAAGATTTAAAGGATGCAAACGCAAACGAATTTTTATTTTTTAACAAAATGAAATCGCCTATAAAAAGGCTTAAAAACAAGTATAGATATCAAGTTTTAATGCGTATTCGCCCAAATAACGATAAAATTCGTGATAAAATTTATGAAATCGTGTCTTCGTTTAAACTTGACAATACTTTTATAAACGTAGAAGAAAATCCTTCAAATTTAAGTTAGAGGTATATTATGGCTATAAGAAAAATTATACAACTTGGTGATGAAACCTTACGTAAAAGAAGCTTTGAAGTTAATCAAATCGACGCTAAAGTTATTCAACTGTTAGATGATATGAAGGACACCCTTTACAAAGCTAAGGGTGCAGGGCTTGCTGCAGTACAAGTGGGGATGCTTAAAAGAATCTTTGTTGTTGACGTTGAAGAAGGGTATTTTGAATTTATTAACCCAGAAATTATCTCAACAAAAGGCGAACAATATGGTGTTGAAGGGTGCTTGTCGGTTAAAGGTAAATGGGGTGACGTAAAACGCCCTAAAGAAGTTACCGTTAAGGCACTTGATAGAAACGGTAAATCTTTTACCATTAAAGCAAAAGATTTTTTTGCTAAAGCTATTTGTCACGAATACGACCATTTAAATGGCATCGTTTACGTTGATAAAGCTGACAATTTAAGGAGTGAAAACTAATTTGAAAGTTATATTTTTAGGAACACCCGATTTTGCGGTTAATACTTTAAAGAAAATAATTGATAGCAAACACGAGCTTTTAGCCGTTGTTACACAACCCGATAAGCCGGTTGGAAGAAGCGGTAAGCCCGTTTTTTCGCCAGTAAAACAGGTTGCGCTTGAGCATGGCGTTAAAGTTTTACAATACAATAAAATTAGATTAGAAGGGGTTCAAGATATTAAAAACCTTAACCCTGATATAATGGTTACTTGTGCGTTTGGTCAAATTTTGTCACAAGAGTTAATCGATATACCCCCTAAGGGGATAATAAACGTACACGCGTCTTTATTGCCAAAGTATCGTGGCGCAGCGCCTATTCAATGGTCGATAATCAACGGCGATAATGAAACTGGCGTAACGATAATGCAAACTGAAGCGGGCATCGATACTGGGGACATAATTACGGTTGAAAAAACGCCAATATTGCCCGATGAAACCGCAGGCGAGCTGTTTGATAGACTTTCGATTATCGGCGCTAATTTGCTTGTTAAAACACTTGATATGATTGAAAGCGGAAGCGCTACTTACACGCCACAAAATCACCAACTTGCTACACACGTAAAAATGCTAAAAAAGGAAGATGGAATCATTGATTTTTCAAAAGATTATAAATCAATTCACAACTTTGTTCGCGGTATGACTCCATGGCCTTGCGCGTATTGTTATTTAAACGGTAAACAATTAAAGGTATTCAAAGTTGAAAAAGTAAACGGTGATTTCGGAGGTAACTCGTTTGGCGAAGTAGTATGCGCTAACAAAAGCGGACTTATTTTAAAAGTTGCCGACGGATATATTCGACTAAGTGAAATACAAGCCGAAGGTGGAAAGCGAATGAGCGATACTGCCTACTTATTAGGTCACAGCATACCACTTGGCGAGGTTTTAAATGGTTAACACTTTTTACGACAGTTACCGAATTTTAATGCACGTTTATAGTGAAAAAAGTTTTATTAAGCAAGCAATAAATAGTGAAATTATCGAGCCGATTAATAAAAGCACAGTTATCAAAATAGTTTACGGTGTTGTTGAAAACGATATACAACTTGAATACATCTTATCAAAATTGTGTTCAAAGCGCCCAAAACTTCCCGTACGCGTGCTTTTAAAAATAGCGATTTATTGTATTAAATTTTTAAATAAAGCACCTTATGCGGTAACCGATAGTGCAGTTGAACTATGTAAAAAGTTAGGAAAGGGCGGAATGAGCGGTTTTTTGAACGCAACATTACGCGCATATATTAAAAATCCTAACTTTGAATTTCCAAAAGATGAAAAGCAAGCTCTTTCTATTAAATATTCTTATCCACTATTTGCCGTAAATGAACTCGTAAAAGATTATGGCGTTCAAACTGCGAGTGAGATAATGGGATGCGATAAAGATTATAATTACTTACGCTTTACAAATTCAGTAAATGGCGAAGAATATTTATCCTCAAATAATGTTGTTTTTGAAACCACTCCCTTTGTTAACTGTTTTTCTGTTAAGAATTTCACACGGGAGGACGGATATTATGATGGAAAATACACCTTTCAATCAATCGGTTCGGTTGCAATTTGTTCTTTGATTGAAAAAGGGGATAATTTGCTTGATTGTTGTGCAGGGCCTGGCGGTAAAACTGTATTTTTGGCTGAAAAATTTAATAAAGTAATCGCTTCAGAAGTGCACCAGCACAGAGCAAATCTTATTAAAGAATACGCTGAAAGAATGAACGCTAAGAATATAACCGTTGTATGCGAAGATTCTACAATTTTTAATAGTGAATATAGCCAAGTGTTTGATACTATATTATGTGACGCGCCTTGTAGTGGATTCGGTGTTGTTAAAGAAAACCCCGATATTAAGCTTAATCGAGAAGAGACAAATCTTTTTCAGCTTAATAAATTACAACTTTCAATCCTAAATAACGTTTGCAAATACCTAAAAAAGGGTGGAAATTTATATTATTCTACTTGCTCGGTATTTAAGCAAGAAAACGATGGTATTATCAAAAAGTTTTTATCCTTAAACAAAGATTTTACAGTTGAGAAGATTTCTTCGCCACTTGAACATTTACCTACCGAATTCGGATTACAATTTTTACCCAATATAAGCTTAGGAGCTGGTTTTTACGTATGCAAAATGCGCAAACTATGAAAAATTTTTACGATTTTAATTTAGAACAAATGCAAAACGCCCTAATTTTTATGGGCGAGCCTAAGTATAGGGCGAAACAAATATATTCTAATTTTGCATCGGGTAAAGCCATTTCTGAAATGACAGATATTCCTTTAACTTTACGCGAAAAATTGCTTGAAAATTACTGTGATGCTCCTGCAAAAATATATAAAAAACTTACTTCGGTTGATGGAACTGTAAAATATTTGTTTTCACTTGCCGATGGAAATATCGTTGAAGGGGTTGTAATGACCTATAAATATGGCAAAACTCAATGCATTTCTACACAAGTTGGTTGTAGAATGGGCTGTAAATTTTGCGCTTCAACCTTAAACAGGCTTATAAGAAATCTTACAAGGGGCGAATTATTGTTTACGGTTGCTCTTGCAAACAAAGATTGTGGTGGCAATTTAAAAAAGCGCGAAATAACAAATATTGTTTTAATGGGTAGTGGAGAACCGCTTGATAATTACGACGAAGTTGTTGCATTTTTAAAAGAACTTGCAAAGCCTGAAAATTTAAACGTTAGCCCAAGAAACGTTAGCTTATCAACTTGCGGTATAGTTAATAGAATTTACGATTTATCAAAAGAAAACTTGCCACTTAACCTAACCGTATCACTTCACGCAACAACCGATGAAAAACGTAAGGTAATTATGCCAATAGCAAACGCTTATTCAATTAAGGATATTTTGCTTGCGTGTAAGCACTATTTTAGCATTACCGGTAGGCGTTTTATATTTGAATATTCTTTAGTTAAGGGTGTAAATGATAGCGATGAATGCGCAAAGGAGTTGATATCCTTGCTAAAAGGCTTACCATGCCACGTTAATTTGATAAGACTTAATGAGGTTGAGGAAACGGGATTAAAACGTACTACCGATAAAAATGCCTATGCATTTATGCAAAAGTTAACCGACGGTGGGTTATCTGCAACCGTTCGCCGTTTAATGGGAAGCGATATCGAAGGCGCTTGCGGACAATTAAGAAATAAATACGTTGGAGGAAACAACGATTAAAGGTCAGGTTATTTGCGCTTCAAGCAATAAATATACCGTTGATTTTGAAAATCAAACCTTAGTTATTGATGCGCGCGGTAAAATTAAATATAAAAGTGGTTCGGTTTTAACAGGGGATTACGTTGAGGTTGAAAATGGCGCGATTACTAAAATTTATCCAAGAACTTCGCGTTTTATTCGACCAAACGTTGCAAATATTGATACTTTGCTTATTACCATTTCAGACCCACCTAAGCCCGATTACATGGTGGTAGATAAACTTTTATTATCTGCAAACTATTCAAACGTTGAATGCGCTTTAGTTATAAATAAGTGCGATTTAAGCGAAGAAACTGCAAATTATTGCAAGAAAAACTATAATTTCTTGCCTATATTTATAGTTTCAGCAAAAACTGGTGAAGGAATTGAGAATTTAAAAAAATTTTTAAGTCAAAAAACCGTAGCTTTTGCAGGGCAATCAGCAGTTGGCAAAACATCATTATTAAACGCTATTTTTTCAACTGATTATAAAACGGGAGAGATATCTGAAAAGTCTGAACGCGGTAAACACACTACTACTGGCTCAAGAATAATTAAATTGAATGGTTATAAGTTATTTGATACTCCTGGATTTTCTGAAATCGCCGTTGACATTTCTCCTGAAGATGCGGTTATGAATTATCCGCCATTTGATAAAAAATTATCAAAGTGTCGTTATCCAGATTGTACTCATATTAGCGAACCAGATTGTACTATAAAATCAATGGTTGAAAGCGGTGATTTATCTCGCGATAGATACGAACGCTATTTAACCATTTATGAAGAAATAAAAAAGGACTATTCAAATAGATATGCTAACAAAAAATACTAATAAAATTTATATTGCTCCATCAATCTTATCGGCAAATTTTGCAAAAATGGGTGAAGAAGTAAATCATTTAGAAAAATGTGGAGCAGATTTTATTCATATCGACGTTATGGACGGGGTTTTTGTGCCAAACATAACTTTTGGTATAAAAATGGTTAAGGATATTGCGCCATTTAGTAATTTAGTGCTCGATACCCATTTAATGATTGTTGAGCCTTGGAAATACGTTGAACAGTTCGCTAAAGCAGGCAGTCATTATATAACCGTGCATTATGAAGCATGTAAAGAAAAATTAGCCGAAACTTTGGATTTAATTAAATCATTTGGATGTAAATGTGGCTTAGTTATCAACCCCGATACGCCGGTTGAAAATGTAGAAAACTGTATTGAAAAATGTGATATTGTTCTTGTAATGAGCGTTTTCCCGGGATTTGGTGGGCAAGCCTTTATTCCTGACGTTATTAAAAAAATTTCGCAAATTCGCAAGATTATTAATAATCTTAATAAGGATATTTTACTTGAAGTTGACGGTGGTATCAATTTCGATAACTGCAAAGCAGTAAAAGAGGCTGGCGCAAACGTAATTGTAGCCGGTAGCACGGTATTTAATGCTAAAAACCGCGCTGAAGCTATTGAAAAACTTCGCAATAATTAGTTAAAAGCCGATTTTTATCGGTTTTTTGCTTAAATTATCATATAGATAAATATCTATATAAAGTTTTATAATATTGATAAATATCTATTTGATTTAATTGACAATTTTTAATAAATAAATTATAATTATAAAAAAAGTATAGAGTAAAATTATGAAAAATGAAAAATTAGTTTTAATAATGAAAGCGTTAAGCGACCCCACGCGATTGAAAATATTTAAAATGCTTGAAGACAAACCGCTATGCGCTTATCATATTTTAGATAAACTTGAAATAACCCAACCAACGTTATCCTATCATATGCACATTCTTTGTAAGTCGGGTATTGTAAAGTGCGAAAAGGATTGGAAGTGGGCTTACTATTCGCAAAATAAGGGGTTATTTAAAGAATTTTTGCTTGCACTTGAAAATTTATAATTTATAAAAGTATTTTTTAACCGCATTTTATTTTTTGCATATTATATAATATGTAAGGAATAAAATATGGATTTTAAAGAGATAATAAAGTCATTTGATTTAAAATATGATAATTTTTCTATCGAAACCATTCAAGGTGGAAATATCAATTCAACTTTTTTAGTTAAAATAAACTATCATGGAAAACCAGATGAATACGTGCTTCAACGCATCAATTCGCAAGTTTTCGGCTCTCCTCTTGCTATTATGGATAATATTGAAGTGGTTTTAAACCATTTGGATAGCAAAATTTTATATTACATAAAATCAAAAGATGGAAAAAGCTATTTTATTGATAAAGAAGGGAATTACTGGCGCATTTATAATTACGTTCAAAACAGTATTAGTTATTCAAGTACGGATAATTACGATTTAATTTACGAAACTGGTAAGGCATTCGGCAATTTTCTATTGCAGGTTAAAGACGTTAACGCAAATTTGATAAACGAAACAATTCCTAATTTTCATAACTTAGTTATTCGTTATAACAGGTTAGAAAAAGCTAAAAATTTATATCGTTTTGATGATGTAAAAGATGAGTATTTATTCTTGCTGTCATTAAAAGAGAAGGCTTGCTATATGCAAAGTGAGTTTAGTAAAGGTAAATTACCACATAGAATAGTACATAACGATGCAAAATGCTCAAACGTTCTTTTTGATAGAAACACTTTAAAATATCTTGCCGTAGTTGATCTTGATACAGTTATGCCGGGACTGATTGCCTATGATTTTGGGGATGGTGCGCGCTCTATATGCGCTTCAAAAGGTGAAGAATCAAATGAATTTAACAAAATATATTTTTGCTTAGATAAGTTTGAACAATTTAGCAAAGGCTTTTTAACCGAACTAAAGGATTATTTAACTATAAATGAAAAACAAACTATGCATTTAGGTGTTTTTACTTTAACCTGTGAATTAGCAATACGCTTTTTAACTGATTATTTGATGGGAGATTGTTATTTTAAAATAAATTATCCAACAAACAATAAAATACGTGCGCTTAATCAAATAGCTTTGCTAAAAGATATAATTAAAAAAGAAAATCAAATTAAAATTATTACAAATAAATTTTTGTAATCAAAAAAGCCTGCTTAAAACAGGCTTTTTTTAGTTAAACTTATTTAAACTTATCAAATTTTGGTAAACAGTTTCGATTTATTACTATTTCGGCGTTAATTCCACTATCTGTATATTCTATTTTCGAGCGTTCAAAGTATTTTTCTAAACTGAAAAAATCTTTTGTTTTGTCGTAGGAAATTCTTAAATTTAACTTCATATATAAATTTTCAAAAAATTCTTTGATTTTTAATTGTAAAAGGTCAAGGCCTTTTTGCTCCTTAGCGGAAATAAATATTGCATCACTTGGAAATGCGGAAAAATCACTAATATTTTCACACTTATTAAATATAATTAAGCGTGGCGCATTAGCTTTTAACTCGTCAAGCATAGCTGTTGTAGTGTCAAGTTGAGCACACCAGTCGGTTAAAGCATCGCATACGATTAAAATTAAATCAGATTCAACCGCGCTTTCAAGGGTAGATTTGAAGGCTTCAATGAGTGAAGTTGGAATATCCTTTAAAAAACCAACGGTATCAGTTAGAAGTACCGAAAAATCCATTAAATTAAGTTTTCGTGTAGTAGGATCAAGGGTTGCAAAAAGTTTATCTTCGGCAAGAACTTCGCTTTGTGTTAACGCGTTAAGTAGTGTAGATTTGCCGGTATTTGTATAACCGACAAGGGCAACCTTTAACGCTCCATTCTTAGTTCGTCTTTCACCTTGCAGAGCACGGCGTTTTTCAAGCTCTTCTAAACGGTTTTCAAGGTAAAGCATACGCTTTTTAATATGACGTCTATCTGTTTCAAGCTTTGTTTCACCCGGCCCGCGTGTGCCAATACCACCGCCCAATCGAGAAAGCGCCGAGCCTTTACCTTTTAAGCGGGGATAAATATGTTTTAATTGAGCAAGCTCAACTTGAATTTTACCTTCCGAACTTCTTGCTCTTTGAGCAAAAATATCTAATATTAATGTAGTTCTATCAATAACTTTAATACCCCCCAAAGCATCCGATAAATTTAATGTTTGAGAAGGGGAGAGCTCTCCGTCAAATAAAACTAAATTGCATTCAAGTTCTTCACAAATGTTTTTAATTTGCTCAATTTTACCTTTGCCGATAAAAGTAGCAGGCGTTATTTTATTAATTTTTACTACCAAACTCGATTTAACTTCAGCCCCTGCGCTAATTGCTAAATTAGTTATTTCATTTATTTTAGGTTGAGCATCTATTATGTCAAAAGTTGGAATTATTATAAACGTAATTTCCATAAAAATCGTAGATAAAATAATGTATTTTTAAAAATATTATATGTTTTAATCTTCTTTTAGTTTAACTCGTTTTATTGCATTACGGCGAATATCGTCACTCATTGCTGCGTAATGTTTTTTTGTTGTATTTATGTCGCTATGACCTAAAAAATCTGCAACAACGTAAATATCGTTTGTTTCTTGATAAAGGTTAGTACCAAAGGTTGAACGCAATTTATGTGGTGTTATTTTTTTTAGTGGTGTTACAATCTTGGCATACTTTTCAACTAAAATTTGAACGTTTCGTACGCTAATTCGCCTATTACGAAGTGATACGAATAAAGCTCTTTCTTCTTTAGGTAAATCTTTAATTTTTGAGCGATACTCAAACCAGTTATTAAGCGCAATTTCAACTTCTTCGTTAAAATACAAAATTGTACGATTACCACCTTTTCTAGTTACAACGAAGCTATTAGAATCCATAAAAACGTCTTCAACGTTTAGTCCAACAAGCTCGCTAATACGTATTCCTGTGCCTAAAAATAGGGTAACAATAGCTACGTCGCGTATTTTTGTGTTTTCGTGATAAGCTTTTTGTCTTTCGCTAAGCCCATTGCCGTTTTCAACCGTGTTTATCATTGAAACAACTTCATTTACTTCTAAACGAATTATCTCTTTATCGTAAATTTTAGGGGATTGAACCTTTGCTGCGGTATTTGCAACAATTTTATCTTTATTAAAGAAATACTTATATATGGCGCGAATACTTGCTAATTTGCGCTGTTTTGCTCGGTCATTACATGAAAGTGTTTTATCATTATGAGTGTATGAATTTAAATAGCTTAAATAACGCTCAATATCGGTTGCAGATATTCGTTCTAAATCACTTAGTCTAAGTTCACTGATTAATTTATCCTTAATTATAACTTTTGTTATAAAATCAAAAAATATACGTAAATCAACAGCATAATTTAAACGGGTTAGCGCAGAAGTGTTGTTTTCAATTCCAATAAAAAACTCACGACAAAAGCTGGGCAATTCATCAATAATTCCTTCAGCGCGCTCAATACAATTAATTTTGCGCTTTTCAAAATAACTATTTTTATCTCCAGAAGCCATTTTAAAAGTTCCTTAACCAAATTATTTGTTACATAAATTTTTTTACAAACAAAGTGGTGCATTTATATATCATTGCGTAAAAGACAACTTTTGCGTAAAGATAGCGATATAATACAGCAAATTGGTTAAAATTAGAATAAATTTAAAAATCGCACATAAAATCTTATATTTTTTAATATTTTATATTTGATTTTACAAATTTATAATCTTTTATTTCGTAAAAAAATTTATATTACGCAAACATTTTATCATATAACGTATTTAAAGTAAAGTATTTTATTTAATTAAAAATAATTTTTTTTAAAACGTAAAATTTTTTAAAATACAACTTATATAGTTAATATTTTATTATAATTATTAAAACTTATTGACAAAAGCAACGTTTAGGTGTATAATTTTGTTATAAAACTATAATTTAAAGGTGATTTTATGGCTGATTACGTTGGTGGCGATATGATTCGCGGTCATATCGATACTATAATCCTTAATTCGTTAATTGACGGCGACAAGGATACTAATCAAATACGTACGGAAATAGAAGAACGCGCATGCGGTCAGTTTCAATTAAAACAAGGCACTTTTTATAGCGCATTACAACGTATTTCTAAACAAGGTTACGTTTTGGAATACCGCACGACGGGAGCTGACGGTGTTCGTCGCAAATTTTTTCAACTTACTGAAAAAGGTAAAGATTTTATTGATAGAAACCAATCTTCGTGGACTATGTCGCGTCAAGTCATCAATACCCTACTTGACGCTCAAGTTGAAAAAAATGATGCAAAATCTTCGTTAAATACCGAAAAAGATGAAGTTTTACCTGAATTTGAGCATTCTACAGTAACCGACTTTTCAAAACTTAATACCCAAGATTTACCAACCGTAGAAAGTGATGCCGACCTTGTTATTTCAAGTTTAAACGACGATTTATTTGCCGATCAAACGCCAGAAATAACTGAAGAAACAATAAACACTTTGCAATCTCCATCGCAAGTATTTGAACCCGAATCAACTTCAGCTTCAACACCACAAACTTTTGACGACATTATGGAAATATTAGAAAAGATTGACCGTGATGCTCGTGAAGAAGAAGAAAGAAAAATTCGTTTAGAAGAAGAAAAAGCTGAGCGTGAAAGAGTTTTAGCATTAGAAAAAGCTGAAAAAGAACAAGAAAATGCAAAAAATTCTATTGAAGCTCAAAATGAAGTTCCTGAAATTGACGAATTTAAGGTTGCTGAACAAGAATCAAAAACACCAAATCCTTTAGAATCTAACGTTCAAGATAGCGAACCAAAGCAGGAGCAAATGATAATTACTGAAGTTGTTTCAACAGTTCAGGCTAACGAAAAAGACGATTCTTTAGATATTGAGAATTTACCAATACAAAAAGAATACCGCGACGTTTTAAATAGAATTTTTGCAAATGATAATGCTCAAAACGTTGTTGAAATTCATTCACAACCAAGTGAAACAAACGCTGTAGCGCAAATTGAAACCGTCGAAGAGCCTAAATATGACAGGATCGTTGAAGAACTTGATTTTAACAATGAAAACCAAGAAGAAAAAACGAAAACTAAAACAAATAAGAGCGCATTTGATTACTCAGATATTTTAGCTCTATCCGAAAAAGAAGGGTTTAAAGTAACGACTTCTGACAAAACTAATAAAAACGAACTTGGAAAAATTCTTATCAACCGACTTAATTTTCATACTTCCCTAATATTTTTTATTCTAATTGCAATCGAAACTTTAATAGTTGGTCTTAGTATGGAAAAAGTTCTTAATTACGGAATTCCAACCTACATTTATTTTTCACTAATAATAACGTTGCTTCCAATTGTTTGTAGTATGCTTTACTATATGGCACCAAAACGTACGGTTGCCGAAGTAAGCACCTTTAAAAGCGCATTTGAAACTGCTTTAATTATAACTTTAAATCTAATTCTTATGATTTTAGTTTACGTTGTAATCATCGACCTTGACTTTTCTTCAAAGCAAGAGTTAGCACGCAATCTATTTGTTCCACTTTTAATCGTACTAAACGTGCCTATATACGTAATTATTAGATACTCGTTACTTGAAAAACAAATGTATTTTTCATAAGTTTATTAAAATAATGTTAAAATAAAAAATGATAGCGAAAATAACACGCTATCATTTTTTTATTTATATAAAAATACTTTTAATTTCCAGTATCGGTTGCTACAAAAATTACGCTTTATAAATAACGTTACCGTCACGAATAGTTAATAAAACGTTAAAGTTTTCTTTATCAAGTATTGCAAAGTTAGCCTTTTTGCCCACCTTTATACTACCGATAGTATCGTATAACCCAAGGTTTTTAGCGGGGTTTGCGCTTGCAAAGTCACAAGCTTCGGTTAAAGACACACCACAGTGTTTAACAACGTTTTTAACAGCATCACTAAGTTTTAAAACACTTCCTGCAAGTGTTCCGTCTGCCAAACGCGCTTCGCCGTTTTTAACGTAAACTTTTTGACCTGCTAAATCACTAACACCGTCGCCAAGGTTTTTAGCGCGCATCGAGTCGGTAATTAAAATTACTTTATCATGTGGTTTGTTTTTAATAAGCATTTGAATTGCCGGAATGCTTACGTGAATAGTATCACAAATTATTTCGCAAGCAAGCTCATCAATTAAAAGAGCTGAGCCGGCAACACCGATTTCACGGTGACCATAAGAACTTTGCGCGTTATAAGTATGAGTTACTTGTTTTGCACCGCGTTTAACTGCGTCAACAACTTGTTCGTATTTTGCTGTTGAGTGGCCAATACTTGCGTTGATTGATTTGCTTGCTAAATATTCAATAAATTCCTTCCCACCATCAAGTTCTGGTGCGATTGTAACAACTTTAATGCAGTTTCCTGATAATTCGTTGTACATTTCAAACTCTTCAATCGTTGGATTTACAATATATTCAACTGGATGCGCCCCAGCTTTTGCAACGTTAATATATGGACCTTCAAAGTTAACGCCTACAACTTCAGCACCTTCTTTTGAATTAAGCGCTCTATAATCAGCAATAGATTTTAAAGCCTTTGATATATTTTCAACGCTTTGAGTCATAGTTGTTGCTAAAAATGAAGTTGTACCTTCACATGCAATAGACGTGGCAATCGTTTCAATTGACTTTACTGAGCCATCAATAGCGTCTGCCGTAGCAGAACCGTGAATGTGTTGATCAATAAAGCCGGGTAAAACAACAGCGTTTTCAGGCAATTCAATAGGTTCAGTAATTTCATTAGCATCACCGATGAATGAAATAACACCGTTTTCAAAACCTAATGACGTTTTAATAATACCTTTACCTTCAACGTAAATTTCAACGTTTTTAAATCCTTTCATATAAAATACCCCTAAGATAATTTACTTTTAATTATATTATCATTATAACATTGAGCGCGGTAATTATCAAGTCAATTTTGTATAAATTAGGATATTTTTTTTAACAAATGTCAAATTTGCTCTTTTTAACTTGCAATATCTTTGGCGTAATCTAAAATTCCTTTTTTATCAAGGTTTTCGCATGCTAATGCATTTATTTCGGCAATTAGAACGTTGTTTTTATAAACTTTAAACACACCAACATTATCACCTTTTTTAATAGGTGCTTTTACCTTAGAAATGGGCTCGAAATCAATAGTTACTTTTTCATTATAATTTTTCTTTCCAAAAATATAATAATTTTGCGCTGGCATAACCTCGATTATATCTTTTTTGCCACAATCAACGTTAATTTCGTACTGATAAGGTGGTTCGATCGATAAAATTTGCTTATTATCGTAATTTTCAAAGCAATAATCAAACATTTTTGAGCAATCGGCAAACCTTGTTTTGCTATTTGATTCATTGATTAAAACGCCTACAATTCGCATACTACCGCGTTTAGCCGTTGCCGCAAGACAATACCCAGCTTCATTGGTAAACCCGGTTTTACCGCCGTCACAACCAGCATAAAATTTTGATAACTTATTCGTATTAGTTAAAACTGTTTTTTGTCCGTCTGGGTGAACAAGTTCATCAAGATAAATACCACTATAATTGAAATAATTTGGATGTTTACAAAGTTCTGCAAGCATCATAGCAACATCTTTTGCACAGGAGTATTGTGTTGGTTTTGGAAGTCCTGTGCAATTTGAAAATAATGTGTTAGTTAATTTTAATTGCTTTGCTTTTTCATTCATTGCATCTACCGCTACACTTTCACTACCGTAAATTTTTTCAGCAATTGCAACTGAGGCGTCGTTTGCAGATGCAATAATAATACTTTTAATCAAATCACTAACTAGATAATCCTTGTTTGCTTGTAAAAATACTTGTGAACCACCCATTGATGAGGCTCTTTCACTAACCGTAATCTTTTGTTCTAAATTTAATTCGCCCTTTTCAATTTTTTCAAATGCTAAAACTAAAAGCATAATTTTAGTCATGCTTGCTATAGGCAAACGTTCGTTTTCATTTTTACTATAAATTAATGTTTTACTTTCATAATCCATAAGATAGGCGCTTTTTGCGCTTACTTCTAATTCGTTTGATGCAAAAGCAGTTAGTTTATTTGTATAAAATGAAGAAAAGGCAACAACTAATAAACTGATAAATAAAATAATTTTTTTCATAAAAATACCACCTTTATAACTATTTTGCGCAAGTAGTATTTTTTTATGATTTATAAGTAAAAGTTTAAAGGTCTTATTATAATTCCTATTGTTATAAGTTCCCAAAAAAGTGTAATTATGCTAAACGTAATAAATATAAAAATCGCTGATAAATAAAGGCTTTTTTTACATTTATTACATTCACATCTTGCTGAATAATTTATTGATGACAATAAGCTAAAAGAACAAAATCTTAATATTATGCAAGGTAATACGGTTATTATATAAACTATAATTCCTATTACGGAAAAAGCACAGTAAAAATATGGAACTAAAGTTGAAAGCAAAAATCCTTGATAAAAAAATATTATACCATTTAAAGGGAAAAGAAAAATTGTTAACGATGAGGCAAAAACGATTATACCTATTCCAAAGTAAGCAAAAAACTTTGAAAAACAATAACCTAACAAACTAATTTCTTTATCGAAAATAATAACGTAGTTATTTACTACTATATCGTAAAACAAAACTCCTTCTAAATTTGTTTTAAAAAGAGCGCCGAATACTATCCCAAATAAAAATAAAGTGGATGATAAAATCAAATATATTTTAGCATTTTTTAGAGATTGTATTATAAATTTTATACAACTTTGCATAAATAAAGTAACTCCCATAATCAATATGAGAGTTTTTTATAATTTATTCATAAATATATTAATTTAATGAAGAAACCATTTTATCAATTAAAATACCGTAACCGCGAGTTGAATCATTTAAAAACACGTGCGTAACTGCCCCAACGATTTTGCCGTTTTGTATTATTGGGCTACCGCTCATTCCTTGCACGATACCGCCAGCATACCTAATCAATTTATCATCGGTTATTTTTATCATTAAATTCTTGTTTAATTTATCGCCACTATCGATTTTAACAATCGAAATTGAATACTTTTTAGGCGATTCTCCCCTTATGGTCGTATAAATTTCGGCATCACCTAAACATGCCTCACCGATTTCATATTTGTCTATATTTTTATAATCATCATAACAAGTAAATTTGCCGATTAAACCGATTTCGGTATTCTTAGTTACAGCGCCAAGCACCTCATTACGAATTATTATTCCTTGTAGCTCGCCGGCTTTACCGCGTTTACCTTTAACAACGTCGGTTATGTTACATTTATAAGTAACACCGCCTGCTACGCTTAAAAGCGCCCCCTTTTCATCAGTAATCGGATGCCCAAGCGAACAAAACTCACCATTTTCATTTATAATTGTTACAGTGCCAAGTCCCGATAAGTAATCGCGTATTAAAAGACCTAATCTGTAGCTTCCGCCCAAATCTTTTTTGGGATATATATTTTTAATTTGTTTTTCACCGCCAGAAAGAATTTCTGCAAGAATAAACCCGCTTTCATAATTTGATAAAACTTCATCGATATCGGCAGCTGAAGTAACTTTTTTGCCGTTTAAAGAAAGTATATAATCACCAGGTTTAATATCTGCATCTTTTGCAGGCAAATAAATATCGTCTTCGCATATAACTTCACTTAAACCAACAACAAGCGCCCCTTCTGCTGAAAGGTCAAATCCTAACGGAAATCCACCTATATAATACAGTTTTGATGAATTATCAGCATAAACTGCACTAATATTTGTTGTTAAAAGAAGTATAAAAATTAAAATCGTTATAATTTTCTTAAAATGCTTAATCTTCATTTTTCCCCCGAACGTCAAGTAAAATTAGTATGCACAGTAAGAATTGTTCTATACGCGCAAATTAAACAAATTAAAAAATTAAAAATAAAAAAGGTGCTAATTGCACCTTATTTTAATGAGTTTTTATATTCGATTGATTCATTAATCATATTAGTTGCGTGTTTCATAGCAACTTCATCAATAGATGAACCACCAATTAAACGTGTTATTTCCTGTGCTTTTTGGTCGCTTGACAAAAGTTTAACGTCGGTATAAGTTTTACCATCATTTTCAAACTTATATATTAAAAGCGACCTATCGCTCATTGCTGCAATTTGCGGTAAATGTGAAATTGCTATAACTTGACGTTCTTTTGAAATTTGCGCGAACTGTTTTGCAACGGTAGTTGCAGTCACACCGCTTATACCCGCATCAATTTCGTCAAAGATATAAGTGCCAAGCCCCGATGTCAATTGAGTTTTTAATGCCAACATAAATCTACTCATTTCACCGCCACTAATTATTTTGGAAAGCGGTTTTACTGGTTCACCTGCATTTGCAGAAAATAAAAATTCTACTTTGTCAAGCCCGTAAGAATTAAAGGCAATTTCAGTTGAATAGCTTGGAAATTCGCCAAAGTCAACAATAAATTGCGCTTTTGGCATACCTAATTCACTTAATTTATTTACAACTGCACTGCAAAAGTCAGTTGCATAATTTTTACGCTTATTTGAAAGTTTTAAACAAATTTCATAAGTTTGCTTATGACACTTTTGAATATTTAAAAGTAAATCAGCGTAAGTTTTATCAAAATTCAAAAGTTGATTAAGCTCGGTATTTGCTTTTTCATAGAATTCGTTGATTTCAGTTATACTCTTGCCGTATTTGCGGAAAAAAGAGTTATACACGTCTAATCTTTGCTCTATATCATCGATATTATCGTCGATATCTAAATCGTATAATATACTGCTTATTTCTTCGCTTATATCATTAATTTCTTCGCCAAGATTGTTTAAACGCTCGCACAATTTTGCATATTCGTTATCAATTTCTTGAATAGGTTTTAAGCTGTGCTCAGCGCTATACAAACAATCAATTGCTCCATTTTCGTCATTTAAAGCTGAATGAGCTGAGCTTAAAGCAGTAGTTAGTTTTTCAAGATTTAACAATTTATTCTTGCGTTCAAGTAGTTGTTCGTATTCCCCTTCTTTAAGGCAAGCTTTATCTATTTCGTTAATTTGATATTCCAATAATTCGATTTTTTGTTTACGCGTTTCAGCATTACCACCTAAAGATTCAAGTTGCTTTTTAAATGAATTCAAAGTGGTAAGCGACAATTTTAGTTCGTCTAAATAGCTTTGTGTTTGCGCGCCATAATCAATGCAATCAAGTTGATTTTGCTTTGAAAGTAAAGAAAAATGTTCGCTTTGTCCGTGAACGTCAACCAAGGTTGAAGTTATTTTTCTAAGCATAGTTGCGGTTACGTTTTCACCGTTTAATTTAATGTATCCGTTACCGTTTATATCAAATTTGCGTTTAATTATTATTTCTTCACCAGCTTCAATATCATATTCAGCCAAAAAATCATTAATTTTAGTGGGATAATCGCGAAAAACGCAAGTTACGATACAAGAATCTTCACCGTGACGAATCATATTTTTATCAGCTTTTGCGCCCAAAACAAAGTTAATCGAATCTAAAATGACCGATTTACCCGAGCCTGTTTCACCCGATAAAATATTAAGTCCACTTGTAAACTCAATATCTGCTTGAGATATTAAAGCTACGTTTTTAATGTTTAAACTTAGTATCATAGCAAAATAATTATAATAATTCGTGTAATCTTGATGCAACTACTTCGGCTTCTTGTGCGTTGTGTGTAACGATTAATAAAGTATCGTCACCAGCCACACAGCCAACTATTTCTTTATAATTTAAACTGTCAACCGTTGCACCAACGGGAGCGCCGTTACTAATTAAAGTTTTAACAACAACAAGATTTTGAGCAGGAACTATTGAAGTAACCGCTGCTTTGAATAAATTTAAAAACTTTACGTTATCTATTTGTTTACTTTGCGTAACTTGAGCATAACGATATTTCTTTTGAGTGCCGTTAACTTTTATAAGCTTTAGTTCGTTTATATCACGCGAAACAGTTGCTTGAGTTACGTTATAGCCACAATTGTTTAATATTACTATAAGTTCTTCTTGAGTTTCAACTTCGTGTTGTTTAATTATGTCTAAAAGTTTTTGCTGTCTTTTAATTTTTGACATTTTTTACCCCCGATTCGACCAGTTTTTTAACTTAGCGTTTAAAACTGAGTAATAATCTTGATTACATGCTATTTGTATTGATAATTTAGATTTTTTAATTTTTAAGCTATTTATTCCATCTAAAGTTGAAATAAATCTACCGTCTGCAAAAACAACTGGTGGTGCGCTTGCCTTTGAAAAAGTAATTTGAGTCAAATGTTCGTCGTTAAAAACTATAGGACGCGAGTTCATAGAATGAGAACAAATAAAAGTTGCTATGAATGCATTTACTGATGGATGTAAAATTGCTCCGCCAGCCGATAGCGAATATGCCGTTGATCCTGTAGGCGTTGAAATAATTATTCCATCGGCAACAGCGCTTTGTACAACCTTATCTTGAATTTTTAATTCATATAGATTAGTTTCACTACAATTCGTATGATTACGCTCTATTATTACGTCGTTTAAAGCGTAGTGAGTAACGCCGTTTAAGGTAAATTCAAGCAATGATTTATAGGCAAATTGAATTGTATTAGATTGTAAATCATCTATAATTTTATCTATTTCACAAGGCAAATAGGTGCTTAAAAAACCTAAACTTCCGGTATTAATTGAAATAATAGGCACGTTATACTTAATGGCGTACTGTACCCCTTTTAGAGTTGTTCCATCACCGCCAAAACAAATTATATAATCAACCCTTTCGCCATCATTTAAGTTAACGCACTCAAATTTGCATTTTAACTTAAGTTCATTTAAGTATTCTTGTGATTTTTTATCATTTTCTTTACAAAGAAAACCGATTTTCATAACTACCCTTTATAAATATCTTCAAATGCTAAATTAGATGAATTAAAGCGTAAATACATAATAAATTCTTGATTTTTTGCTTTATCAATCGTTACTGGAACGATATCGTGTACTTTTATTCCGCATTCATTTGTAAAATCGTATAAACGCTTTAAAATTTTTGAAATTATTTTATCATTTCTTAAAATACCGTTTTTCATTTTAAGTCGTTCTTGCAACTCAAACTGCGGTTTAATTAGCGCAAGCATATAACCATTTTCATTTAGAAGTGGTATTAGCGACGGTAAAATATATTCAAGTGAAATAAAACTACAATCAACAACTATTCCGTCAACTTTGTTTCCAAAGTTTTCTTGGGTTAAAAAACGTGCGTTAGTTCTATCCATAACCACTACTCGTTCATCTAAACTTATAGTTGGGTCAAGTAAATTTTCGCCAACGTCAACGCAGAAAACCTTCTTAGCGCCTAAACGCAACAAGCAATCGGTAAAACCGCCAGTAGATGCCCCAACGTCAATAAAAATATTATCTTTAATTTGGGGATTAACCTTATTGATTGCCCTTTCAAGTTTATCTCCGCCAATTGAAACGTATGGTTTTTTTTGCCTAACAATTTCAATTAAGTCACTTTCTTTTACTTCGTATGAAGCTTTTAAACAAGCCTTTCCATTAACAAAAACTTCGGCACGAGAAATACCTTCGCTTGCTTTATTTCGCGATTTATAATCGCCATTTTCAACGAGATAACTATCTAAACGCATTAACTTTTCCTATCTTTCATATTGGCATAAAAACTCATAAAAAATGAGTTATTATCAATATTTTTAAGAATTTTTACAATCGAATTATAACATTCGTCTATTTGTTTTTCCGTACCTTCTTTGCCATAAACAGAAATGGCTGTAAGTTTTTTAGAGTCTAAATCTTTGCCAATAGTTTTTCCAAGATTTTTGAATTCACCCGTAACGTCTAAAAGGTCGTCACCAAATTGAAAAAGCTTACCTGTATAAAACCCTAACTCAACTAATTGATTATAAAGTTTACCATTTGCAATAAGCGATGCCATAACGAGTGGCGCGGTTAAAAGTTTGCCCGTTTTATTTAGATGAGTTTCATATAAAACTTGCTCTTTATTATCAACGATTTTATCTTCATAATATAAATCGTATGCCTGTCCGTTAATCATCCCGTTAATACCCGAGCAAGAAAATAAATATTTAACGGCGTTAAAAGTTCCTTCGGAATCAATAGATTTTAGGGCTAATTCCATAGCGGAATTTAATAATGCATCCCCTGCAAGTATCGCCATGCCTTCGCCAAAAACTTTATGGTTTGAAAGCTTTCCGCGCCTATAATCGTCGTTATCCATAGACGGTAAGTCATCGTGAATAAGCGAATAGGTATGAATACACTCGATTGCAAGTGCAAGTTTTAAATATTTTTGATAATCAATGCCTAATGCTTCAAGGCAAGCTAAAAACATAACCGGCCTTACTCGCTTACCACCAGCAAATAAACTATAAGTTACCGATGCTTTTAACTCATCATGACAACAAAGAGAATTAGCAAAGAGTTCAATTTCTTTTTCAATTAACTGTTTATAATTATTATAGGTTGAATTATAATCCATAATCAAATATTATTTTGTTTTTTACACGCAGTTAGCGTATTGCTTATTAACATTGCAACAGTCATAGGGCCAACGCCACCTGGTACAGGTGTTATATATGATGCGCGATTAGAAACGCCTTCAAAATCAACGTCACCATAAAGTTTACCATCAACGCGATTTATACCAACGTCGATTACAACTGCCCCATCCTTTATCATATTTTCGGTTACAAGATGCTTTTTACCAACTGCAACCACTAAAATATCCGCAGTTTTACACACTTCATCTAAATTTTGAGTGCGAGAGTGACAAATAGTTACCGTGCAATTTTCCCTTAAAAGTTTAAGAGCAACTGGTTTACCAACCATATTGCTTCTACCAATCACAACTGCGTGTTTACCGCTTAATGGAATATTATACCTTTTTAATATTTCAATAATACCCTTTGGCGTACAAGGCGTAAAACCATCGTAATCAAATAGACAATATCCACCGCTTAAAGGAGTAAGTCCATCAACGTCCTTATTAGGTGGAATATTAGCTAACACTTTATCTTCATCAAGCCCTTTAGGTAATGGTAATTGAACCATTAAACCGTTAATTTCGGGGTCACTGGCAAGCATTTTTACCTTTAATTCAACCTCATCTTGTGTTGAATTTTCATCCATTTTTACAACAATAGAGCGAATACCTACTTCACCACACAAGCGTTCTTTTGATGCAACGTAAATTTGAGAAGCGGGATCGTTACCAACAAGCACAATTGCAAGTGAAGGAATTATTGAATAATTTTCTTTAAGAGCCTTGCATTCTTCCAAAATCTCACTTTTTATTGTTGCGGAAAGCAACTTTCCATCTAAAATAATAGCCATCAGCCTTCCTGCCTTTTTTTATATTCAGCTAAAATACCATTTACAAAACCCTGGCTCTTTTCACCTGAAAACACTCTTGTTAAATTAACGGCTTCATCGATTGCAACGATTTTAGGAATGTCATCAAAATAAGTCATTTCGCATAAGCCGATAAGTAAAGCGCATTTATCGGTTAAAAATATTCTATTTAGCATAAAGCCTTGCGATAAATTTGAAATCAAATCAAGCAAATGCTCTTTATTTGCAACTATTTCATTGTAAAGCTTAGTTGCAAATTCTGCATCTTTTTCATTTAGTTTATGTTCGAAAAAAATGCGATGCATAAAATCATCGTCACGTTCTTCACAAAAGCAATCTCTATATAATAACTTAAATACTGCTTCTCTTGCGTCTTTTCTCATAAATATAATCCTACTTATGTAAATATATTTGAAAGGCAAAAAAGTCGCTTAAAAATAAGCGACTTATTAAAAATTATTCGTGGTCGGAATTATCGAAGTTAACTGTAACTACGTGTACGTCAACAGTGTCGATTTTATAATCAGACATAGCTTCAACGTTGTGCTTAATGCTTTGTTGAATATTATAAGCAACGTCTGGAATGTTAAACCCGTAATCAACTGCAACTGTCACGTCAACCGAAACGTTAAATTCGCCTGAAAATTCCAAAAGTATCGCATCGTTAGCTGATTTTGAAGAAGCATCGAACGAAACACCTTCAACCTTTGGAACAGCAAGCATAATTATGCTTTTGACGATACTACTGTTGTAAACAACGTTACCAGATGGAATTGAGTTATTATTTTTTGTAGCCATTTTGTCACCACCAACAATTAAAACTTAAGGCAAAATTACTTTTGCATACTTATACAATAATAGTATAACATATTTTTTAATTATTTGATAGTATTTTAAACCACTTTATTTTATTTTTTTTAAAATTTATGAAATTGGTATAATTCTAACGTTTTCGGGCGAGGCATTTATCTCTTGAAGTAATACCGTATAGATACTTACAGCATCGCTAGTTGTAAAATCATCGTCTTCGACAACAACTGTTACAGTTTCGGAATCAATACCCAGCATAACCACGATATTTGAATAACCTTGCGCTTTAATTAAAGATTGTAAATATAATTCTTTTTCAACGTTTTCAGTAATTCTTAATTTAGTAGCTAATGCATCTTCTTTAGTTTGAGAACTGCTTTCTGCATCATTTATGATACTGTCGAGATGTAAAAGTTGTTCACTAATGCTACTTGAATGCTCAGCTTTATATTCCGAAAAATATGTAGCAGTTGTAACTGTTCCTTGCGTGCCGTTATTGTTGTCAATAAGCAGGAAGTTTGCAATAGCAGTAACTGCTAACAATAATACCATTGATGACAAAATAACAATTTTCTTTCTTTTTGACATAATAATTCTCCTTTATTAAATAAATTAAGCGATTTTAATCGCAGATTACCGCATTGTTAAAATTTCAATCTTTTCACTTTCAAGATCTAAAAAGGTTTGAGCAGCACACATTAAAGCAACCTTAACTTTAATATTCTCTGCACCTTTTGCAATTATTATCACGCCACATATTTCGGGATAAATTTCACTCAAGATTATGGGCTTTCCAGAAACTAAGACTGGATATTCCTCACTAACAATTTCACCATTCTCGTTTGTAGTCTTTTTTTCAGTTGCAATTTCGGTTGTTGTTCCGCGTTTTACCGAAATTATAACACTCACTTTACCCGCGCCTTCGATTTGAGAAAGTTTTTCTGATAATTTGTTTTCAAGTTGAGTAACGTAATTTTCAACGCTATCACTATTTTTCGAATTTTTATTTGTGTTAAACGAAGATATGAAAATAAGAATAACAGCTAAAACAGCAAAAAAAATTATTAAGTATTCAACTTTAATTTTTTTTAGTTTATCTTTAAATTTTTCAATCGTCGATGCCATAAATTAACACACACTCCTTTTTGATTGTAAATTGTTCGGATAAACGTTCTTTTATAAGTAACGATATATTTATATGCTCGTTATTGTTTTTAATAACTATATCCGAAAAATAAATTTCAATTTTTTTTAGTGGATTTCCGCTAACGCTATCATCAAAAATAAATTTTGCAGATTTTAAGCTTAAATACTCATTCAAATTTGTATTTGCAATGGTTAAATAGTATTTTTCTCTACATTTTTCCGTATATTCTAAAAAAGCTTCGTCAAGTTCAATTTTACTTTCATAATCAAAATTAAAACTAAAATCTTGTTCGTTAATTTTTGAAAGTGGAGTAATTATTACTAAAATACTTAAAAGCGAGACCGCAAACAATACCGATTGCTTATTTTTACCGTCTGGTAATAATATTTTGATAAAATATCCCATAACGCTTATCAAAGTAATAGTAAGTATCCAACCGTTCATCGTTACCCCCCTATTGCGCCGTTTGTGCCAAGTATAAGTATCATTGTTAGAAAATATATTACAAACACCATTACGAGTAAGCTTATAAGCATAGAAACTACCTTTGCCATACTTGCAAATAAAGATAAAATTCGGTTGTCGGCAATAGGTGAGCATATAGCCGATAATAATTTCAAAAGTAACGAAAAAATTAAGATACGAAAAACTGCCCTTATAAGAGTGAAAAATATTGCATATATTGCTATACTCCCTATAGCATTTTTTAAAAGAATTGTTGCAGTAAGTACTAAATCTACCCCGTCTTTTGCTATTCCACCAATCAATGGCAGGCCACTGCCAACAGCATATTTTAAAACGCGCAAAGATATTAGGTCGTAATTAGAAGCCGTTATTCCCTTCACGGATACAAAAATTGAAAAAACTGTAACAGTTAATCCTATTATCCATTTAAAAACTTGGCATAAAAAATCATTTAAACCCTTTAGGGTATATTTTTCGGATAGAGCTGAAATTACCGAAATTAAACTTATCGCAATCACAACAGGAAACAATATTTTATTGATTAGTACGTTTATACCGTTTGAAAGCAATATACACACTGGATTGTATAAACTCGCAGATGCACTTGCACCAGTTGAAGTTAATAAAGTAAGAATTAAAGGGAAAATGCTTTGTGACTGCTTGCTCAGTTTATCAATAATTTCTTTTGTGCCATTGATTACTTGGGTTGTTTCATTAAAAATAAGAACGGCAATACCACAATAACAGGCAGTAAAAATTATATCGCTAAATTTGCCGTTACCCGGTTTGATTACCGTAAAAACCGAATAAACGATCGTTAGTGAAAGCAAACTTAAAAAAATGCCAAAATAGCTTTGATAGTTATCTTTGAAGTAAGTAAATATTAATGAAATAATTTCATCAAATGAAAGATAATTACCTTTTATTGCTTGTAAAATTACATTTTTTAGGTCGGTATTATTAGTAATTTCTTTTAAAAAATCTTCAAGCACGCTAAGATCCAATCCTTCAATCAAATCATTAACGTAGTCACCAAGCGAAAGGTCACCCGAATCAGCGCAAACAACAACTAAAGGCATTGTCGTTATAAATATTATCAAAAATAAAAGTATGCACCTAATGACTTTTTTCATACTAACCTAAAAATTGCAAAACTACTTCTGCTAAACATTTAAAAATAGGTAAACTCATGCAAAACAATATTATTTTTCCTGCAAAAGATAGTTTGTCCGCTAAACTTTTAATTCCAAAGTCTTCAATAGTTGATACTGCAAATTCAATCAAATATGCAACCAAAATTATTTTTAAAAGAACTGTAAATAAAGAACTGTCAACATTAATACTTTTTATAAAATTTTGAAACACTTCAAGCGTTGTTACAAGATAATTTAAACTAAAAAATAAAATTATCGTACCAGAGCACAGTAAAATTAAAACGTAAAAATCACTGTTTATTGATTTTAAATAAAAACATAATGACGCGCCGATTAGTGCAATGCAAAGAATTTTATAGATATCCATACTTAATAGAAATTAAAAAGTGCTTTAATATTTTCAAAAAACTCTGCAATCATAGTTATAACCATAGTAAAAACTATAATAAGTCCGGCAATGGCAACTAACGTTGCAATATCTTCACGCTCCGATTTTTTTAATATTTGGCATATAACGGTAATTAAAATCCCAACAGCTGCTATTTTAAATAAAATTTCAACGTTCATATTACACCACTATAATAAAAACTATTAGTCCTACGATGATACCAAGTTTTTTATATAAAATCCCGTATTTTTTATTATCAATATCACAACTTTCAATTTTTCTTTTAAATAATTCTTCGTAGCGAATAGCAATCTCACTTTGGGTAATAGCGTCGAATTTACCCATTTGGTTAAAAAACTCAACTATCTCGTATTTTTCTTCATCATTTAAAAAATCTGGTAGATTTAAAGTATTTTTATTAAAAGAATTTGATAATTTTTGTTCTAAAATTTCATTAAAGGGTTGGAATTTATAATCTTTATTTAGTAATTTTTCTACGTAATCACGGCGAAATGATAAAATAGATTTGAAATCTTGATTAAAATTGAGCAAGGCAGTATAAAATTTATATCTATTTGAATACTTTTTTGAATTAATTATACCTATAAGAGTGCAAATACAAAAAAAACATAAACCAGCCACAAATTTCATAATTAAAACTACTCAATAAATACTTCGTGGGTACTAAATCCCTGCTGTTCTTTTTTAAGAAGTATAAATTTTTCAAAACAATGGTTTTCAAACAACTCTTTCATATAATCTTTTTTCATGACCTCTTTTAAAGATTTACCGTGTGCCGTACATATAATTTTAGTTCCGGAAAGTGAAGCAAAACAAGCGCCTTTTGCATCTTCAAAACTACTAATTTCATCGGCAATAATAACTTCGGGGTTTAGAGTTTTTATGGCGTTATAAAAGCCAAAATTCTTCCTGCAATTACTTATTACGTCACAGGTATCACCTAAATTTACTCCCTCATAAAAAATTTCATTTTTCTCGTCAATTACTAAGATATTTAAATTTTTTTGATTTGAAATATTACGCGCTAAATCTCTTATTAAAGTAGTTTTTCCAATGCCTGGCGGCGAAATAATTAAAACGCTTTTAATTAAATAATCATCATTGATTATATTAAGTGCTTTAGTTGATATTCCGATAATTTGGTGCGGAAAACGAATGCAAAGGCTACTAAAATTTTTTATAGTTTGTACACCCTCGTTATTATAAACACATTCGCCACCTAATCCTATTCTTATGCCCTGTCCACAAGAAATATAACCATTTTTAATAGTTTCATTATGAACGTAAATTGAATTTTTACAAGCGCTTAAAATTATATTTTCTATAAAATCACCGCTTGCTATTATTTTTTGCCCATTATGGTAAACGTAATTTTTACTTTCAAGCAAAGTAGCGATTATAGGTTGATTTTTTCTTATTCTAAGCTCGCATAGTTTATTTGCATTTAGGGCTACATATTTATTTAATGGATAAGGCAAAAATTCAAACACGCTTAAATATATGTAAGTAGTTTAAAAATATGCATAAAAAAAACCATTACGTCAGCAAATCAAAATTTGCAATGCGCAATGGTAAATTTTAGTTAATTTAAATTTATTTTTCCAATAGTCGATTTATAGTTTCTTGCATTTCGCGGTTAAGAGCCGTATTAACCAACCTAATAGCAACGAGCAATGATGTTAAAAGAGAAATAATCTTTAACACTACGTCGAAATATTCAAATGACGTTGTAAACATACTTAGTATAAATAAAACGATTACGAGAACTAAAAGTAGATAAAGCGAGAACGGTTTATCGCGCTTTATTCTACTAATACCCGAATTGGTAGCAACACTGCCTATTGCAACAGACCAAGACGCTATCGCTACAGGAAAATAAAAACATCTTGTGGGAACTATTTCGAAAAATGCTTTTATGCTTTGATTAGTAAAAGTTATATCGTCAACGATTGCAAGCCCGCTATAATGGCTTGAATTTATATTACTTATAACTTCAACTGGTATAAATAGGGTTTCAACTACCGCGTGGAGTGACCAAGCAGTAGCAAATCCACTACCAACCGATACTGCTAATAAAATAGTGCTTGAAAAGGTTGTCAAGTTATACATTTTTGCCAAAATTGCCACGAAAATTACTTCGGCAATACCCCACAAAACAGGAACGATAACAGTATCAATCGTTGTTGCGTAAATCATTTTGATTAAAACCTTGTTTACAAGTGAATCAATTGAAAGGTATATTAGCAATCCAAAAGAAAAGGAAACGAAAATTTGAAAAAAAGTAATATTTTTTTGGGGGCACAACTCATAACTTATTGTCACCATAAGTATTGGAATTGCAATAGAAGCAAAAATTATTATTATAGGTAAAATTAGCTTTACGTCAGCAACTTGATAAAAGAAATATATCATAGTTGTTAATACTACAAGTAAAATGCAAAATTTTAAAGTTTTTACCGGGCGAATTAACGCATAAAGGTCATCATCACCCTTATTTATTGAAAGAGCTGCTATAAGTGCGCCAAAAACTGTTACTTTAACGGGTTTTTTGTCAATTTTTTCAATCGGTACGTCAACGATTGAAGAAGTTACCAAATACTCGTTTTTTTCAAGATTTTCAACCTTTAAAAGATCTTCATTTGATTGATTGTTTAAATTATTTGCGTTCATCGTTCATACCTACAAATTCTACGAAGAAATTACTTCCTACGCCCTTTTTAGAAATTACGCCAAACTTTAACTGGTGATTTTGCAAAATTGTTTTAACAATAGAAAGACCTAAACCCATACCCTTAATAGGACGTTGATGGGTTTCCGAAAAACGGTAATATTTTTCCCATATACCATTGATTTGTTCGGGTGAAATACCTTTTCCACTATCAATAATTTCAAGTAATAACTTGTCATCTTTTTTATGAAGATGAACTTTAATAGTTTTGTCTTCGCCGGTATAATTTAATGAATTACCTATCAAATTGTAAACTACCTGTTCAATTTTAGACTCATCACATTTAGTAAATAAATCTGCATCAATATCGCTATCGATATGGAAGCCCTTATCTGCCATAAAGTTTTCAAAACGGTAGATAACACGCTCAACAAGTTCAGATAAATTTACCGTTGTAAGCTCAATTACGTCACTATTATTTTGTAATTTTGAAAGATTTAAAATATCGTTAACAAGCATAGCAAGTCTATCTGCTTCTTCAATAATAACGCCAGTATGCATATCACGCTTTTGCTTATTTTCACCTGAAATATCACGTATCATTTCAGCATAAGCCTTAATCATAGTTAGTGGTGTTTTTAAATCATGTGAAACGTTTGCTAATAGATCTCGCTGTAAAGAGCCTGTTTTTGAAATACCCTCTTTAGCGTAGTTAAGCGCTTCGGCAAGTTCGTTTAATTCGTCGTAACTATTTCCACGGAATACTACGTTAGAGTCACCTTCAGCCCAGCGCTTTGCCGTGTTTGACATTCTTTGTATGGGTTCTGAAAGCTTTGTAGATATAGTCCACGCTAAAATGAACGATATTAAAAGAACTATAGCCGTAACGATAATTAGTTGATATTGAATAACGGTAATTGATTCGTTTAAGGAGTCGTTTGAGGCAATCATAATTAAATACGACTCTCCAAGGTTATTGCTAATCGCAGATGCATAAACGCAAAATTGCGTGCTATTATCGTTGCCCGTAAAATAATCACAAATATACCCACCATCATTTTCAACACCCATTGAAAGCATTTTTATAGCATTTTCAAATATTGTTGAATTTTGAACGCCCGACGGACCATTAGTGGTAGGTTTGTCATTGCCTGGAAAAAAATTTGAATATGGCGATTCAACTATTAGATTACCATTTTCATAATACGCTAAATAAGAATATATTCCAGATTCCGAAGCATTGATATAACTATTTATCCAATCGTCGATATTCTCGTTAGTTACAACGTTAACGTTCATTTGCTCACTAATTTCGTTTCCGCACTCAACTAATTTATTATATCTTAATTTTTGATAAAAACTGTCAAGAAAAATTATTTGAAGTACCCATAAAACCATAATAATAACGGCAGTATAAATTATAAAATACATCCAAATATTATATTTTAATTGACGAAGATTTCCAACTTTCATTTAATCAACCTATATGTAATCAATTTATAAAATAATAAATTAAGCGTCAAATTTATAACCTAATCCGCGTAAAGTTACAATAAATTTACGGTATTCTTTCAAGTTACTGCGCAACATTTTTACGTGAGTATCAACCGTTCTATCATCGCCAAAAAAATCAAATCCCCAAACGTCTTGTAAAAGTTTTTCGCGAGATAAAGCAACGCCTTTATTTTTTACCATATAGAATAGAAGTTCATATTCCTTTGGTGTTAAATCAACTTTTTGACCATCAACGTAAACGTTTCTACCAACGCTATCAACTTGAAGACCTTCAAAAACCTTAATACCATCGTTGCCTTGATTTAAAACAGCAGTTCTTCTTTTTAAAACGGCTGAAACACGAGCCATAACTTCTTTAGGAGAAAATGGTTTAACAACGTAATCGTCAATTCCTAATTCAAAGCCAAATAGTTTATCGTATTCTTCACCGCGAGCAGAAAGCATTATAACGGGAATATCATTTTTCTTCTTTATTTCTTTTACAGCTGAAAATCCATCGAGTTTTGGCATCATAACGTCCATAATGATTAAATCATACTTATTTTCGTTACATTTTTGTACTGCTTCCATGCCGTTAGATGCTGAATCAACCAAATAATGCTCAAATTCAGCATATTCGCGTAATACCTCGATTATCTTTTCTTCGTCGTCAACTAATAGTAGTTTTTGCATATGATTTTCTCCTTATAACAAAATTTATAGTAAAATTTTTTTTATATTTTCATCGTTTTTCAAAAATTTATAGGCTTTTCCGCCAGCACTAATAGTTTTACTAAATTCACCGTTAACAAATTCAATAGCGCAATCATTTTCAATTCCCCAACCAAGTTTTAGGTCACTATTAGCAAATTCATTGCAAAAATCTTGCTCTCTTTCGTTAAAATGTGGACAGCAAATACCTTTAATATGCTTTAATCCGTGATGTATTGAATAACTAAAGTCATTTTCGCCGTTAAAATACTGTGAATCGGTATACATTTTTTCAAACCAGCATATTGCGCCAGCCGATAAGCCAGCAATAATTACACCACGATTGTAAGCTTCGATTACTTGATTCAATAGCTCTTTTTTTTGCCAAAATTCAAGCATAAATAAAGTATCTCCACCACCTATATAGATTAGATCGGCTTTTTCAAACTTACTTTTAATCTTTTCATCATTCATTTCACCGTAAACTGATAAAACACAATCGGCTTTTATATCATAATCGGAAGTGTAAGTTTTTCTAAAAGTGTTAAAATAAGGCATACTGTCGTGGCTTGCAGTTCCTATGAATAAGCCAACTGCTCTGCGCTCGCCTGCTCGTTTTTTTGCAAGAGATGCTATATACGCGTCGATTTTCGCGGTAGTTTTTTCTTTTAACGAGCCACCGCCTATTGCAACAATAATTTTATCCATAATTCTTTAAGTACTCAATGATAACTGATTTTTCGTTCAAAAGTTTTTCTTCAATAATTAAATTTAACACTTTTTCAAGTTTATCTTTAATTTCTACGCCATAAAATCCTAATTCGATTAGGTCGTTTCCATTAACTTTAAGTTGAGAAAGCATACAACACTCATTATTTAAAATTATTTCGTCATAAAGCTTTAAAAGCTCAATTTTATCAACAGAATTACCTAAAATTATTTGTTTAGCCGCATAAACTTCAATAAAATCAACCGTGTTTATTTTAAAATTTCGTATTAACTTTTTAATTTCAATTTTGTCGTAATTGCAATCAATAGATAGTGTTGAAAGAATTTGTAAAATAACTCTCTTTGTTTTTCCATCAAATTTTAAAGCGTTTAAAACGCCTAACGCGTCATCTTTACAAGGTAACAGCATAATTGAAAATCTTGCTATAAAACTCTTAGAACAATTGCTAATTGCTTTAAAATATGGTAATAAATCAAAGTTTTTGCTTTCACATTTATTAAGTTGTGGAATAACCGTAAATAAAACTTCCTTAAAATCACTTAAAACCGAATAGACGTTATCACCCAAAATAATAACTTCAAGCTCGCTTAAAATACGCTCACTTGCAATTTTAGTTAAATATTTCGAGCAGTTTATCATTTCATTTTTAGTATTTTGTTCAGGCGATAAATTATACGTTGAACAAAATCGCATACCGCGGAGGATGCGCAAGGCATCTTCCTTGAAGCGAACCTTAGGCTCGTTTACTGAGCGCAAAATAGAATTTTGCAAATCGTAAATTCCGTTAAAATCGTCGATAATTCCTGTGTTTTTATTGTATGCAATAGCATTGATTGTAAAATCACGGCGCGATAAATCTTCATGTATATCGTCGCAAAACACTAGGCTTGTGGGATGACGATAATCGGTATATTTTTCTTTCGTTCTAAAGGTTGTAATTTCATAAACGTTGCCCTCAACAACAACACTAACCGTTCCGTGCTTGATACCGCTTGTGAAATACGAACAGTCCTTAAAGATTTCGCAAACGTAGTTCGGGCGAGCGTTGGTTGTAATGTCATAATCGTTTACTGTAATCCCAAGTAAATAATTTCTAACACATCCACCAACGTAAAAGGCTTGAAACCCTGCTTTTTCTAATCGGTCGATTATAAAATCAGCACCGCTATTTTTAATCATTGTTTTCGTATTTATTAAGTAGTTTTAAAAATTCTGCAACGGCTTGAGAATAATTTCTATCTTTATTCACAATAACACCCGTAACACGAACTGGGAATGACGGCGTAACATTTAACTGAAACAACTCACCTGTTTTAAGTTCTTCGGCAACATAATCCTTAGGAACACAGGCAATACCTAAACCTTCTTTTGCAAGAGCAATCATTAAGCTAACGCTTGAAACTTCAATTTCAGGAACTAATTTAACAGAAAGGTCGGATAAAAATTTATCAATTTCTTGCCTTGTGGTAGTAGTGGTATTAAGCATAATAATTGGATAATTTGAAAGATTATCAAGTTCAATATGCTTTTCGTTTAAGTGAGCAAATTTTTTAGGTGAAGCTACGAAAATATCTGCAATTATACCAGTTTGACCAGTAAAAACTACACCTTTATCTTCAATAGGCAAATTAACAAAGCCTATATCCGCTTGATTTTCTTTAATCAACTCTATTGATTGGCGTGTTGTAGAATTTCTAAAAGCAAAGCTCACGCTTGGATACATTTCGTGATATTCTGAAATGTATTTCATCAATTTATAAGTAGTTAAGGTATCGGCAGCGCTTATTCTAACGCTACCACTCGTATGGGTATTTATTTCGTTAAATTCGTTTTCAGCAACTGTAAGTTTTTCAATAATTTCCGAAACGATTTCAAACATTTTTTTGCCCGCAGGGTCTGTAAGTTGCATCCCGCGTGACTGGCGATTAAATAATTTACCGCCAAGTTGTGATTCAAGCTGTTTAATAGCTTGAGAAACTGCGGGTTGCGATATAAAAAGTTGATCTGCAGCTTTCGTTAAACTTCCGCATTTTGCAACTGTATAAAAAACTCTGTATAATTCTAAATTTACCATAAACTCCTATTTTCCAACACAAAAACGTGCAAAAATTTCATTAACGATTTCTTCGCTAGCCGTAGTGCCAGTTATTTCTCCTAATTTTTGCCAACATTCTTTAATATCGACTGTTACTAAATCTAATGGCATAAAGTCGATATTCATAATGGCAGTATCTAAATTTTTAAATGCATCTAAAAGCGCTCGATGGTGACGGTGTTGAGTTATGTATTCGCCATCGGTATTAACGTTTTTAGCACCTAAACTAAACAATAAATCGAGTAATTTATCAATATTTTTGCCTGTTTTGCAGGATATGCTAACACAATTTTTATCAAAAACTTCGATATTATTTAGGTCGTTTTTATTATAAACAGTTATAAGATTTTTATCTTTTACCTTAGCATATAACTCTTTATCTTGATCGTCAAAATTGCAGTTATCGGTTACAAATAAAATTAAATCTGCCCTTTCGATTAAATTATTCGAGCGCTGAATGCCTATTTGTTCAACAAGGTCTTCAGTTTCACGAATACCAGCGGTATCAAATAAATTAAATTTTATTCCTTTTATAAATAAACTTGCTTCAACCACGTCGCGGGTTGTACCGGCAACCGAAGTTACGATAGCCTTATCTTCACCAACAAGGGCGTTCAATAAAGAACTTTTACCAGTATTTGTCTTACCTACTAAAGCAACGCTAACACCATTTTTAATAATTTTACCCGAATTATACGAATCAATCAAATTTTTAAGTTCGGGTTTGATTTTTAGTAATTTTTGCTTAATTTCCTTACCATTTTCATCAATTAACCCTTCTTCGGGGTAATCAATATTAGCATCTATTTGAGCTAAAATATCAGTAAGAGCATTTTGTATAGCAATTATTTTATTTTTAAGCCCCTCTTTAAACAAATAAAAGCCAGATTTAATCTGCGTAACGCTTTCGCTATTTATCATATCAATTAAGCCTTCACAAGAAGATAATGATAATTTACCATTCATAAATGCACGTTTTGTAAATTCACCATTTGTTGCAAGGCGAGCGCCTAACTTGAAAGTTTTATTTAAAATACCGCGAGTTATGGCAATTCCGCCGTGACAATGAAGTTCAACAACGTCCTCGCCTGTAAAACTTTTTGGAGCTTTAAAGTAAACGCACATACCGTTATCAGTAAAATCTTCGCCTAAAATTTCGCCAACGTAAAGTTTATACGGTTCAAAATCAAGAACGTTAATTTTTGATAATGGCTTAAACATTTTTGATGCAATTTGAAGTGCGTTATCTCCACTCAATCTAACAATTGCCACCCCACCAGTACCAGGGGCAGTTGCAACTGCACTTATGCAATCATTCATAATTCACCTAAAAAATTTAATAGCAAAGTTTCAACTAACAGGGTTGAAACCTAACCTTTTATTTAAATTCATCAAAGGGGTCTTCGTTTTGTGGTTGACCACCGTTTGTGTTATCGTTTGAAGTATTAAATGGATTTTCTTTTGTTGAGTATGGTCGTTGATAGGGATTATAAGTCTGGCCAAACCTTTTAGCCATTTGTTCTCTATAATAATCGTCAAAACTATCATACGGTCTTTTATTCATAACCACTAAAAGAAGTATAGGGAACATAAATTGAATACCGAACAAATATTGCGCTAACAAACAGTAAATCGTGTATGGAGTGCGTTTGTTTGGCGCATATCTTCCAAATATACCGTAAACAAGTAAAAAGAAACAAGCATAAAAAACTAAGTCAACAATTGTATTTACCGAATATAATAAATCAGAAAAATAAACAAAAACCCAATTTAAGTTAAAAATTTGTTGAATTGCAATAAGCATTATGCCCACGCTTGATAAATCATAAGCAATGCTTGCAATCATAGCAATAAGCCCAACGTTTTTAATAGTGAAATTAAAAATACGCACCGAGCCAACTAGTTTCCCTATTACGTAATAATTGGTGTATGGCAACATACCTAACCACCAATTTTTATAACCGCGCTTTTTTGCCATTTTACAAACAGCAATACACTTAATGATGTAAAAACCAAGCGAAATAATTATGCCTGCTCCACCAATAATAGTAATTGGAAATAAAATAGCTTCTAATTTTAACTGTTGGTTTTCCATTAAAAGTAAAACTGTAGATGCTAAACTTAAAAGAAATTGAATCATTTTTTAACCTACCAAAAAGAAATTTAATAAAATTAAGGCTAACGAGCCAAGTATTCCCAAAATAAATAAAACTGTAAACAACTTTTTATTGCTTTCTTTTGAGAATTTGTAAAATTTCTTACCGCTAAAAAACAAAAAGTTACTATTATCGCTATTAGCTACCCTTTCTTCACTTACGCTAAAGCAATAATCAACGTCAACACCCTTTTGTAATAAACAACAAGGAGCAACGTTTTTGCCTTTGCGGTAAAAAATAAAATTACCGCCCAAAATTCCTTCTTCTTCAGTGCGTTTTTTAAATTGCAACAATTTATAATAATAAATTATCGCAATACAAACTAAAATTAATCCAATAAATATAAAAAATGCATTTGCAAATGCCCCAAGCGCTGGGGAAACTTCTTGAATCAAAGCTAAAATTAAAGAGTAAATAACCGTTACCGAATTATTTGCAAAATGCATAACCATTCCTGCAAAGTAGTTATTCGTTACAATAACGACGAAAGCAATTTCGCAACCTAAAATAAATTGTAAAATAAGTTGACCGTAATTACCGTGCATTAGCGCGAAAATAGCACCTGAAGCAATAACTGCAAAGAATGTTCCAAATTCTTTAAATCCGTTCATAATTACACCACGGAAAAGCGCTTCTTCACAAAATGATGGCAAAACGGGGGCTAAAATTACAACGTATAATAAAAGCCATATAATATCAATAGGCTCAATTAATACCTGAACTCCGGTTAATGAACTACTTCCGAAAAACTGTTCTTGAAAATAGCCCAAATCAGTAGCAAACTGCGTATGCAACGGGGTTATAAAAAACATAGTTCCAAGTGAAAGCATAAGCGCAGGTAAACAAATTTTAAAATCAAACTTTAACGATATTCCACCGCCGAAGAGTTTAACCTTTTTAATTTTACAAAAAACTATCGCAACTAACAAGATCGTTAATTGTGAAAATAGCGCCGATATGCAAAGCAATAAACCTATGCTTATTTTTACGGTTATAAATTGCGCTAAAATAGGAATAACTAAATATTGAAGCAAAGAGATTACAATAGCAAAAATTAGAAACGCCCAAATAGCCGTTATTGCATTAAATTTATTTGGATTAGTCCATTTATGGCGTGATAAGTTTTTTAATTTACGCCTATCTTGTTTTAACATCGTGTTAGTATGCCCTTGCAAAATAAACTTTTTTCTTAGCGGGCTTTCCGCAAATTGCACAAACTTCGCCTTCACATTCTTCTTCGGTCATAACTCTTGAAGTTGCTTGAGCAAATTCTTTAACTTTATCTTCACATTCGCGTTCGCCACACCAACAAGCCTTAACAAAGCAACCTTCATCACAAGCATTTTTAATATCTTCAAGAGAATAGCCTTCTTTAATGCGCGAATCTCTATTTTTACGTGATTTTTCAAGCATATCCTTTTGAACAGTCGCAAGAAGTTGTTTTAATGAAGCCAAATCATCAAGTGAAACTACTTGTTTTTCTAAATTATCGCGTCTTACAATTACACATTGATTATTTTCAATATCTCTTGGACCAATTTCAATACGAACTGGAACACCCTTCATTTCCCATTCGTTAAACTTCCAACCTGGGCTCATGTCGCGAGTATCACATTCAACGCGAATATCCATATCTGCTAAAATTTGTTCTATTTCTTTAGCTTTTTCGATAACACCAGGCTTATGCGCAGCAATAGGCACGATAATAATTTGGGTTGGAGAAACAACTGGTGGCAATACTAAACCGCGTGCGTCGCCGTGAGCCATAATTATTGCGCCGATAAGCCTTGTAGAAACGCCCCAAGATGAAGAATACGCATACTCTAACTTGCCTTCTTTTGATAAAAACTTCATATCAAACGACTTTGCAAAGTTTTGACCTAAGTAATGTGAAGTACCTGCTTGTAAACTCTTTCCGTCAAGCATCATCGCTTCCATACCATAAGTTTCTAAAGCGCCTGCAAATTTTTCTTTATCAGTTTTTCTACCGCAAATTACTGGAATAGCCAAAGCATTTTCAGCAAATTCCTTGTAAACTGCAAGCATTTTCATTGTAAAATCACGAGCTTCCTCTTCGTTAGAATGAACTGTGTGACCTTCTTGCCATAAAAATTCGCTAGTACGTAAGAATGGTCTAGTGGTTTTTTCCCAACGAACAACGTTACACCATTGATTCATAAGCATAGGTAAATCACGGTAGCTTTGCATCCATTTTGCATACATATTACAAATTATTGTTTCGCTTGTAGGACGAACTACTAACTTTTCAGAAAGTTCGGCACCTCCGGCGTGTGTAACTACCGCTACTTCAGGAGCAAAACCTTCAACGTGCTCAGCTTCACGTTTTAAATAACTTTCAGGTATAAACATTGGAAAATATGCGTTTTTAACACCAAGCTTTTTAAAACGGCGGTTTAATTCATTTTGAATATTTTCCCATATTGCATAGCCGTATGGACGTATAACCATCGTACCCTTAACAGGCCCGTAATCTACAAGTTCAGTTTTTAAAACTACGTCGGTGAACCATCTTGGAAAATCAGCCGTAATATCGGCAACTTCTTTTACAAATTGTTTTTCATTATTAGCCATAGTAGTAACCTCTAAATTTTATGTCAGTTTATATTATATAACAATCTTTTAAAAAAGTAAAGCAAATAAGCTTTAATTGTGAAAACTATAAATATAACTTATAACTGATTTTCACATTTAATTTTTCTTGTGATTATTTTGTGAAAAATGCTATAAATTATGAAAATTAACAAAAATTTTTTAAATATAGTTGATAAATGCTACAGTTTTTGCTATACTAATTTTAGAAATTTTAAGGAGAATCTTATGGACGTAAAACAACTAACCGTTAATACTTTAAGAGTTCTATCGGCAGAAGCTATTGAAAAAGCAAACTCTGGTCATCCAGGAATTGCTCTTGGTGCAGCCCCAATTGCCTATACCTTATTTGCTGATTTTTTAAAATTTAACCCAAAAAATCCTAAGTTTGATAACCGAGATAGATTCGTATTATCTGCAGGTCACGGCTCATCGCTATACTACTCGCTGCTACATTTATTTGGCTACGATTTATCTATG
>JAFWXT010000001.1 GCA_017522945.1 Clostridia bacterium
AACGGGTGGTAAAATTGATAATAATGCGTTTAGCGGTTGCGCAGGTTTAAGTTCGATAGAAATAGGTGATGGTGTAACTTCGATTGGGGCTAATGCGTTTAGCGGTTGCGCAGATTTAAGTTCGATAGAAATAGGTGATGGCGTTACTTCAATTGGAAATTCTGCCTTCGATAATACGGCGTATTACAATGATGAATCAAATTGGAAAAAAGACGTGTTGTATATAGGAAAATATTTAATTGATGCAAAAGCAAGTATAAAAGGTAGTTATTCTATAAAAGAAGGAACAATATGTATTGCGAATAATGCATTTAATGGCTGTACTGAGTTAACTTCGCTTGAAATTCCTAATAGCGTTACTTCAATTGGTGTTAGTGCATTCAAAGGTTGCAGTGGCTTAACTATGATAAAAATACCAAGTAGCGTAATCGCTATTCAAAAGGGTGCATTCGATGGTTGTAGTAAACTAACTATTTACTCAGCAACTGAAAGTCAACCAAATGGTTGGCAAAAAGACTGGAAGCCATCAACCATTAAAGTATATTGGTATAGCGAAAGCGAACCAACAAATGCTGGAAATTATTGGCATTACGTAGATGGCGTGGTAACAAAATGGTAATTTAATTAAATAGATTTAAGGCTATAGTGTCGACTAATCGCGCTATAGCCTTATTTTTTAATTATATAAACACTTATTATATATTAAAAATTTTTATCAAGTATAGTAAAAGCGAGATACTTTGATTTGCGCTCTGTATGGTTGTGAGAGTTTGTATTTATTGCGCGTAGAATAATGAAAATTGCTCGGTGAATTGACTCCGAACATTAATTTTACACTATAGTAAGGTCGATAATTTTGCTGTCTTCAATAGTAAATTTTACTGTTTTTAGATTTTCGCCTATTAAAACTGCTAAATTTTCGCTATCCTTATTGTAGGGGATAATCGAATAAAACTCGCCTAAAAAGTTTAAAACAAGTTCGCTATGCGGTAAAAGATTAGGATGAAAATAATCTTTATACTCGCCATTTAGTAGCACTTCTTCCAAAAAGGCAAAAGGCAATAAAAGTGGGTTTAATAAACTTATAGCCCTATTTCTTGTGCTAATTTGCCTTATTATATTTCCGTTTTTATCAAAATAAATTTCTTGCTTTAATTTGGTTAAGTTTTTGCATTGGCATTTAAAACTTTCGCTATTTAGTGGAATGTCGGCGCTGTGTTTTATAAATTTTTTATCTATTTTATCGCTCAAATCAAAGCAAATTAGTGCGTTTTTATGCTTGCTGTATATTTTTAAAAATAATAGTTCGTTTAAAAACAGAGTTTCACATTTTAAAGGCTCGAAGGGCAGAGTAAAAATATTACTTGCATTTTTGGTTTGAATAAAAGCTTTCGAGTAGTTGTCATTATAAACGTAAATTGAATTTTCGTTACTATTTGAAGAATGAAGGTATTTAAAAGGTAAATCGTTTTTATAAGAAAAAATAGGCAATATTAAAATTCCATTTTCAAAATTATAAAGGCATAAATTTTTGCTTTTATAAGGTACGCTATTAACCTTAAAGCATATAGCGTTTAAATTTTCTTTTAAAGGGATTATTTCAATATAACAATTTTCATTACTTTCAAAAGAATAAAGATTAGCGTCGATTTCGCTTAAAAATTTTCCGTTTACTTTAATTATTGAGATTGTGGGCGAAGTTATAAAATAAATCATAGTAAATTTTATGATAAAAGTTATTTTGCTATGATTAAATTGTGATTTTGCGGTAATAATTAATGGTACTGGAGGAAAAGGTTATGTATAAGTTAAATGAAAAGCAAATAAAAAGATTGTTACAGCAAGCGAGTGAGGCAAATAAAAGGGGCGAAACTTTAAGCTCGGTTTTTAAAAAGATTGCTGAAAAGTATTCTATGGCGCAAGGTAGCGTTAGAAATATTTATTACAAAACTATAAAAGAAGGTAATTTTGAGAATTTAAGTGCTAAAAAGATTGTTCCATTTGACAAAGAAGAGGAAAGCAAACTTTTAAAGCGCGCGCTTTATGAAAGGCGTAATTACGGCTCGATGCGCGAAGTGTTTTTAAATATGGCAAAGGGTGATAAAAAACTTGCGCTTCGATATCAAAACAAATATTGTAGTATGATAAAAAATAAGCGCAGTATGGTTATGCGTGAAATATTAGCTCAAAAAAGGGTACTTGGCGAATGTTTTAACCCATATATTGATAAAAAAAATCAAGCCGAAAAAGCAAAGCTGAAGAATGAAATAGACCAAATTATTAAAAAAATCACTCAAAAATGCAGTAAAGAAAACGCGGAACTTAAAGTAAAACTTGCGCGCTACGAAATGCTTAACGCAAAAAGTGATTACGAAGAAATTTTAGAAAATGAAGACAATGTAAAAAAATTTTTTATAGGTACGGAAAACAAACAAAACAAGGCTAAAGCAAATTAAAAGATACAAACTGATAAATTGCCAAAAAAAGGTTTGCAAAATTAAAGTGGTTGTGTTAAAATGTATTAGGTTAGTAAGATATTTAAAGGATATTTTTTATTACTCGCAAATAGTTTAAGTAGTAGATAGTTTATTATCTTGCACATATCAACAATAATACCAATAGGAGAAATATTTATGAGTGAAGAATGCAATCACAATTGTGATTCTTGTTCAGTAAGCGATTGCGCTAGTAAGTCGCAAGGCGGAATACAAAAATGTAAGCCTAACCGTTACAGTAAAATTAAAAAGGTTATAGGCGTAGTAAGCGGTAAAGGTGGCGTTGGTAAATCTTCAGTTACTTCGATGCTTGCAGTTTTAATGCAAAGATTGGGGCATAAGGTTGCCGTTTTAGATGCCGATATTACAGGGCCCTCAATTCCAAAGGCATTCGGTTTAAACCAAAAAGCAACAGCAAATGAAGAATGCTTATTTCCAGTTTTAACCAAAACGGGTATTGAAGTAATGAGCATTAATTTGCTTTTAGAAGACGCATCGGCCCCTGTTATTTGGCGCGGTCCAGTTCTTGCAGGCGCAGTAAAACAATTTTTTGAAGAAGTGTGCTGGAACGAAGTTGATTATATGTTCGTTGATATGCCACCAGGAACGGGCGACGTACCGCTCACCGTTTTTCAATCTTTACCACTTGACGGTATAGTTGTTGTAACAACCCCACAAGACCTTGTTTCTATGGTAGTTAAAAAGGCGGTAAAGATGGCTGAACTGTTAAAAATTAACGTGTTATCGCTCGTTGAAAATATGTCATATTTTGTTTGCGATGATTGCGGTAAAAAGCACTATATTTTTGGTGAAAGCCGTGTTGAAAGTGAAGCGAAGAGATTGGGAATTGATACTTTTGAAGCACTTCCTATCGACCCTGAACTTGCAAAACAAGAAGATAGTGGTTTAATTGAACTTTTTGAGGGTGATTACCTTGCAAAAACTATTGCAAAAATTGAAAAAATTTAATAATTTATGCGTAACTTTGTTGTAAAGTTACGCATTTTTTTAACTAAATAGTTAAAAGTGGCTTTTTAGTTGACTAATTTTCAAACTAAATAGAATAATATGGTTTGACAATATAGATTATAAATGTTATTATAGTATAGTAAATTATTTTATGGGCAAGGCGGTTGTCATTGTGAGCCCTATAAGGATTTTTAAATGAAAGAAAGTAGAGTTGTATGTTACAAACTAATAAAAGTAGGCAATTGTAACGCTTTTGTTCAATCGCTAATTAAAGTAAATGGCGTTATTAAGGTTAACGTTGATGATGACTTAAAAATTTTAACCTATGAAATTGATGAATGGGCAAGCGATTACGACGTGTTTACCGAAGTTATGCGTATAGCCGATGAATGTGGAATGGAAATTGATTTCGACGGAGCTGGCGCTGAAGAAAAGGATGATAGCTTTGAAAATGCTGAAAGTGAGAGCGGTGAAAAAACTGAAAACAATCAATCTTCTTTAAACTTACAAACCGAAGTTGAAGAAGAGCCCTCTTCACAACCTAAAAAAAAGGGTGGCTTAAGCGAAAGGTGGCAAAGAGTTATCGAGCTTTCGGCAGCTTTAATTTGTTACGTAATAGCGTTGTTTTTAAATGATATTCCTCAATATATCTTTCTTGCAATGGCGTTTGCAGTTGCTGGGTACGACGCACTATACGAAACCTTTATCAAGCTGACTAAAAAGATTATTTTTAGTGAAGAACTTTTAATTTCGCTTGCGTTTTTCTGCTCGATATTTTTAGGTTATGCTAAATACGCCGTTATTGCCGTTCTTCTTTATTCAATTGTGGCTTTTGTAAAAAAATTTGTTAAAGAAGAGATTGAAAAAAGCCCAGTTTTTGCAAACTACGATCAAACCGTAACTCTTTTAAACGAAGATGGTGTTAAAAAGGTAAAAATTCAACAGTTAACCACTCAAGCACACGTTTTGTTAGATAGCGGTTGTGTTGCCCCATTTGATTGCACGGCTTGCTCGAGTTCAAGCGTTCGTACTTACAAGGGAAAAGTTCGTGAAGTTAACGATGGCGATTTAATTTATGCAGGTGAGCGCATTGAAAGTGAGCTTGAGGTTGTAGTAGTGGCTTTGGGTGATGATTGTAAGTATGCAAAATATAACGAATTTTTAAAAAATGCTGCAAACACCACTAGTCCTATCGCAAAGGCATTTAAAAAGAGCGAACAAATTATAAATGCTTCTGTGTTTGGTGTTTGCTTGATTATAGCATTCGTTTTTCCATTATTTAGTAAGCAGTATTCTTATTTGGCAATGCTTCCCGTTTGGGCGTACAGAGCAATTATTATCGCTTCAATTTCGGGTTTATCTTTCTATACCTTTGCTTCTGAAATGAACTTGCTATCCGCTTTAACTCGTTCAAGAAAGTGTAGATTAGCATTTTTAAACTACGAAGCAATAGTAAAAGTAGCGAACTCAAATAAAATTTTCGTTGACTATGAAGGCGCGCTTTTAGACGAAAAGGGCAATTTGAAAGAAGATGCTGTTGGGGCTATTCGAGAATTAAAAGACTTTAAGCTTAAAGATATTTCTCTTGCTTGCACGGCTGAAGAAAGTGTTGCTGATGCAGTTTGTAAAAAGCTTAAAATTAAAGAATGTTATTTAAGAAATAGCAAAGAAGAAAAATTAGCTGAAATTAAAAATGCGCTTGGTGGCGGTGCTATTTGCGTAACCGATACTAATGAGGCTAACGCTTTAAGCGGTGAAAGAGGTGCGGTTGTTTGTTTAAACTGTGAAAGCGGTGGTTATAACGGTGACGTTTGCATTTCTTCGGATGAAATTGCTTACGTTCCATACGCAATTAAGCTTGCAAAGAGAACTGCAAAGATACAAAAGAGCAACTTAGTTTTAGGTATAATTGTTAAGGTGGCTTTAATTGTTCTTGCATGCTTTGGTGTTGCAGAGTTATGGTGGGCAGTTCTTGTCGATAGTTTAGTTAGTTTAGTATGTTCAATTTGTGCTTTTATCAATAGTAAAGAAGTTTATTAAGGGGTTAATATGATTACAAAAGAGGCTTTCGGTAGTTTATCTAACGGCAATAAAGTTACTAAATATATATTAGATAACGGCGTTATACAGGCACATATACTTGATTACGGTGCAACGATTCAGTCGCTTTTCGTAAAGGACGCAAGCGGAAATATGACCGACGTTGTTTTTGGTTATGATAATCCGCTTGGTTACGAAGTAAACGACGGTTATTTGGGTGCGGTTGTCGGTAGAGTTGCAAATAGAATAAAAGATTGTAAATTTTCGCTAAAAGAAAAAACTTATAAACTCTTTGCTAACGACGGTAAAAACAGTTTGCACGGCGGGCAATTTGGTTTTGATAAAAAAATATTTGATGCAGAAATTGAAGGCGAAAACTTGGTTTTACGTATAGTTAGTCCAAACGGTGAAGAAGGATATCCAGGTAATTTAAATTTAAAGGTTACTTATTCGCTAAAAGGTGGGGCAATTACTCTTGATTACGAGGCTACTTGCGACCAAGATACTCCTATTAGCATTACTAATCACGCATATTTTAATCTTTCGGGTGAAGAAAGCATTTTAGACCACGAACTTTATATAAATTCTGATTATATAACGCCAGTTGATAAAACTCTTATTCCAACGGGCGAACTTATGATTGTTGAAAATACTCCGTTTGATTTTAGAAAAATGCAAAAAATAGGGCTATATATCGATTATCCGCATAAACAAATCGCTTATGGCGGTGGTTACGACCATAACTACGTTTTGAAAAATTACGGATTATATGAAAAGGTTGCAACTCTTTATAGCGCAAAAAGCGGAATTAAAATGGATGTTTTAACCGATAACATGGGTATTCAATTTTATTCTGGCAACTTTTTAAGCGGTGTTACAGGTAAGGACTTTAAAATATACAATAAGCGTTCGGCGCTTTGTTTGGAAACTCAAAACTTTCCAAATGCTATAAATCAACCTTCTTTTCCGTCATGTGTTTTAAAAACGGGCGAAAGGTATAAAAGAAAAACTACATACTCTTTTAGTGCAAAATAGTTAGAAAAACAGTTTTTTAAAAAAAATAAAAAAATTTTTAAAAAGGGTATTGACAAAGCTTAAAAGTTGTGTTATTATAAAGGCGAAGATAAGATTGTTTAAAAATTTAAAAGGATAAACAGTTTTTATCTTATTTAAACAATTATCTAAAAAGGTAACTAATTGCCTTAAAGAAGTAGTTAGTTATTGAGTAAAGGAGGTATCCGCCAATGGGTCAAGAAAAATCCCTTAAGGGAACAAAAACAGAACAAAATCTTTGGGAAGCTTTTGCAGGGGAATCGCAAGCAAGAAATAAATACACTTATTTTGCATCCGTAGCAAAAAAGGCTGGATACGAACAAATCGCTGAACTTTTTTTAAAGACTGCCGAGAATGAAAAGGAACACGCAAAGTTATGGTTTAAAGCACTTGGCGAACTCGGTACTACAGAAGAGAATTTGCTCGCAGCAGCCCTTGGGGAAAATGCTGAGTGGACTGATATGTATGAAAGAATGGCAAGGGATGCAGAGGCAGAAGGATTTGTTGCTTTAGCTCATCAATTCCGTGGTGTTGCTGCCATCGAAAAAACGCACGAAGAAAGATACCGTGCTTTGCTTGCTAACGTTAAGGATGGTAAGGTTTTCGCTAAAGAGGAAGTTACCGTTTGGGAATGCCGTAATTGCGGTCATGAAGTAAAAGGCAATAACGCACCTGAACTTTGTCCTGTATGCGCTCATCCAAAAGCTTACTTTGAGATGAAAAAGAAAAATTATTAAAAACTGAATATTTATATATAGGCGGCGCTGAAAAATTGCGCTGCTTTTTTATGCTCATTCGCTTAAAACAATTAAATAAATAATCCTTATATATTACGCAATAGTTCGTTCTTTGTGCTTTTTTAAAATTCCTGTTACCAACAAGGTAACTCCCTTTTAAAAAAGCACAAACGCCTGCTCTTGCTTGCATCTAAAGCTTATTTAAAATAATTATTTTACGCTCTCTCGCGCTCGTTCGCTTAAAACAATTAAATAAATAAGCATTATTTACTGCGCAATAGTTCGTTCTTTGCGCTTTTTTAAAATTCCTGTTACCAACAAGGTAACTCCCTTTTAATTATACTACGCAATAGTTCGTTCTTTGTGTTTTTTTAAAATCACTACGTGTAGCAGTATGGTTATTTAAATTGGCAGATTTATTGCTATAATTCATATGTCATTAAGATAAGCCATTAAGAGTAGAAATTGTTGGAATTGGCTTGAAGTAACGCCAATAAAGTTAGTATAATTAAATGTTTTTAAAAGGCTATAATGTGAGCTAATCGCACTATAGCCTTATTTTTATATTATTTAGCTGTGTTTAGGGCGACCGACCTGCGGTAACCTTGAGGAAAATATAAAACAATAAAAAGCGCCAAATAAAAATCTAATGGCGCTTTAATGTTTTTATTGAAAATTGTTAACAATTTAAATAACCCTATCTTTAAAAAATAGCATTTGGTTACCACCGTTGGGGGCTTGATCGCTTAAATCAATTACTAAAAAGATTTTGTTGTGTTTTTGAGCGTATTTTATAGTGTTGTAAGTTCCGCCTTTTTTAACGCCGTTAAAACAGCATAAAACCGCGTCGCTTTTATCAACCATATATTCATTGCGCCTAAGCATGCAAAGTGGATAGTATTTTTCGCTTAAAATCGTAACTTTATCGGCGTGGCTTAAAATATAATCGTATTCGGCTTTTTCTTCTTCGCTCCAACCGCTACTTTGGGTTTTGCATGGTACGGCTATTTCAAGTGTGATTGAGGAGTGTTCCTTTTTTAAAAGCAAAATAAGCGAAGCAAAATCGCTGTCGATACCAAGAGCGCCACCCGATATGAAATGAGTGTAGCCCTTGCTTATGGCATATTCTACGTTGGTTTTTAGTTGTGTTATAAATTGCTTATAGGCTAAACAATCTTTATCTTTTTTCCAAGGCAGACCTTCGGGGCGGTGCCCGGTTACACAAAGAGTTTTCATGCTTATATACCGTTAATTGCGTTATAGATAGGTTTTTTGCTATTATTTAATAATTTTTGTGTGGTATTCGTTATTCTTTTTGCTAGTAATTTGATTATATATATCGTTTGCAAAAATGTCCTTTTCAAAACATTTAAGGGCTGTGCCATTTAAACCGTCCACGTCGCTTTTTCGCATAATAAATGGTATTTTACCACTAAGCGAAGAAAGAAGTGAAAGTTTATTTTCTTTAACTGCTAAAACTTTTAAATATAAGTTTTCGTTTAAACATTCTTTTATAAAATCTGCTGAAATATCAAGCATGCTTGAAAGCATTATGCGTGAAAGCCTTGTTGTGGTATATCGCTTAGTGCAAAGTTTTTGCAAAAGTGCTTGTTTGGTTAAATTATCTTTTAAAAATTGCTTTATTCTATTTTCAAGCCCTTCAGTGCAATCTAAAATTTGTTTTAGTTGTTCTTTGCTTTTTAAGGCTAAGCTATAAACTTGTAAATTGTCGCTTGAGGGTAAAATTGATGGTAAATCATCATAAACGTAATCGGGAACAAAATTTTTGCAGTTTTCTTTTTTGTTATCTTGAATAAACTGCCTTATTGCCATTGCCGAGCAAATATCACTACTTGTTTCAAGTGATTTATAGCCCGTGCCCGTGCGAGTGATAGGAAGTATATCCATATCGTAACCGTTTTCGATAATAGCTTTTGTATATTCGAGCGCTAATATATTATTTGGGGTGGTTGTTAGCGATAAATCAACGGTTTTTAAACCAACTTTTTCAAGTGCAAGATATCTTGCTTTTGCAAGAGAATTGCCTTCTTTTAAGTATTGCTTAATATAATTTTTAAGTTCACTTGTTTCGTTTGAAAGTGCAGTTGCCGTAGCTATAAGCCCACTTTTATCGCCACTTTCAACGCCAAAGCACAAGGTTTTTTCGCCTTTAATCTCGTTTAAAAGTTTTACTGCGCCTTTAGCAAAAATTTCGGCTGGGGCGGTTGCAAAAACTGCTGGAAGTTCAAAAACTATATCTGCCCCCGCTTTTATCGCGTGGGTTGCGCGTTCGTATTTATGCATAATAGCCGTTTCACCGCGCTGGGTAAAGTTGCCACTCATAATAACGATAAGAGCATCGGGATTAAGTTGTTGTTTAATTTGATTTAGCGAATATAAATGCCCGTTGTGGAAGGGATTGTATTCACAAATAGTTAATCCGATTTTCAAAATCGCACCTCGTTCACTTTACTTTTTTAAAAAAGTAGATTATAATATATAATTGTGGCAACCATAGTTGCTATTAATATGATACACCAAAGTGCAAAAAATTTCAAGTTTTTTTGCCGAATAAGGAGAAAGTTATGTCTGAACTTATCAATAAACTTATTTCAAGCGCGCAAGCACTTAACAAAACTATCGTTTTAACCGAAGGCGAAGATAGCAGAGTTGTTACTGCTGCTGCGGATATCGTTGCTAAAAAAATAGCAAAAATCGTTTTACTTGGCGATCCCGACCAAATAAAGGCGGATAATCCAACCGTTGATTTATCGGGCGTTGAAATCGTTAATCCAAAAACAAGCCCAAAGTTAAAAGAATATACCGAACTTTTATATGAATTAAGAAAAGCTAAGGGTATGACTTACGAACAAGCCGAACAAACCGCTTGCGAAAGCACATACTTTGGTACTTTAATGTTAAAGGCTGGCGACGTTGATGGTTTAGTTTCAGGCGCTTGCCACTCAACGGCAAACACTCTTCGTCCAGGCTTACAAATTATTAAAACTGCAAAGGGAGTTCCATTAGTATCAAGTTTTTTCCTAATGGTTGCACCCGAACAAGGCAATCAATATTGTAAAGACGGCGCGTTTATTTTCTCGGACTGCGGTTTAGAACCTAATCCAGACCCAGACAAACTTGCTTTTATTGCCGTTTCTGCTGCTAAGAGCGCAAAGGCTCTTATCGGTATCGACCCTAAGGTTGCTTTATTATCCTTCTCAACAAAGGGTAGCGCAAAGCACGATGACGTTGCTAAGGTTAGCGCAGCAGTTGCTAAAGCTCATGAACTAGCGCCAGAAATTCTTATCGACGGCGAACTTCAATTTGACGCTTCAATCGTTCCATCGGTTGCAAAACTAAAAGCACCTAACTCACCAGTTGCAGGTCAAGCAAACGTTTTAATTTTCCCTGATCTTGACGCGGGTAATATCGGTTACAAAATTGCCGAACGTTTAGGCGGATTTATGGCAGTTGGCCCTATTTGTCAAGGTTTCGCAAAGCCTATGAACGATTTATCAAGGGGTTGCAAGGCTGAAGATATCGTTTTAGCTGTTGCAATGACTGCTTTGCAATCTACTATTGAATGGTAATCAATCACTAATTTGTAAAGCTACCATAACTTAAGAATATAACGCAAAAATTAAGGAGTAATATATTATGAAAGTACTTGTTATAAACGCAGGCAGTTCTTCACTTAAATATCAACTTATCGATATGGCTACCGAAAAAGCAATTGCAAAGGGCGGTTGTGAAAGAATTGGTTTACCGGGTTCGTTTTTAAAGCATAAAGCAAACGGCAAGGAAGTTACTATTGAAAGTGCTATGCCAGACCACACTGCAGCAATCGAACTTACTTTAAAAACTTTAGTTGATGAAAATCACGGCGCAATTAAATCGATGGATGAAATCGACGCAGTTGGTCATAGAGTTTTACACAGCGGTGGGGAATACGACCGTTCAGTATTAATCAACGACGAAGTTATGAAGGTTTGTGAAAACAACATCGAGCTTGCTCCACTTCATCAACCTGCTAACATCAAAGGTATTCTTGCTTGTAAGGCGGTTATGCCAAACGTTCCTATGGTTGCTACTTTTGATAATGCTTTCCACGCAACGATGCCTGAAAAAGCATATATATTCGGCTTACCATACGAATTCTATACAAAATACAGAGTACGTCGTTACGGCGCGCACGGCACTAGCCACCGTTTCGTTTCTTCAGAAGCGGCTAAGTATTTAGGCGTTAACCCAGAAGAGGGATTTAAGGTTATTACCTGCCACCTTGGTAACGGTTCTTCTATCGCTGCGGTTAAAGATGGTAAGTGCTTTGACACGTCAATGAGCTTTACACCACTTGGCGGTGTTCCAATGGGCACTAGAACGGGCGATTTAGACCCTGCTATTTTAGAATATTTAGCAGGTAAATTAAACGTTGATATTAAAGAACTTGTTAGAATTTGCAATAAAGAATCTGGTGTTTCGGGCGTTTCAGGCGTTTCAAGCGACTTTAGAGATTTAACTAACGCTTCAAAACAAGGTAATCATCGCGCTCAACTTGCGCTTGATATTTTCAATTATTCTTGCAAAAAATTCGTTGGTTCTTACGCTGCTGCTATGGGTGGCGTTGACTGTATCGTATTCACCGCAGGTATTGGCGAACACGATGAAGCGGTTAGAAAGGCTATCGCAACCGATTTAGAATATATGGGCGTTTCAATTGACTTAGAAAAGAACGGCAACCCAACCGACGGTATTTGCGATATTACGGGTGAAGGCAGTAGGGTTAAGGTTTTAATCATTCCTACAAACGAAGAACTTGTTATCGCAAGAGATACTGCTGAACTTGCAAGTTCTGTTAAGTAATAGTTCGGTGTAAGATAAAAGTATTTTTGTTAAAATTTTAGCAAAATTAAATGCAAAATTACACTAAAACAGTTAAAAGTATTCGACAACGCTTTTATTTTACTGTATAATTGACAACGCACGATATTGTGTTGGTATATAATATGGTTATAAACGTTATTGATATTATGCAATCTGCCAGTGGCGAAATTGCAAAAGAGTTTGAATATAATGCATCAAACGATTTAATCGTATCACTTCCAGAAGGCGAATTTGCAAGCCCCGTTAAGGTGAAAGCTGTTCTTTGGATGGATGGTAAAAACGTTTTGGCTGATATTTCGTTATTTTACACTTTATCTTCTGCATGCTCAAGATGCTTAGAGCGCGCAACTTGCGAAGTTGAGCATAATTATTTTGCAAAATACTCACTTTGTCCCGAAGATGGCGAGTATTTATATAAAAGCGGTAAAGTTGATTTAACTCAATCGGTTAACGAAGAAATTGTTTTAACTCAACCAACCGTAATTTACTGCAAACCAGATTGTAAAGGCTTGTGCCCGGTATGCGGTGCAAACTTAAACAAAGGTGATTGCGGTCACAATATCGAATAAATTACAAAAAGAGAGGTGCATAGAGATGGCAGTTCCTAAGAGAAAAATTTCAAAGCAAAGAGGAAACAAGAGATTTGCAAGCAACTATAAGGCAACTATGCCTACACTTGTAGAATGTCCACAATGCCACGAAAGTAAGCAACCACACAAGGTTTGCCCACACTGTGGTTACTATAAGGATAGCGTAGTTATCGAACACTCTGAAGAAAACAACGATTAATTTCATTTAAAAACTTGTTTCTATGGCGGATTGCAGGGCAATTCGCCTAATTGTTATACGGAGATTTTTATATATGCAAGAAAACCAAACAAACCAAAAAGAAGTTAACGAAAGTGAAAAAAAAGTTGTTTCAAACAGACCTAATCCAAAATCAACTGCGCAAAAAAAGCGTGAGCAACAAGATTATCGCCGTAAATATTTTGACTATTACGATGATATAAAAACTAACATTAAACAAGATTGGTGAAAAACGCACGGCTAACTTAGCCTTGCGTTTTTTTGTTTTCATTATATATAAACTTTTGATAAAAGTTGCCTTATAGATTGATAAACTGTAGTTTGGCTTGATTTTAACGTAAAAACGCATAAAAATCAGATTAAAATTGAGCTAATCAACTTATAGGCTGGCTAATTATAAAAAAAATCATCTATATAAAGTTATTTTGAAGTAAATTTTGCCTTTATGAAAGTGAAAAAAATAAATTGTTTTTATTAGTATGTTCTTATTAAATGTCAACAAATGAAACTTTTAAAACAAGAAAAATAATGAAAGGGCGCGCGTGTGGTGTTATAATAATAAATACTTATTTTAACTCGAGTACGAGGTTTTTGATATGGGATACTTTGACGATAACAAAAAAGAATACGTGATAACCGATATGTTTCCACGCAGACCGCTTATAAACTATTTATGGAATGAAAAAACCGTTTGTCAATGCGACCAGTTTGCAAAAGGTTACGCTTGGACTATGAAAGAAGGTTATAAGCGAATGATTGAAAACGGCGAGCGTAACGTTTATATTAAAAATTTACAAACAGGCGAAGTATATAGCGCAACTCGTAACTACGATAGATTACCTTTTAGCCATTTTAATGCAAAGGTAGGATTAGGCTATCACACCGTTGAAAGTGAATATAAAAACGTGGCGGTTAATACAACCATTGTAGTTCCTGTTGACGGCACGGTTGTTTTATATAGGATTGAAGTTATCAATAACGGCAGTGAAAAGCAAGATTTGCATCTTTATTTTTGTAATCAACCACAACCCGATATTTCGGGGCATGAAGCCTACGGATATGCCGATTATAACGAGCAAATGCGTGGTATTGATTACTGGCATGAAGGATTTGCCTTGCCAAGTGATTTAACGCACGTTTACCTTTCTTCAAGTGAAAAACCTATTGCTTACGAATGTTCAAAAAGCGGGTTTTGCGGTACATACGGTTCGTTTGAAAATCCCGAAGGTGTAAAACAAGAGTTTTTAAATAGTAAAGGAACATCTTTTGAGCAAAACTATGTTGGTGCAATGCAGTTTGCTATTTCGCTTAAAGGTGGCGAAAAGCGTTCGTTGTATTTTGCTTGCGGTACGGCAAAGAGCCTTGATGAAAGCATTGAACATTCAAAAATGGTGACTAACGAAGAATATTTTGAGCATTCATTAAATTCGCAGATTGCATTTAACGATGAATATTTATCGGTATTTAAAGCAAACACGCCCGACTCGGTTGTTAATAGCCACGTAAATATTTGGCTAAAACGCCAGTTGTCGCTTGGAAAAACTTGGGGTAGATTATACGGAAAGGGTTTTCGTGACGTAATGCAAGACATTACTGCCTTTGTTTCGCTTGATCCCAAGCTTGCTCGCGAAAGAATTTTAAATGCGGTTAAATGGACTTTTGAAGATGGTAATCCTATTAGAATGTTTGAACCAAGTATGTATTATCCATATAACGACGGTGGCGCTTGGATACCAACTACAGTATTAAGTTATCTAAACGAAAGTGGTGATTTAACAATTTTAGACGAGCAGTTGCCATATTTGGTTGGAAGTAGTGAAGAAAAATGTGGGTTTGGCATACCTACTAGATATGAAAAATACCAAGGAACGCAAAAAACTGACAGTTTACTTTGCCATATTAAGCGTTCGGTTGACTATTTATGTGGTTGTAAAGGCAAGCGCGGGTTAGTTCTTTTCCGCGGTGGCGACTGGAATGATAGTCTTAACAACGTGGGTAGAGAAGGTAAGGGCGAAAGCGTTTGGCTATCTATAGCAACGGTAAAAGCAATTAACGAATTTATTGAAATTTTAAGAATAATAAATGCAGATAACGAACAAATCCAAGAATATACACAAAAGCGCGATGAGCTTGCAAAGGCTGTACTAAAATGGGGGCTCGACGGCGATCATTTAATTTACGGTTACAATGATTACGATGAAAAAATCGGTGCAAGTGAATGTGAATTTGCCAAAATCTTTTTAAATCCGCAAACGTGGGCGGTTCTTGCAAATCTTACCGATAAAAAACAGTTAGAAAGTTTTATGGATTCGGTTGAAAGCAGATTAAAATGTGATTTTGGTTACTTACAATGTTATCCTTCTTTTAAAAAGGGAAGTGATAAAATTGGTAGAGTTAGTTATTTTCAACCCGGTCTTGTTGAAAACGGCGCGGTATATAACCACGGCGTAGCATTTAAAATAGTTGCAGATTGTTTACTCGGTAGGGGTAATAATGCTTATAATTCGCTTAAAGCAATATCATTTGATAATCCTAAGAATCCAAATAACGGAATGGAGCCTTATGCAGTAAGTAATATGTATATGGGCATTGAAAATAAATATATTGCGGGATATGCGCCTATGAGTTGGATAACGGGTACTGCAGGTTGGCTTTACCGTTGTATAAGCGAATATATTTGTGGGTTGCAGGCGACTGTAAACGGGTTAAAAATCCTTCCTTGTGTACCAGATATTTGGAATGAATTTAGGGTTGAAAGAAAATTCCGCGGTGCAATTTATAAAATAAAATTCATTCGCAAAAACAATTTTGAAATTAAACTAAACGGCAAAAAGATTGAGGGTAATGTTTTGCCTATTTTACAAAAAGGCGAAACCGCAGAGGTTACCGTTAGTTTTTAAAACATTATAGAAAAAAGCGTAAAAACACAATCTTACTTTAGGCAAAAAGAAAGATTGTGTTTTTTTTGTTTAATATTTTACCAAAATATGAAATAATTTCAATAATTTATTGGGTTAAAAGTGTTAATTATACCAATAAATGAAACAAAAGAAGGCAATAGAAGTAATGAAATGATATCATCTATATGTTACACTAAATGTGATAATAGGAGCAGTGTATATATAATATATATTCTCTTTTAGTTCAACTAAGGCTTTACAGGTTGATAAAAATCCTTATAACCAACAAAAAAAATGCTTTAACAATTTTTGAAACATAGATAATTGCAAATAAAAAAACGGCTTACAAGAATGACTTGTAGCCGTAGGAAAGTTTTTGTTAAGCATTAGTTGGTCGAAAATAATCCTTAGGTGTGCAGTTGGTATATTTTTGAAAAGCGCGGTAAAAAGAAGGCATTGAGTCAAAACCAACGGCAAAAGCAATATTTAAAATATTTTTTTCTTCGGATTTAGCGTATGCAAGAATAAAATTTTGAATTCTTATGCGATTGATATAGTTAGTAAGGCTTTCGTTCATATACGAGTTAAAAATTTTTGAAAAGTAATATTTATTGTAGCCAAATGATGCCGAGATGTTTTCTAAAGTTAGTTTTTCTTTATAGTTAGCATCGATATAGGCAAGAATATCGATTAAAATATTTACTTGTTTGTTTCTTGAAATCATTTGGCTTTCATAACCTTCAAGCAATCTACCATAAATTATGCTTATAAAACCTTGAATTAAAGTTGTTTTCATAGTTTCGGTAAGTTGAGAGTTGTTTTCGGTATCGTATAACTCTTTAATTACGGGTAAAATTTTCTCGCGGTTGAACTTTTTATTAGTTAAAAGGCAGGGAAAGCATTGTTCTTTAAGTATAAACTGCGGAATATTTGAGCTTTCGGTTTTAGGAATTACGCTATAACGAACTACGTTTAAAGATGTTGCGAATGAATGCGGATAATAATCGGGAGCAAATAAAATTTCGTCTTTAAAAGCAATATATTTGCCGTTATTTATTGTTGCATGGCAAGTTCCATTAAAAACGTAAGTAATTTCGGGCGATTTATGAAAGTGTGCAGGGTAAACCGTTGGCCCTAAAACGCTAACCGTTTTTTGTTTACTATTATTGTCTCTTATTGATTCATAAAATGCGGTTTGAGAGGGTTGATTCATAAAAGCTCCTAAATTCATCTATTTTTTTGTATTATAAACCATAGAAGCGCGGTTGTCAACAAAAAAATGAATATAAATAACACAGCTAAAAAAAATAGCCATAAGTTTTTGTGTATGAGGTGACGCAAATGGAGATTAGTGAAATCGTAATTTGCTTTTTATTAATAGCGTGTATGCGCGTTGCTCAAAGCTTTTCTGGAAAAGGGGCAAGTAATTTAGTAAGCAATAAAGGGTTGTTTTTTCAGTACGGCGCGTTTTATCAAGCGATTTCGGCTATAGCATCACTTGCAACGCTTGCTATAGTTGGTTTTAACGGTTTTAATTTACCAACTTTAATATGTTCGTTTATAAACGCATTATTATTTGCTACAAGTTTATATTGCTCGCTTACTGCAATGAAAAGCGCAAAAATGATAGTTTGCTCAATGTTCTCGATGGGTGGTATTGTTATTCCTTGTATAGTTGGAATATTTTTATTCGACGAACCTATGAGCTTACAAAAATGGATAGCAATAGCAATATTTTTATTTGCAGTATTTCTACTCAACTTAAAAGGCAAAAACGAAGAAAGTAAAAAAATGAAGCCTACCACTTGGGTTCTTTTATTTCTTTTATTTACGGTTGAAGGCTTAGTTTTAATCGTTCAAAAATACTTTGCTATATTAGTACCTAATGGAAACGTTGCAACCTTTTCTTTCTTAACTTTTTCGCTAAACGCAATTATATTAAGCTTAGCTTCAGTAGTGAACGCTTTTTTAAATGCAAAAAACAACGAAGAAGGGCAATTGTCATCCACAAAACTATTAAAGTTTGAAAAATTGCCATTACCGTTATTTTTATACGGGACTCTACTTGGTATTGCAATATTCGTAATAAACTTTTTAGTTACAACACTTTCAAAAACCATACCTTCTGCGCAGTTGTTCCCTATATCCTGCGCAATATCCATAGCGGTAACTACTATTGTAAGTATGCTTCGCTTTAAAGAAAAACTTAACTGGAAAAATATCGTTGGCATAATAATCGGGCTAGTTTCAATTATAATGTTAAACGTTTAAAAAATGGTAATATAGGTAAACGCCTTAAGCAATATAACAATAAAAAAGGAGACAAATGATGATTTTATCAAAACCGCTGTTTCGCAAAAGAACGGGCGCGATAAGAATTGAAAACGGCATTAAACACGGCAATCCCGTGTTTGCATGGATTCTTATACTTCCTGCATTTTTAACGTGGCTTGTGTTTTGGTTGTACGTAAATTATCGCTCGATAATTCTATCCTTCCAAACAACTGACCCTATTACTAATGAATACGTATGGACTTTACAACACTACAAATGGGTAGTTGAAAGTTTTTTTGAAACGTCGTCGGGCAGTTCGGGCTTACTTGCAATTTGTTTAAGAAACACCTTAACCTACTTCTTTACAAATTACTTTATTATACAAACGTGTAACGTAATTCTTGCTTACTTCTTGTATAAAAAGATTGCAGGTTATAGGGCGTTTAGATTTTTATTATATCTACCAAACTTACTTGCCGGCGCAACTATGGCAACCATTTATAAACAGTTAGTTGCTTATAACGGGCCGATAGTTGATTTGTTTATGAATTTAGGTTGGATTGAAGGACCTATTAGACCGCAATGGCTTGCCGATGAGCGTTACGCTATGACGCTTAGCGTTATTTATAGTTTATGGTTGGGCGTTGGCGGAACTATGATTTATTCGCTTGGTGCTATGTCACGCGTGCCACATGAAGTTATAGAAGCTGCTCAGCTCGATGGTATTACACCGTTTAAGGAATTCGTGTTTATTATTATTCCGCTTATAAGCCAAACGCTTATTACACTTTACGTTTTAGGTGTTGCAGGGTTCTTATCCGCAGGTGGCGCAACCTTGTTCTTAACTGCAGGTAACTATAATACTCAAACGCTATCCTTCTGGATATGGTGGCAAATTTATACGGGCGGTAGCACGGGTACTTCGAGTGCTTTAGGTATTTGTATGACCTTGGTTACTTTACCGGTAACTTTATTAGTTAGATGGATAGGTAATAAAATTACACCGGAGGTAACGTTCTAATGGCAAGATCAAATAAAATTAAGCGTACTAAAGGTGAAAAGATTTTATTCACAATCGCTTTTATAATTTTAGCTATATTTTCTGCAACTTATTTAGTAGCATTCTTCTTCGTAATAATGAACTCGTTTAAAGGTTCAATCGAGTATTTGATTACAAGTAGATTCCAATTTCCAAAAGAGTGGAGATGGAATTATAGCAGGGTATTTACCGAGTTTGAAGTTAACGGAAGCGGATATTTTAGAATGTGTTTCCATAGTATTTGGTTCTCGTTAACGGGTTCAATCCCAGCTCTTTTATCTACGGCGGCTTGTTCTTATGCTTATGCAAGATATAAATTCCCGGGTAGAAAAATTATATTCCTTATTAACTTAATAATGCTTACGCTTTCTTTGCCAGGTTCGCAAGTTGCTTATTATAAGTTATTCTGTGACTTAGGTTGGAAAAACAACATCGGCTATTTATGGGGTTGTTTTGGTGGTTTTGGTGGCCAATTTATTATTCTTGCAGGCTTTTGGAAGGGTATTGACTGGGCTTATGCCGAAGCTGCTTACATAGACGGTGGTAACGAATGGACGATATTTACAAAAGTAATGTTACCACAGGCTGTTTCAATGTTGGGCGTATTCTTCTTGCTCGGTTTTATAAACAGTTGGAATAACCACGAATTTACAATGCTTTATATGCCAAAATATCCGTCAATTGCATTTGGTTTATATGAATACCAAGCAAAAACCGGTAGAAGTATGGATACACCTTTATACTTTGCAGGTTTAGTAGTTACTTCAATACCTTCGTTAACTTTATACGTTCTTTTCCAAGATACGATTTTAAGAACGGTTAACGTTGGTGGTTTAAAAGGTTAATCCCGATGAATTTTTTACGTCGGTGAAATAAACGGTTAAATTACGCAAAATTTAAAATGCGTGATTTAGCAAAATTAAAAGGTTGAAATAAAAAATATTTAATAAAGGAGAAAAAACAAAATGAAAACCTTAAAAAGATTCTCAATCAAACTACTTGCTTTATTATTATGCATAATAAGCTCACTTTCCCTTTTTGCTTGTACCAATAAGGGTGACAACACCGGCGGTGGTGGAAAACCTGCTGGTGGCGGTAATGATTTGGGTAATTTGGACTTGAAGGGCGATAGCGCGTCAAACGATGCAAACACGCTTGAAATTCAAATTTATAATGCAGGTTACGGCGTTAAATGGTTAGTTGACTGCGCTACTGAATTTATGGCTCAAAACCCTGATATTAAAATTGTTGCAGATAACCTAGATGAATCGGTAGCAGTTGGTAACTTACTTGCAGCAGGTCCTAAAAATACCACCGCAGATTTATTTATTATAGGTGGTGATGTTAACGGTTTAGTTGCTAAAGGCTCTCAAGTTCTTTCAGGTTACGATTGTATTTTAGAATCACTTGACGAGGTTTATACCGCAGAAGTTGAAGGTTCTACCTTAATTCAAAAATTAGATGAATCTATTTCTTCTGCATATTTAAGAGAAGTTACTCTTAATGGTAATCTTGAAGAACATTATTTTGCAGTTCCATGGACGAGTGGTTTCGGCGGTATCTTCTATAGCCAAACTTTATTTACACAAGCTGGTTTAACAGGCGAACCAAGAACTACTGATGAATTACAAGAATACTGTGTTGCTTTAAAATCAAACGGAACTTATCCTTTTATTTATTCAGCAACAGACGACTATTTCCAATACTGTTCTTGGACTTGGTGGGCACAATATGAAGGTCAAGAAGGTCTTGATAATTTCTACGCTGGTAAAACAAGCGCAACTGCTCGTCCAAGCGCATCACAATCAAGAAATATCTTTAATCAAGAAGGTCTTCGTGAAATGTTTAAAGTTTATGAAGAACTTTTAGACCCTAGCAAAGATTGGGTTTACCCATACGTTGAATCATTAGCTTATACTGAAGCTCAAGCTTATTACCTACTTGAACAAGGTGCTTACGGCGCAATGATGCCTAACGGAACTTGGCTTGAAAATGAAATGATTAACAGTAGTGCAAATCAATCAATCGGTTCAATTCTTCCTATGAAAACCCCTGTTATAAGCGCATTATCTGATAAAATGTCTTACTGGGCAGAAGATAAAAACTTTACAGAAGCAAGCAAAACTATGAGCAAAGCAACAAGACAAGCATACGACGCAAAACTTCGCGCTTTAGTTGATTACGCTGATGGTGTTGCTTCAAGACCAGCATGGGCAACTGATGCAGACGTAGCACTTATTGTAAAATCACGCGCGTACGAACAAGCAGGCGTTGGTAGCGCAATGTGCATTCCTATTTATGCAACAGCTAAAGATGCAGCAAAGAAGTTCTTAAAGTTCTTAACTACTAACAAAGCTATGGAATTATATCTTGCAGGAACTAACGGTTCGGCTTTCCCATGGTCGTTTGATATTAAAAATTGGTCAGGCTATAACAGTTTAAGTGCTTTTGCAAAACGTAAATTTGAAATTATGGAAAATATCGTTACAATTAAAACGGAAAGCGCATTCCCAACTTACTACATTGGCGGTTTACGTTACGACACAGGCTTAAAGAACAGCAACTTCGTTATTACTTTTGGCGCGCGTAATTCAGAACGTTACAACGCAGACCAAGTTATTACTAACGCATTTAACTACTATACAGAACAAAGAATGGGTCAATTATTACAAAACTCTGGCTTACTATAAGAGCAAACCTTAAAAATTTTGGAGGAATAATTAATGAGAAAATGGCTTAAAAGCCTTTTAGCTGGTGCAATGGCAGTAGGTATGATTATATCTACTGCTTGCGTTGGCAATAAGGGCGACCAACCAGGTAACAGTTCAACACCGGATACTCCACCTGTGATTAAGTCTGAAGCGGTTGAATTAAAAGTTGCATACACTGAAGATAAAATTCTTCAAAACTATTACGACGGAACTACCGCTAAAGCAAATTTAGGTGATAAATTTGAAACTTATTTGATGGAAGATTTTCATATTGAAACATTTAGAAACGAATATGAATCAAGAACCATTATTATTCGCCCTGAATCAGACGTCGCTTCTTACGATGTTGTTGCAAGCGACTTTACTTGCGGTGAATACGTAATACCGGCATCTTTATTTGATTTACGCCATCAATATTATCACGAAGTAACCAAAGTTATGTCGGATGAAACTGAAATGCAACCGGGTATGTATCCCGACGCTATGCTTCCGCTTTCAGTTGCTAAAGAGTACGAACTTAACAGCATAAAAGGTGGGGATAACCAAGGCGTATTAGTAACCATTGAAATTCCTTCAAATCAACCTGCAGGAATTTATAAAGGTACTTTTAACGTTCTAACCGACGGCAGATCTAATAAACTAAACGCAACTATTGAAGTTTTAGATTATACTTTACCAGAAAAAGTTACTGCAAAATCTTGTATGCCAGTATCTTCTAAATATCTTGGATATCTTGAAATGGAAGAAACCCAAGAAATGTATCAAAAAGTTAGCGATATTTTAAACGATTTCCGTTTAGCAACCGAATGGCTTTACGGATTATACCCAGAAAGCAATAAAGAATCGGTTTTCCGTGAACTTGCTTATCTTGATGCCGAACTTATGCACGAAGCGACGCTTGATCCAACCGTTGCTTCATACGGTATGAGAACAAATGGTAGATATCAAAACGTTGTTGACCCTGCTACTGGCAAGGTTGTAAACGTAGCGGTATTAAATACCGATACTTTTAGATATTACACCGAAACTTACGTAAAATACGCTATTGATCACGAAGTTGACATATTTAAAAAAGCTTACGTTTATATGGGCTCTATTATCGACGAACCTGAAGCGTGGGGTAACCTTTTCCGTGTTGACTACGTATGTAATCAATTTAACAATGCGTTAATAGAAACTGCTGAATACGCTCGCAGTTATGCTGAAAGCGTTGGTTCAACTTGGGATGGATTTGAAGATTTTATTAACAGCATTTTAAATCTTGAACACGTTGTTACAACTTATATCGACAGCCACGGTGGATTTGAATTGATCGATGCATACTGTACTGAACCACAATATTTCCATTCTTCAGCCGTTATTGACGATTATCGTCAACACAGAGAAGATGGTGGTAACTATTGGGTTTATACTTGTTGTAACCCAAACACACCATATCCTACTATTCACATTGATGATAACGGTGTTTCAGGTCGCGTTATGTGGTGGCAAATGAGAGAATACGATATTTCTGGCTATTTAGGCTGGGAAACAATCGGTACTTGGGACGGATATCCCGATTATAGCCATTCAAAACCATTACACGGTATTGATCAATATTACGACGTTATGAGAAATAATACCGACGTTGGTGATGCTTATTACTTCTATCCTGGTAAGATTTTCGGTCTTGATGCACCAGTTCCATGTTTACGTTTATGGTATATGAGAGACGGCTCTGAAGACTACGAAGCAATTACTGATTTAGATGAGAGATTATATCCTGCTTTAAGCGAAGCGTATGGTAAAACTTTAGATTCAAGTGGATTATTAAATGAAGTTTACGCTGAACTTTACAGTATTGTAAAAGTTTACAGCAACTCACACGAGCTTGCTTATGCTAAAGAAGCTATCAATAGCTTATTAGTTTGGGCAGAAGACGGAATTGCTATAAGTGATTATAAGGTTAACAGTAACGGTGGCGTAACTGCAAAGGTTTACGCTCCTGAAGGAAGCCAAATTAAAGTTAACGGCAAGCTATTATCGGGTACTGCATGCGGTAACGGAATGGTTTACGAAGTTAACGAAAATACCGCTAAGGTAACTTTTGAAATTAACGGACGTACTCTTACGGTTGGTGCTGAAAGCACGTCTATTGCTGAAATCGATCCATCTCGCGTAGGTTTTGAAGTTGAAGTTAACGGCAACTTAGAATCATACGACAAAGTTACCGTAACTAAACAAGAATATAAAAACACCGGTGTTCAAACTTTGAATATGACTTTAACAAGCGAAATCAAAACTATGCTTTACGCTATTGATAAAAACGATTTAAACGCAAACACCAAGTCAATTATATTCTATATGTATTATGATGGTGCTGAAAAGATTAAGGCAACTATCAACGTTTACGGTAAAAACATGAGAATGTTAGATACCGTTTATATCAATCCTGGTTATAACGTTATTAGAGTTGATAGATTAAACGATTTAGCATGGAGTAAAATAGGCAATGCAAACTGCATTATTTTCGAGTTTAATATACCTGAAAGTGTAAGCAGTTATACTCTTGATATCGAAAAGATAATCAAGCTTTCATAATAGGAGTGTATAGTATGAAAAAGAAAATTTTTAAAGTTGCTATGGTAGCCCTATTATCAGCGTGCGCGTTATTTCCAACTTTTGCAAACGTAAAAGACACTAATGCAAGCGGTGAAAAAATTGAAACTTACAAGCTAATAAATGGGTTTAATACCGTACAAGACGCATATAATTGCGAATATTTACAAGCTTTTGGTATAACTGATTTAAACACCGATGCTAAATACGTAACCGAAGGCAAAGGCTCTGTTCGTTTAAACGTTTACGGCCGTCGCTTTGAAGGTACTGCTCATCCTTTAATGAAAATTCCTTTTGTTGTTGATAAGGTTTACGATTTAAGCCGTTTAAAAAATATTACTTTCGATTTGTTTAACGAAAGCGGTAAAGATTGTACTATGGAAGTAGCTCTTGAAATCGGCACAAAAACAACCTTATTCCAAATTGTTTCTTTAAAACAAGGCTTGAACAACGTTAAACTTGACTATAACGTAAAAGGTATGGCTGGTGGTTTTGACCTTACTCAAGGAAAAAACATAGTTATTAAATTACCAAGAGAATACGACCAAGAAAAACTTGATCAAAACGTATATTATCTTGATAAAGTTGAAATGAATATGTCGGCAGTTGTTCCAACGCCTTACGAAGTTACTTATGATGAAAACGAAATATGTTCTTTTGATAAGCCATATCAAGAATTTATGACGATGGTAAACGGTGTAAGTACTGCAGACGGATTACCTATTTTAAGTATAAACAACGACCCTGCTTATACTGCTACTTTATCTGGTAAATCGTTAAGAGTTGAATATCCAACAGCACAAACAAGTGGCGGTGCAGTTTACTGGTCGTTTGCAGAAGATATTTTATATCACTTCGATTGGGAAGCGTTGGGCGCACAAAACAAATATATTGTGTTCGACGTTTACTGTGATTCAATCAACAATCAAGGATATTCAATTCAAATTTGGCGTGCGAGAGGGGATAGATCGGATAACCGTATAGCAATTCCTTTTACAGCAAAATCAAAAACTTGGACTACTGTACGCGTTTCTATTGCAGATTTAGTTAAACCTGCTAGCGATGGATATATAATGCTTGGTTATAACGCTGATATCGGCGAATATAACTATCAACGCATTATGATGGTAACTGGTAAAAACTACGGTGAAAACTTCTCTGTTTATTTCGACAACTTCCGTTTGGAAGATGCCGAATAAGCGGGGTGTAAGTATAACAATAATATATATAAGGAGAAAAAAATGAAAAAGACCTTCAAATTACTATTAGCGTTATTGATGTGTATGCTTTTAAGTTTAGGCGTTGCATGTATAGACTTAAGCACTTTAAGCAGTTCAGACGGTAGTAGTGTGGGCTCTTCAAATCAAGACAGTTCGCCAGATGATTCTACTGATGCGAGCTTCGTAACTGACTTGTTGGAAGGGGGAGAAATGGAAATACTTTCCACAGTTTCTTTTGAAACTTCGGTTGGTATTTACGATGGCACACAAGTAATAGTTCCAAGCGTAGTTGTTATGTATGGTGAAGAAGTAATTCCTACTGTTGAAAACGGTTTTACTCTTACTAAACTTGGAGATTACGTTATTACCTTTACTTTTGAATTACCAGATGGAAGCGTTAAAATAGAAAGTGTAACCATAATTTCTGTTGATACTACCGCTCCTTCAGTAGTAAGTCAATTAAAGAATAAATACTTCGTAAATCAAGTTATTAACTTAAACGAAGCAATTTTAGTTGTTGACGCTGTTGATGAAAATCCAGTAATCGAAAGTGAAATTTATTTTGAAGAAAAAATCGAAGCAAACAAACAAGTAATAACCGACAACCAATTTATTCCTACGGTTGCAGGTGATTACGTAGTAGTTGTTAAAGCAAAAGACGGAAGCAATAACGCAGTTGAAAAAGAATTTTCATTTAGAGTTGCTGAAGTTAACGAAATTGAATACTTTAACGAAGAAGCACTTATTGCTGGTTCTATTCAAAGAGTTGGTGGAGCTACTATAGCTTTCAACACTAACCCAGAATACATACACGAAGGCGCAGGCTCTATCAAATACACTCAAGGTGGAACGTGGACTGCATTTGTAGTAAACGGCTTTGAAGAAATCGATTGGTCTAATCCAGAATGGTATGGTATAACCTTTATGGTTTACAACCCAAGTGAAATTTACGATTACACTTTTGGTGTTGTAGGCGCGCCTGAAAATATTAGCGGTATATCAAACGTTGGCAATGGCGAAGGCGTTAGTATTATTGCAAAAGCTGGTAAATGGACTAAAGTGTTCATTCCTTCAAGTGATTTAGCTGTTATTACTACTGCAAAAGGCGAAGTTGATTATTCACGCATTGCAATCACTTTAAACTATTCTAATAACGGTGGCGCAGGAAGCGATCAATGGACTAATATCGCATTATATTTTGATACTTTCCGTTTAGAAAATAGCGATCCTATTGCTCCTACAATCGTTGCTCCTGATTTTGTTCCTTTCTACGTAGCTGGCGCTGAAATAACAGTTCCTACTTTCACGGCTGAAGATAACGAAGATGCTAACCCACAAGTAAGCGTACGCGTTCTTAACGAAAGTGGTGAAGAAGTTGCTCTAACAAACGGTAAGTTTATTGCAACTGAAAGCAGTTACGTTTATGAAGTTACTGCAGTTGACGCAAACGGAAATAGAGCGGTTGAAACTTACGAATTAGTATTGTTTGAAAATCCTGGTGAATACTACGATAATCAAGAAGACGTTACTAATCAAATAACTACTTCAGCAAACACTACTATTGAATTAAATAGTGATAGCGCGTATATCCGCGAAGGTAATAGTTCAATTCACGTTAAACCTATCGGCACTTTAGAAAAAGTAGTATTTACTCACGAAGATTTAAAATTTGCTAAAATAGAAGGTTTAACACTTTGGATTTATAACCCAACTAATAACAACTATACTTTAAAGATTGGTGGATTTACCGACGTAGGAATCGCAGTATTTGAAGTTGTTGGTGTTGCTCCTAATGCATGGAACAAAATTTCATTTAGCGCAGAAGAAATGTCTAATTTCTTAGCGGGTAACTTAAATTTTGGTATATTATTTGAAAAAACTAACACTAGTACTATGTGGACAGACGTTTGGGCTGCCGCAGAATTCTATATTGATGGAATTAACCTTGCTTACGAACAACCAAGCGAATGGCACGCATTAGAAAGTTCTGAAAGCTCTTTACGTTTAGGCGTTGCTGAAGTTAACGATAACGGTGCAAAACTTGCTTCTGTATTTATGGCAAGAGAAAAATACGGTTATCCAGTTGGTACTTTTGCAAACAGCGATGCAATTAATTGGGAAGGAAATAAATTAACCTTTAAGATTTACAATAACGACGATATCGGTCACGTTGTAAGATTAGCATTATATAAATCTGCTACTGCAGTTCGTGGGGATAGAGTTGACATTCAAAAAATAGCTTTAGCTGCATACGAAACAAGAGAAATCACTTTATACGGTGATGAAATTCTTGCATTAAGCACTGCTTATAAACATCTTGGTATTTATTACGAAGTTAACGATAATAACGGTTGCCACTGGGCAGAACCTTTCACAAACGCTTGCTTTATGTTCTACGACTTTAGTTTAAGCGCAGGAACTTCTGCTGATAGAGTTGTTCCTACAACCGACGATTATAAGTGGGCAGTTTCTGAAGTTTCGGGTCACGCAATTGCACACATAAACAGCGATTCACGTTTTGTTTACGTTGACGGAAATAAATATACTTTAGATAATAATAAATATTCGTTGTCATTTAAAGTTACTCAAGGTAACTGGCCATACGTATTTGTACCTGAAAGTGTAAACGTTGATTGGGCAAACTTAAAAGAATTAAGCTTTATGGTTTATAACCCAAGCGAATATGAATACACTCTTGCTATCAATACTTATAACGGAACTACTAAAGTAAAAGAAGTTAAGAAAGTTACTTTAGTTGCAAGCGATTGGACAAAGGTTATTATTTCTACAACAGAATTAGGACAAACAGAATTTGAAAGTAACTTTAGGCTTGGTTTTGGTATTAACGTTGGATCGAACGCAACTTATGAAGACTTCTTTGATGAAGCTGGTAATAAGTATGGCGAGGTTGCTACTATTAAGTGGGCATCACTTAAGATGAACGGCTTATACTTCGACGCGTTTGAATACTCAACACTTAACAAATCAAGCGAAGATTATAAGTGGACTCAAGCTGTTAACGGCTCAACGGGTAGTTTTGCTAAAACGTTAAATGAAGATTTAGCTTTCGTTAGCGAAGGATTATATTCGTTACACGTTAAGCCTAATGGTACTTGGAACACTATAGCACTTACTCATGCATTAAACTTTAGCGCAGATGAATACGCTTTAGTTAAGGTTGACGTTTACAACCCATGCTCGTTTGATATCGTTATCGGTGTTGGTGGCGGTTGGGGCAACGGTCTTTTAAAAGCCGGTTCATGGACGACTGTTACCGTTCCTTACGCAATTTACGAAAAAGACGGCGTAAAAGTTGGCTTACATATCGGTATTGGTCATACTTGTAGTGCAACGATTGACGGCGTTAAATATACTAACCCATCAAGTGGCGCAGCAGATGGTTTATGGGCTGAATTTGTATCAAAAGGCGTTTATATCGATAACGTTCGTTTAATTAAAGATACAGAAAAACCTGAAATTAACGTTCCTGAATTTGAAAGCGAATTTATGGTAGAAAGCGTTGTTACAGTTCCTACTTTCACAGTAAGTGACAATATTGATAGCGCACCAGTTTTAGTTGTTAAAGTATTAAAAGACGGCGAAGAAGTTGCATTAACCGACGGTAAATTCGTTATTGGTTTAGGTAATTACAAATACGTTGTAACTGCAAGCGATAAATACGGCAACGTAGAAACTAAAGAATACGCTTTAACAGTTATTCCTGATACTACTAAACCTGAAATTAACGTACCTGAATTTGAAAGAGAATTTTTGGTTGGCGAAGAAATTTATCTTCCTACCTTTACAGCAACCGATAATTTGGATGATGCGCCTGTAGTAGTATTAAAAGTATTAAAGAACGGCGTAGAAATGGCTGTTGAAAACGGTATGTTTGTTGCTGAAAAGGCTGAATATAAATACGTTGTAACTGCAACCGATAAATATAATAACCAAACTGTTTTAGAATATCAGTTAACAATTACTGCCGATGAAGGCGCTCCTGTAATTAGCGCTCCTGAATTTGAAAGAGAAGCAATGGCGGGCGATTTAATTACAGTTCCTGCTTTCACCGCAACCGATGATATCGATGCTAATCCAGTAGTAACTGTAAAAGTATTAAAGGACGGCGAAGAAGTTATTGTTGAAAACGGCACGTTCGTTGCTCAAGCAGGTGTTTACACCTACCAAGTAACTGCAACCGACAGCTTTGCAAATTCGGTAACCTTAGAATATACTTTAACTGTAATTGCCGATCTTACTGCTCCTGTAATTACAATGGATGAAATTCAAAAGGTATGGCTTGTTGGCGAAGAAGTTGTTCTTCCTGAAGTAACAGTTAGTGACGATTACGATGCTAACCCATCGCTAAGCGTTAAAGTGCTTAAGAACGGCGTAGAAATGGCTGTTGAAAATGGCGCGTTCGTTGTTGAAAAAGCATCTTATTTAATTAAAGTTGAAGTTAGCGATAAATACGGCAACTCAGATAGCAAACAAATTGAATTAACCGTTTTAGCTAATACCGACGAATATTATGATGCAAGCGTTGAAGAAATTGTTACGACTGGTGGTAGCACAGTTTCACTTAATAGTGATTCATCATTCATTCGTGAAGGCGAAGGCTCTGTTAAGGTAGCTGTAAGCGGTACTTACGAAAGAGTGATGTTTACTACTCGCGGTGTAGAATTTGCAAAAACTTATGGTTTAACTTTCTGGGCATATAATCCAAGTGAGCATAACTTATCAATAAGAGTTACTGGCTTAAAGGATGATTTAAGCATTGGTTCAACTACTTATTTGGCAACTTTAGCACCAGGTCACTGGAATAAATTTAGCTATACTGCAAGTGAAATACAAGCATTGTTAGGCGAAGGCGTACAAAATCTTGGTCTTTTAGTTCAAAAAGCTGATAATACGGTTTCTTGGAATGCTGGCTCTGAAATGTGGAACAATAGAGTGTTCTATTTAGACGGTATAACGTTTAATTATGAAGAACCAGAAAATCAATGGCTTGCAACTGCAAGTGACGGTTCATTACGCGGAACAGTTGCAGAAATTAACGACAACGGCGCTAAACTTGCCGCTACATTTACTGCAAGAGAAGCTTACGGCTACGCAACCGGAACTTTAGCAAACAGTCACTTAATCAACTGGGCAGGAAATAAGTTAACCTTTAAGATTTACAATAACGACGATATCGGTCACGTAATTAGATTAGTTTTAAACGACACGGCAACAAGTAATAATTCTTCAATAGTAGTAATACAAAAAGTTTGTTTAGCTGCTTATGAAACTGTTGAAATCACTTTATACGGTGACGAAATTCTTGCATTATCATCAACTAAGAAATACTTAGGTATTTACTACGATATGCACGATAATAACAGTACTTATTTATTAGATAAGTTTGTTGATAGTTGCTTTATGCTTTACGATTTTGAATTAAGCGCAGGCACTTCAGCCGATAGAGTTGTTCCTACAACCGAAGATTATAAGTGGGCAGTTCCTGAAGTTTCGGGCAACGCAACTGCACACCTAAATAGCGATTCACGTTTTGTTTACGTTGATGGAAATAAGTACACTTTAGATAACAATAAATATTCGTTATCATTTAGAGTTACTCAAGGTAACTGGCCAAACGTATTCGTACCTGAAAGTGCAAATATTGATTGGGTAAACTTAAAAGAATTAAGCTTTATGGTTTATAACCCAAGCCAATATGAATATTCACTTGGCTTAAGAATAGTTGACGGCACAACTAAAGTTGCTGATATTAAATCTGTTACTTTAGCTGCAAATGATTGGACTAAAGTTACTATCAATGCAAGTGACGTTTCTTCTATTACTTTTGCTACTGGTTATAGATTAAGTTTAGTTATCAATACCGGTACTAACGCAACTTATGAAACTATAACTGCTGATGACGGAAAATCTACTGGCAGCGTTGCTACTGATAAGTGGGCATCGCTTAAGATGAACGGCTTATACTTCGACGCGTTTGAAAGTATTGTAATGGATAAAAACAGCGACGATTATAAGTGGTGTGTAGGTGTAAATGGAGGACAAGGTAGTTTCACAAACGTTATAAACGAAGATAGCGCTTATATTAAAGAAGGTTGTTTCTCACTACACACAAAACCTAACGGCACTTGGAACAGCGTAGCCCTTTCTCACGCGTTAGAAGTTAGTGCAACAACGATTACTTTCTCTGTTTATAACCCATGTTCATTCGATGTTGTTATCGGTATGGGAACGGCTTGGGGAACTTTCGTAGCTAAAGCAGGTGCGTGGACAGAATATACTGTAAACGTGGCTGATGCCGTTACTGATAAAGGTTTAGAATTTAGAATTGGTCATACTTGCAGCGTTACTATTGATGGTGTTAAATATACTAACCCATCAAGTGGCGCAACAGATGGTTTATGGGATGAATTAAAATCAAAAGGCATTTATGTTGATAATATCGTACTTAGCTAATTAAAAGTACAATTAAAAAAAACAATTGGTTAACTACCGTCTTTCCCTTTATGGGAAGGACGGTGGTTAGCAATATTTACGAGGTTTTATGAAAAAAATTACATTATTTTTTGCGCTTATCTTAAGCGTTTTATTATCACTATCGTTTATGGCTTGTGGTGGAGAAACTTCACAAGGAACTTCAAACGGCGAATCAAATTCACAACAAAGTGAACAAAGCTCACAAGATCCCGATAATAATGAAGATAGTTTACCAACCGATTGGTTCGTTGCTTGTGACGGTGCTAGCGTTTCAATAATTGAAAGTGGTAACTATATTAAAGAAGGTAGCGAGTGGTCACTTAAATATGCACACGAAAACACAACTACAGGCAATACGGGCGCAGGAGTTAAGTTTAACTATTCTTCAGCACAAGATATGGGCTCTTTTGATTTTTCGGTTTATAATCCAACTTCAAACGCCATTACTATCGAAGTGTTTTTAAATGCAAAATCAACACCTGAAATTTTCCAAGATTATAAAACTGTTTCAACTCACGTTATTAATCCTGGCGAATGGACTGAAATTAGTGTTAACGGAAGAACTCTTGCAAGCACAAGCTCTAACGGTGCTTACGACGTTATTGGTATTGCAGTTTTACTTGAAGACAACGGTGAAACTGTTAACAGTAACTTATGGAAATCCATTGAGCTTTATTTCGATGGTCTTCAAATCTTTTTTGAAGTAACAGAGTAATTTATGAAAAAATTTGTTAAATTTTTTAGTTTAGCATTAGCCTTAATTTCAAGCGTTATTTTTATTTCGTGCGCTGGCGCACCAACTACTAGCGACAATTCATCAAACGATATTTCTGCGCCTGATAGCACCGGCACAACTCAAGAACGATACGTTGAAAGTATTGATTTATCTTTTGATAAAATTAAATGCTGTAACGTAAAAATTGAAAAAAATACAGATGCCGAATTTGTTTATGGCGAAACCAATAACTGGTCGATACACTACCTTCCAAATGGAAATTGGACTTTTATTAAGTTTGAAGATAGCGCTGAAATCGATTGGTCTAACGTTAGAGTTTTCTCTTTTTGGGTATATAATCCAAGTGATAACTACGACGTTAACTTTAGCGTTTCGTTAAGCAAAAATATGAATCTTGATTTCGAAGCTAGCTCCATAGCTCTTGGAAAGGCAACAGAAAAGGCTGAATATGGCTGGACTAAAATTGAAATTGCAGGTAATATTATTCGTAGTGCCGTTACTGATGGATATATTTATCTTTCAATTGGGTTAAATTATACCGTAAACGGTGAAACGGCAAGTAGTGAACAATGGAAAAATACTAATTTTTATATTGATCATTTTGAAGTTACAAGAAACTAATTTTTATAGCGCGATTGCCAAAATTTTGGCAATTCGCGCAAAATAATAAATTTTTAAAAAGATTATTTATATGCTTTTACGAGGTTTTTATGGAAGGTAAATGGATTTGCTATCCTGGCGATTATGAAATTATGCTTGCCGAAAAGGTTCATGCAAGAAGATACCAACGTGATTTTCCTATTGCGCCATTTTGGCGCGTTGATAGTCCTTGGCATCACGTTCGCTTTTTTAAAGTTTTTAAAATTGATAAGCCTACTCGTTTACATTTTAGTTGGGAGGGTAGAATAAGCGTATTTTTCCGTCGCCCAGTACTTCATCTCGACGACGTTTATTCTTATGAGTTTAACGGCATAATCGATTTGCCTGCAGGTGAACATTATATGGATATTTGGGTGTATAACCCAAACGGTCTTCCTTGTTTAAAAATTGATAGCGATAGTATAGTTACCGATGGATCTTTTGAAGTTGCTTACAATCAAATCGATTTAGTTCCTGCATACGAAGTAAACTGCGGTAACCTTACTCCAAACACCTTTGCTTTACCTACGCGAGAAATTAAGTGGGTTAAAGAATTTGAGCTAAACGGCGATAAAATTTACGATTTTGGAAAACTTATTTTTGCATACGCATCGGTTAAGGGTAGCGGAAAATACCGTTTATATTTTGGCGAAACCTTAAACGAAGCTACTAATAATACAAGCCAAGTAAAATTACTTGCCGAAAAGGCGTATTTTGGGCTTAATGAAGAACAAACTCGCGAAACTTTTTGCGAACAAATTGAATTTTTCGATATAAACGACCATTTATATCATAAATCAAAAACAACTAAGGCTTTTAGATATCTTCGAGTAGTTGGTGGCGCTCACGAACTTAAAATTGAAGAAGAATACGATGATAAGCCTATAGTAGTTGAATATAAATGTGAAAACAAACGGTTACAAAAGATTTTTGAAACCGCATTATATACCTTCTCTTTATGTACGCGCGAATTTTATCTCGACGGCATAAAGCGCGACCGTTGGCTTTGGGGTGGCGACGCTTATGAAGCTGAAAAGGCTGAATATTATTATCAGCACGATACCGATCGCATTAAACAAAACATTATAGCGCTATTTGGTAAAAGTCCGGTAGTGCGTTATATAAACCATATTTTAGATTATACGCTTTATACATTGATTTCCGTGTGGGAATATTACGAACATACGGGTGATAAAAAGTTTTTATCATTTATCGAACCTATTTTTAGCGAACACCTTAATTTTTGTTTGGGCAGAGTTAGTAAAGACGGATTTATTTGTTCTATACCGCGAAACGGTGAGCACGTTGATTGGATATTTGTTGATTGGGGACAACTTCCCGATAAAAAGGGCGAGGTTTCGTTTGAACAAATTCTATTTTGGAAGGCTATTACCTGTTCGGCTAAAATATACGAAATTTTAGGTAAGGATAATACTAAACTTTTAGAAAAAGCCGAAGAATTAAAGACTAAAACTAACGAAATTTTCTTTGATAAACAAAAGGGCGTTTTCGTTTTTGCAAGAAACAACGGCGTGTTAGATACTACCGTTACTTGTCACGCTAATATCTTTGCTATTTTATACGGTTTTGCAAGTGAAGAACAAAAAAATAGCATTTTAAGCGCAATTCAAAAGGGCGAAATGCAACTTTCAATTACACCTTTTATGATTGAATTCGTGCTTGCAAGCTTGTTCGAGGGTGGCCAGTGGCAAAATGGCGCAAAAATGCTTGAAGATTTTTGGGGTGGTATGGTTGATACCGGCACTTCAACTTTTTGGGAAACTTATCAAGAGGGCGAGCAAGAAGAAAGCGCTACCGCAATGTACGGCAGACCTTTTGGCAGAAGCCATTGCCATATTTGGGGAGCAGGACCTTTATATCTTATTCCACGCTATTATTACGGCTTGCGTGACGATTTGGAATTTGGTAAAAAATTTGTACTTGAGCCTAATTTGAATTTAATTAAAAACAGTTATATTAAACTACCTTTGGCTAAGGGAACTATTACCGTTGAGTGCTCAAGCACTAATCTTTTAATATTTGCTAATGAGGTTGATGGCGAGTTAGTATTAAACGGGAAACATTACACTGTTAAAAAAGGGGAAAAATTAAATGTCGAAATCTAAAATTATAATATCAGCGTTTACACCGCCACCAAACGGACTTATAAATGCTAGAAAAGACGGTAAGGTATATGCAAGTAAGTTTATCGAAGATTTCCAAACGATAGAAAGATATCAAGAGTATAAAGATTGTGGTTTTGATGAAATGCTTTTTGCTGGCGAAGATAAGTACATCGGCGAAGAATATCAAACTAGCAAACTTAAAAAAATGCTTGATTTATGTGAAAAGTGTGGTATAAAGGCAGTTGTTTTTGATGAAAGAATAGTTGCAATGACTGTAAAAACACAAAATTCTATTATAGGTGAACTTTTTGATAGTGAACAAGAACTCGACGATTATTTAAGAGAATGTGTTAAAGATTATAAAGACCATCCTGCTTTTTATGGCGTTTCTATTATCGACGAGCCCTTTATTGCTAAAGTTGACGTTGTTCATCAATTTGCAAAGGCTATGAAAAGAGTATTGCCAAACGCCTTCGTTCACACCTGTTTTAATCCTCTTTCTTGCGTAGAAGGTGGACCTATGCAATCGGTTGTTTTGGGTGAAGGTAAAACGGGTTATGAAGCATACGGTAATTATATTGATAAAATGAGCGTTCCCGAACTTGGTTATTGGGGATACGACGATTATCCTTTTAAATGGTGGGAAGGTTGTTCAATGGTTGAAAAATACGTTACTACTATGCAGTTCGTATCACTTCGCTGTAAAAAGAATAATTTACCATTCCATATGACTATTCAGTCTTATGCAAATAATACGGTTGATAGAAAAGGTAACCCTAAAACGCTTACTCAAGGGCATTTTAATTGGCTTGCAAACTTAGCGCTTGGATTTGGCGCTAAAAAGATATATTATTATACCTATTGGCGTTTTTCTACTCGTAGCAAATTAGATCAACCCGACGTTGCTATTATGAATGAAGATGGTAGTAAGATTTTTTATAACGAGGTTAAAAATACTAACCAACTTATTAAAAAAACATTTGAAGAGATTGGTGAGTACGATTACGTTGCATCACAACTATTAAATTCATATAACGGAAACGACTCAACTAAAAATTTAGTTTCAACTGATTTAGGTGTTATTGCAGAATACTCTTCAGATGCACCGTTACTATTAAATAAACTTCAACGAAGTGATGGAAAAGCTATTTATATGTTACAAAATTTACGCCATCCTGAAGATAATGAATTGAACAAGGTACGACTTGTTTTTAATAAAAACAAAGACCCTTTTACTGCTTTGGTAAACGGTGAAAAGGTAGTTGTTAACAATAACAACGAACGTGCACTTTTATTTGCTTTAGAACCTGGCGAAGCCGTTTGGTTTTTAGACTTAGAAAACTAATCGTTTCAACAAAAATAATTGTTAAAATTACAAAAAGGAAGTAAAATTATGGTAAAATTTGCTATTCTTGGATTTGGAAGTAGGGGTCAAATGTTTGGCTCTATAATAAAAGATGATAACGATGCTAAATTGGTTGCTATTGCCGACCCTGTTGAAAATAATCGTGAACGTGGTAAAACTGCATACGGTTTAACTGAAGAACAATGTTTTAAAACAGCCGACGAATTTTTTAAACAAGGCGAGATTTGTGATGCGGTTTTTATTTGCTCACAAGATAGCCAACACTACGATATGGTAATTAAGGCTATGCATCTTGGTTACGACGTATGCCTTGAAAAACCGGCAGCGGTAACTATTGAACAGTGTGAAAGCATTCGTGACGTTGCCAATCAACTTGGTAGGAAGGTTGTTCTTACCCACATTATGCGTTATACGCCTTTTTATTCTTGTATTAAAAATCTTATTGCAACTGGTGCGTTAGGCGATATAGTTACAATAAATCAAACTGAAAATATTGCATATTGGCATTTTGCGTTAAGTTACGTTCGTGGACCTTGGCGCAAAATGGAAGATAGTACGCCAACAATTATTGCTAAGTGTTGTCACGATTTAGATATTTTTATGTGGCTTATGAATAAAAAGTGCACTGCGGTAAGTTCTTTTGGTAAACTTTTCCATTTCAGACCTGAAAACGCGCCTGAAGGAAGCGCTTATTATTGCGTTGATTGTAGCCCTGAAGTAAGAGAAAAATGTTTATATAACTCATATAAAATCTATCCTGAACGTATGAAACGCGGGGTAGTTGGTGGAACTGCGCGCTTTATTGGTAGAGATATCGTTGAGGTAATTGATAATAAAGAAGACGTTATTTCTAAGTGCGCTTACCATGCGGGTAACAACGCTATTGATAATCAAGTTGTTAACCTTTGCTTTGAGGACGGTAGTACCGCACACCTTACTATGACAGCATTTTCCGATGATTGTTATCGCACGGTTAAAATTCACGGCACTAAGGGTGAAGTTTACGGCAATTTTGACGAAGGTATTTTATACTATACGCCATTTGGTCAAAAAACCGTAAAAATTGATACTAATTCAAAAGAATATAACTCTTTAGGGGTAAATTTAAGTGGTGGACACGGTGGCGGTGATACATATTTATACTATGATTTTAAAAACTATATTATCGGCAAATCACAGTCAATTGCGCGTACTACTATAGACCAATCAATAGAAAGTCACGTTGTAGGATTTAAAGCTGAAGAAAGCCGTAAAAACGGTGGTGTATTAATTAAAATTGGTGAATAGTATGAGAAAAGTAAAAGTAGGATTTGTTGGGCTTGGTCAACGCGGTTGCGGACACGGGCTTTCAAATAGCGATGGATTAATGGGTAACGTTTTAAATAATCCCGAAGCAGAAGTTGTTGCTATTTGCGATCAATACGAAGAAAGATTAGATTTTGCAGAAAAGTTAATATTATCAAAGGGAGCGCCTGCACCCTTTAAAACCACCGATTATAACGAACTTATAAAAGGTGGTGTTGATGCGGTTATTGTTTCAACTGGTTGGAGTATGCACGTTGCGGTTGCTTTGGCTTGTATGAAAGCAGGTGTTACGGTTGCAATTGAAGTTGGTGGAACTCATAGTATTGAAGATTGTTGGAAGTTGGTTGATTGTTACGAACAAACACAAACTCCATTTATGTTTTTAGAAAACTGCTGTTATTATAAAGATGAACTTTTAGCAACTTCTTTAGTAAGAAATGGCGTTTTAGGTGACGTTTCTTTCTGTCAAGGTTATTACTGCCACGACTTGCGTGAGGAAATAGCGGGCGGTATAGATACTCATCACTACCGTTTAAACGAGTATATGAATCATAACTGCGAAAATTATCCAACGCACGAGCTTGGACCTATTGCTAAAATTCTTAACGTTAATAGCGGAAACCGTTTTACTAAACTTGTTTCAATGTCGTCAAAGGCGCAAGGTATGAAGCAATATATTGCTAAAACCGACAAATATAAGGATAGACTTGGTAACGTTGACTTTAAACAAGGTGACGTTACTACTACTATGATTCAATGCGAAAACGGCGAAACTATATTTTTAAAACTTGATACTACCTTACCACGTTTATACGAACGAGGCGTTACGGTAAGCGGTACTAAGGGTTTTTACTGTCAAACGACGCAAGCGGTAGTTCTTGAAGATATTGATCACGAAAATACTTCTTATAAACAAGTTTTTAATAGCGCTGATAACTATAAAGATTATCTTCCCGATGATTGGCGCACTATTACTGAAGAACAAATTAAAGCAGGTCACGGTGGAATGGACTACATAATGCTTAAGCATTTTATTCGTTGCGTTAAGGAAGGCAGACCTATGCCAATAGACGTTTACGACGCTGTTTCGTGGATGTCGGTTACTGCCTTATCTGAACAATCTATTAAAATGGGTAGTATGCCTGTTGAATGCCCTGATTTTACACGTGGTAAATACAAAAACAGAAAGACTATTGACGTGCTTGATTTACCTGTGATAAAATGATTGATGATATACTGATATTTGTTTTAGATTTATAAAATAGTTAGGAGAAGTAAATGCTTATTTTTAAAGATAACCGAGTGCTTTTTGCCGATAATTCTTTTAAAAACGCGGTTATGGTAGGCGATATGCAAATATCTTACACTTTAAAAAGTGAAGACGTTACCAAACAAGAAAGGGTTGAATGCACCCCATACGTTAGCCATAAAGATAATTTTGATGAAAACGGATATGCGAAAAACACAAAAAGTAGGTTAAAAGTTTATCAAAATGGCGATGGGCTTAACTTTTTTGTAAGTACTTTAAGTGACGAGCTTTCAGAGTTTGGTATTTATTTGCCCTTTAATTTTATGAGTAAAAAAGGTGGCGGAAAGTGGCAAGAACAATATCTTTTTAATTCGCCTTATCAATCTATTGATAATAGATACATATATTGCTATTTTTCAAGCCCAAGCGGAAGAAATTTAATGCTTGTTGCAACTAGCGAAGTTGACGGTTGGAAAATGGATTACTCTCCGTACGTTGGGGGGCATTTCTTTGATAATTTTAAAATTTTAGCAAACTTTGATAAAGCGTATTCAACGGGTAGTGAGCGTAAAGAATTTTCTTTTTCATTATTTGAAGTTGAAAGCTTTGAAAAGGGGCTTGAAAAGTTAAGTGAAACGCTAAATTTGCCAGTTGCTTATTACTCTCAAAACGCAGTAAAGCAGGGTGAAAAAATCAAAATTCACTTGATTGGAAATTGTGACGGAGTTTATCTTAACGAACAATTTTTTAAAACTTGTGGCTCGCAAATTGAATTAGAACTAACTAAATTACAAGATAATAGAATAACCCCCGTGTATAATGGCGTAAAAGGGCTTGATTGCACAGTTTATTGCTATAAAAGTTTACCAGAACTTTATAACGTATCAATGAATACTGTATGTGAAAGTGATTTGCGCGCAACCGACGGTAATCTTTGTGAGCATCAGTGTTGGGCAAGCGCAATGCTACGCTATATGTTAAGATATGGTAAGGTTGAAAAATATGAAGATATGGTAACTAAATTGCTTGATATTATAACCGAACAGGATGAAGAAAAAGCAAAAATTTACCACGATATTACTATTTTCAATAAAAAGCAACAAAACGGCTTACCGCCTTATCACATCTACGGTTCAACGCGTATTCAAGAACAATGCTTTGGTATTACTATTTTATTAGATGCTTATAAATATTTTAAAAATCAAAAATATCTCGATTACGCCATAAACGCACTTAATACCTTTATTGATACCTATCAAGCTGAAAGTGGAGCTATAATTCGCGGTGTTTCTAAAGATAGCGGTATGCCAATTGAATATTCAACGGTGTGCTGTTTAATTATTCCTATAATTGATATGGCGAATTTCTTTAAGGATAAAGATGAAAGCCTTTATCAAAAGTATAAAAACTCTGCAAGCAAATTAGCCCATCATTTATACCTTCGCGGATACACTTTTCCAACCGAAACGGATGAAACGAGTGAAGCCGAAGAAGAAATGGAAGACGGTTCGATTTCTTGCACTGCGCTTTCTCTTTTATATTACTGTGCTAAAATTGAAAAGGTGGATAAATACGTAGATTGCGCTTTAGATATTTTAAAGGTTCACGAAAGTTGGGTTACTCAAACCCCGATTGCTCAAATGTATCGATCTTCATTGCGTTGGTGGGAAACCCGTTGGGAAGGCGATAAAGATGGTCCTGCGCTTTGTATGGGGCATGCTTGGTCTATTTGGCGCGCCGAAGCAGATTACTGGGCGTATGCTGTTACGGGTGATAAAAAATTTCTTGAAAAGGCGCGTGGTGGATTTTTTGGCAATATGGCAAAGATTAACGAAAAAGGGCAGTCTTACGCTATTTACCAAGCCGATTATATTACTGGCGGTGGATTTTTGCCGGGTGTAACGGTAAAATATAAAGTTGTAAATAAGTATCCAAATCAAACGGATAGCGGACTTTCTCGCTACCTTTGGATAAGATACGCCGAAATTACTGAAAACAATCCTGAAAAGGGGGAAATAATTTAATATGAAAAACGCTATTCATATGCTTTACGGTGGACCAAACGAGCGTAAAGACGATTTACTTAACAGTTTTATTTTTACAACCGATCAAGGCACGGTTATAGTAGTTGACGGTGGTCATAGTTTTGATTTACCGCATTTAACTAAACGATTACAAGAAATTACGGGCGAGCAAAAACCACATATAGATGGGTGGATTTTAACTCATTTACACGAAGACCACGTTGAAGCGTTTTTATCAATGCTTGAAACTTGCCCAGATAGTTTTGAAATAGATAAAATTATTTATGGCGCAATGACTGATATTTCGTGGGCGGCAAAAGATGGACCTGCTACCGTTCGTACGTTTTTAAATTTTTATAGGCCTTTACCAACTTTTAAACAAAAAAGTCATTCACCAGTTGTTGGCGAAACCTTTTTTATAAAAGAAATCAAGTTTGAAATTTTACACACCGCAGGCGCTCAATTACGCGTAAACAATTGCAATAATAATTCTTTAGTTTTTAAAGCGACTTGGGGCGGTAAAAGCGCACTATTCTTGGGCGATTGCGAGGTTGAAGCAGGAAACAAACTGCTTGAACGTTGGGGCTTAACTGGTGTTTTAAAGGCCGATATTTGTCAAATGGCACACCACGGTCAATGTGGCGTTGATTTTCCCGTATATCAAGCTATAAGTCCTGAAATATGCTTATGGCCAACCCCTAAATATCTTTGGGATAACGACCTTGGTAAAGGCTATAATACTTTCACTTTTAAAACGATTGAAGTTCAAGGGTGGATGAAGAGCTTAGGTGTTAAAAGTAATTACGTAATAAAAGACGGAGATCAAGTTTTAGAATTTTAATTTTCATTTAAAAGGGTTTAGGTGTAATTATGGAATTTAAGCGTTTTGGTATAATGTTAGACTGTTCAAGAAACGCGGTTATGAAGGTTGAGCAGGTTAAAAAATTTATCGATTATATGGTAATGCTCGGTTATAATGCGCTTGAACTTTATACTGAAGATACTTTTTGTATAATCGACGAACCTTATTTTGGTCATTTACGTGGAAGATACTCAGCTAACGAGCTTAAAGAAATCGATTTTTATGCAAAAAGTAAGGGTGTTGAGTTAATTCCTTGTATTCAAACACTTGCTCATTATCATACCCTGCTTAAAAATCACGAATACGCAGATATTACCGATATGGGTGACGTTTTGCTTGTTGATGAGCCTAAAACTTATCAGCTTATTGACAAAATATTTAAAACTATGGCAGAGTGTTTTACAAGCCGTGAAATAAATATCGGTATGGACGAGGCAAAATTTTTAGGGCTTGGTAAACATTTAGAAAAACACGGTTACGAAAGGGCGGGTGATATATTTTTACGCCACCTAACAAAGATTGTTGAAATTGCCGATAAATATGGGTTTAACGCGCATATGTGGTACGATATGCTATTTAAAACGCTTAGTGAAACGGGCGATCAGTATTGCGAAAATTTTGTTGCAAGCGATAGCGTAAAAGATAAACTTCCTAAAAACGTTGAACTTGCTTACTGGGACTATTATTCTTCAAATAAGTCGCGTTACGATAATCTTATTAAGGGGTGTAAATCTTTTGATAAGCCCGTTTGGTTTTTTGGCGGGTGTTGGTCGTGGTGCGGTTTTGCTCCGCAATGGGAAAAAACTATTCAAAATATGCTTCCTGCAATTCAAAGCGCAAACGAAAATCAAATCGATAACTTTTTCGTGTGTATGTGGGGCGATGGGGGTAAAGAATGTTCATTTTTTGCAAACTTGCCACTTTTACATACTATAATGCAGTATTCAAAGGGTATATTTGACGAAAAAACGCTTGCTAAGAGTTTTGAGTATTTTACAAAGCTTAATTACTATGATTTTAAGCAAATTGCTAATTTAGATGGAAGAAAACAGGGCGTAGATTTATATACTTCTTCAATGCACCTTTACAACGACCCGTTGCTAGGAATTAACGATTATTACGTTTTACAAAACGGCGCAGTTGATTATAAAGGATTACAAAAAGAATTATTTTTTGCATCAACAAGGGCAGGCGAATTTTCTTACGTGTTTGATTTATGCGCTTCGCTTGCAAGCGTATTAGAGAATAAGTACGATTTTGGCGTTAGGCTAACAAAATGTTATTTGAAAAGGGAAAAAAGTTTATTAACGCCTTTTATTGCCGAGTGTGACCTTTTAGTTTTAAAAATAGAAGATTTTTATCAAAAGTTTAAAACGCTTTGGTATAAAGAAAATAAGCCGTTTGGGTTTGAAGTTCATACTTTGCAAATAGGTGGGCTTATTCAAAGAATTAAGGATTGCAAAACGCGTATTCTTGATTATATATCTGGAAACGTTGATTGTATTGAAGAACTTGAACAAGAGCGTTTACCCTTCCACGAGTACGATGGAACGTACTTTGGCTTAACTTCGGCAGGTAGACAATATTAGTAAAAATAAAACCGCGTATAGCGCTTTAATCGTGCTATACGCGGACTTTTTTATTATTTTTTCATTGTTTTTAGTTAACGACTTAAACTCTTAGGGCGTTTAGTATTGCTAAAACGGCAACGCCCACGTCACCAAAAATAGATACCCAAACGTTGGTTATACCAAAGAATGATAATATAAGTATCAAGCATTTAATTAAAATTGAAAATATTACGTTTTGCTTAACTATTTTTACGGCGCGTTTAGAAATATTTCTTGCGTAAAGTAAATCTTGTAAATCATCCCTTAAAAGCACTACGTCTGCGCTTTCAATAGCGGCGTCACTGCCAAGTGCTCCCATCGCTACACCAAGGTCGCTTCTCGTTAAAACTGGAGCGTCGTTTATGCCGTCACCAACGAAGCATAAAGTGTCGTTAGGTTGTTTTTGTGCTAAAAGTTTTTCAACTTCAAATAATTTATCTTGTGGTAAAAGGTTAGCTTTAAAATCGTTAACACCAACTCGTTCACTAACGTTTTTTGCGGTTTCAAAAGTGTCGCCAGTTAGCATTATCGTTTTACAATTTTCTTTATTAAGTGCGCCTATAACACCGTTAACTTCGGTTTTTATACTGTCTTCAATTGTAATTAGGCCAACGTAGTAACCGTTTTTTGCTAAATAAATAGCACCTTCTTTATTTTCTGTTGGGGTAATGCCGTTAGCTTGTAAAAGGGCATAATTACCGCAAAGAATTTCATCTTTATCGCTTACCGCTTTAACACCAAATCCCGCAAAGTTAGTATGTGTATATCCGCTAATTTGCTCGCCTTTATATGCATCAGTTATGCACTTTGCAATGGGGTGAGAACTATTTTGTTCGGCAATATACGCAAGGCGCAAAATTTCATCTTTTTTGCTATTTGGTAGTATTTCTTTAATTGCAAATTCGCCCTTAGTTAACGTTCCAGTTTTGTCAAAAACAAAAGTTTTTGCTTTTGCAAGTGTTTCTAAATAACAACTGCCTTTAATTAGAACCTTTTTTTGTGAAGCCTTTCCAAGCGCAACGAAATAAGTCATAGGAACTGAAATTACAAGCGCACATGGGCAAGAAACAACTAAAAATGATAGGGATCGATAAAGCCAAGTGCTAAGTCCACCAAATAAAATTGGTGGGATAAATGCCGTGAGTAACGCAAGTGCAATTACTATAGGAGTGTAATATTTTGCAAATTTTGAAACAAAATTTTCGGTTTTTGTTTTCTTTTCGGTTGCATTTTGCACAAGTTCGAGTATTTGAGTTGCGGTGCTTTCGCTAAAGGTTTTGTTAACCTTGCAAATTAGTTCACCCGTAAGGTTTATTCCGCCACTTAATAAAATACTGTTTTCTTTAACTTCAATGGGTAATGATTCGCCAGTTAGCGCTTTGTTATCAATTGAACTTTCGCCATTTATTATAGTGCAGTCAAGTGGGATTTTTTCGCCCGGATAAATAGCAATTGTATCGCCCACCTTAATTTCTTCGCAAAAAACTTCGCTACTTTCGCCGTTATTTATAAGGTTTGCAGTATCGGGGCAAATATCCAAAAGTTCTTTTATGCTTTGGCGTGATTTTTCAGTTGCAACGCTTTCAAACAGTTGACCTACTTTATAAAATAAAACTACCGCCACCGCTTCTTCAAAACCTTCGGTAATATTGCTTGTGAAAAGGTTATATATACCAAGTCCAAACGCACCCAAACTTGCAACTAACATTAAAAAATCTTCGCCTAAAAGTTGCTTGTTGTAAATGTTTTTAAAGCCTTTTATAATAAGCTCGTAACCAACAAAAATATATAAACCAAACCATACGATGATAGGTATAAGTTTGGCTATAAGCCTGTTATCGCCACTTATATCATAAAAAAACCTAAAGATTATAAGAGACAAGGCAAACAAAAATAACGATATAATAATGCTAATCGCAGTTCGTTTTTGTTTTTTTGTTAAACCAAACATATTATCCAATTATTTCAGTATCGCTATCAATTTTTTTGCAAGCCTTACGCGCCTTATCTAAAACATCTTCTTGGATTGAATCATCAAATTCAAGTGTTAGGCGTTGAGTTAAAAAGTTAACCGAAGCGGAGATAATGCCTTCGATTTTTAGAATTTCGTTTTGCATTTTCATTGCACAATGCGCGCAGTCTACGTTTTGCATTTTAAAGATTTTTTTCATATTTTTTTCTCCATTTTTATCATTTATTGTTTATTTAAGGTGCTAAAAGCCACTTATTAGTTAGGCTTTAATCTTTTTCGTTTAGGTGTGTTAACGCACAAGAAATAATCATCATAACGTGATTATCGTCGAGAGAGTATTTAACTTCTTTGCCTTCTTTTATACCGCGTACTAATTTGGCGTTTCGTAAAACACGTAGTTGGTGAGATACTGCCGAAATACTCATATTTAAAATATCCGCAATTTCGCCAACGTAAAGATCTTTAACTTCTAAACAACACAAAATTTTAGTTCGCGTGCTATCGCCAAACACCTTGAAAAGTTCGGCTAAATCATAAATTTTTTCTTCGCTTGCAATTTTTCGCCTTACAAGTTCGGTTATATTTTCTTTTTGCATTTCATTAGTCAATTCTTTTTCGTCAAAATAATTCATATTCCACCTATATTTGAACAATTCTTCAAGTGTTCAAACATAGTATAACATTATTTTTATGGGTTGTCAACGAAAAATTAGCAAGTTTTATTTTAAACGGTAAATTTTTATTTGTTTTAGAGTAAAAATTGTAAAAATGAGAGTTAAAAGCGGCAAAGTGTTAATTTGAGTGCCAAAAAAGTCTTTACATATTTTACTTTTTATTGTATAATAAACTTATTAAAAAAAGGCAAAACATAGATAAATGAAAAATCAAACGAATAGCCAAAAAAACTTTATACTTATGGGGGCAGACGGGGGGCTTGTTTATACACTTGCCGTGTTTTTTTCGTTAGTGGTTTCGGTTATTTTTAACGTTATCATTGTTTCAATGGGGCTTAATGAAGACGAAAGTTTTTTAAATAGCGCGCTTTACACCCATTTAAGTTTTGCAATTCCAGCGCTTTCGCTTGGCATAATAGTTTTTTACACGCTTAAACGCCAAAACTTAGATTTTGCGCTTACCCTTTGTTTTAAAAGATGTCAAACAAAATATTATCTTTTAGCTATCGCTTTTGCTTTTGCTTCACTTTTTGGTCTTGGCTGGCTTAACGAACAATTTATATATTTTCTTGAAAGTTTAGGTTTTAAAATTAGTTCTGTTACCTTGCCAAATTCTTCAATTGGCGATTATATTTTATGCATTATAACGGTGTGCGTATTACCTGCATTTTTTGAAGAATGTATTTTTCGTGGGCTTATATTAAACGGGTGTAAAAGGCTTGGTGATTATTTTGCGGTTGTATTATGCGCCGTACTGTTTTCGCTTTACCATAAAAACCCCGCGCAAACAATCTATCAATTGATAATAGGTGGCGTTTTAACGCTATTAACCTTACGAAGCGGTTCAATTTTGCCTGCGATATTATACCATTTTATAAATAATTTTTATTTGGTTACTTACAATCAGTTTGTTTCGCCAAGTTTCATTTTCGAGCCTTGGTTGCAAATACTTTTAATGTTGTTAGGTATAGCTGTTTTTGTAGTAAGCCTATTATATTTATGGAAAGGTTGTAAAAATCCTGAGTGTGACCAAAGGTTTAACGAAGATTTTTTAAAAATCGTTTCGGTGCAAAGCGAAAGAAAAAATTTCTTAATTTTTGCTTCGTTAGGGATTGCGGTTTGTTTAGTAACGTGGATAGTTAATTTGTTTTAATAGGTAGTTATGTTTAAGGTTAATATCGTTGCAGTTGGAAAAGTAAAAGAAAAATATTTCGAGCAAGGAATAGCAGAATATTCAAAAAGAATGTCGCGCTTTTGCGAATTTAATATTATCGAGTGTAAAGAGCAAAGTTTAGAAGATATTCCCGAAAGCGTTGCTTTAGAGCGCGAAAGCGAAGAAATTATAAAAAAATTACGCGGTTTTATCGTTGTAATGGCAATCGAAGGCGAAAAACTAAGCAGTGAAAAACTTTCTAAATTGCTAATTAGCGCAAAGGATAGCGTAGGTGAGATTACTTTTGTTATAGGTTCTTCTTGCGGAATAAGCGACTTAGTTAAAAGGCGCGCCGATAAGTTAATTTCATTTTCGGATATGACCTTTCCGCACACCTTGTTTCGTTTAATGCTTTGCGAACAAGTTTATCGCGGGTTTATGATTGCAGGTGGGGGTAAATACCACAAATGAACGGGCTTATTCAATCGGCTAAGCATCTTGAAAAAATAAAAAAACAACAAGAAGCTCAACGCATTTTAGATGAAAAATATATGAAGCTTGCCCTAAAACAGGCAAATCTTGCTTTAAAAAGGGGTGAAGTACCCGTTGGTGCGATAATCGTTAAAAACGGTGAAATTATTGCAAGAGCGCAAAACCAAAAGGAAGGCAAGGACTGCGCGGTTTATCATGCCGAAATAATGGCGATAATCAAGGCATCTAAAAAACTTGGTTGGCGACTCGACGGGTGTGAAATGTACGTTAATTTAGAGCCTTGCGCTATGTGTGCAGGGGCGATAGTCTCTTCGCGCATAAAAAGGCTTGTTTTTGGTATGCACGAGCCAAAATCAGGCGCGCTTGAAAGCAATAAAGATATACTTTTAAAAAGCGGGCTTAATCACAAGGTAGAAGTGGTTGGCGGAGTTTTACTTGAAGATTGTAAAAAAACTTGGGAAAACTTTGCTTTTTCAAGACAAAAAGGGGTAAAAAGATAAATTTTATTTACTATTTTTAAATTTGATAGGTTATTGGTTGACTATTTAGTCAATTTTTAATATTATTATTTAGCAATTAAATTAACAGTAGTGGAGGAATTATGATAACTCATAGCACAGAAATTAAGTTGTTTACAGGTAACTCTCACAAACCGCTCGCAGAAGAAATCGCTAAAGAATTGCAATTAGAGCTTGGAAACATTGAAGTAGGTCACTTTTCGGACGGGGAATCAAGCGTTCATATTGGTGAAACTGTTCGTGGTCGCGACGTGTTTATCGTTCAATCAACCTCAACTCCGGTTAATGAAAATTTAATGGAACTTTTAATTTGTATCGACGCGCTACGTAGGGCGTCTGCCGGTAGAATTACAGCTGTTATGCCTTATTTTGGTTACGCAAGGCAAGACCGTAAGGCTCGCCCACGTGATCCGATTACTGCAAAATTAGTTGCCGATATTATCACTTCTGCAGGTGCGGATAGAGTGTTAACGGTTGATTTACACGCTGCTCAAATTCAAGGATTTTTTGATATTCCAGTTGACCATTTGGAAGGTGGAACAATTCTTTACAAATATTTTAGAGATAACTTGATGAAGGAAGATAGAGATAACTGGGTAGTAGTTTCACCTGACGTTGGTTCGGTTGCTCGTTCAAGAAAGGTTGCTACTAAGCTTGACGTACCTATGGCTATTATCGATAAACGCCGTCCTAAAGCAAATCAAGTTGAAATTATGAACATAATAGGTGACGTTAAGGGTAAAACCTGCTTATTGGTTGACGACCTTATCGATACCGCAGGCACTATATGTCAGGGTGCAGAAGCTCTTGAAAAAGCGGGTGCTAAAGAAATTTACGCTTGCTGTACTCACGCAGTATTATCTGGCGCTGCTATTGAAAGAATTCAAAAAGCGCCTATCAAAAAGTTGGTAATTTTAAATACTATAAACCTACCTGAAGAAAAAAGAATTGATAAAATCGAAATTCTTTCAGTTGCTCATCTTCTTGCAAAAGCTATTGAAAATATTTATCTTGATAGAAAAATGAGCGAAGTTTACGATAAATAATTTAGATATAGAAAAAACAACGGTTAATTTAGTTTATTTGTTGTGATAGATAATAATTTAATCAATTAAAATAAATTTTACTAAAGGGGCATAAAATTGCCCCTTTTTTACCAAAGGTAAAGTGGTATGAAGATTATTTTTGGGCTTGGAAATCCGGGCGCTAAGTATGAAAACAATTATCATAATTTAGGCTTTTTAACTCTTGATATTTTGGCTAAAAAGTTAAATTGTGATTTAAATAAAAGCGGTAGAAAGGGCGTTTATGGCGAATGTAACTTAAACGGTGAAAAAGTGCTACTTGTAAAACCCCAAACCTATATGAACAATAGCGGTGAATGCGTTAGCGCGTTTATGGCGTTTTATAAGGTTTTACCTAAAGACGTACTCGTTATTTACGATGATATCGATATAGATAAGGGAAGTATTCGTTTTCGCCCACAAGGCTCTCCAGGTACGCACAACGGTATGAGAAGTATTACTTCGCATATTGGGCAAGATTTTATGCGTTTAAGAGTTGGCGCAAAAAACACCCACCCCGAAATACCTTTGATTGACTACGTTTTAATGAATATTACAAAGGAAGATTTTGAAATTATAGCCCCTGCTTTAGTAAAAGCAAGCGAATGCGCGTATCACTTTGCGCTTGGTGATTCGGTTGAACAGTTAAGACAGTCGTTTAATGGTAAAGCAAACTAAAAGTGGCCCTATATGTTCGTTAAACACTATTTTTATAGCTATTAAAGCTGTATGCTAAGTAAATATATACAACCTGAAAATTTATTTGAGCAGTTAAATTCGCTCGTAACAGACGTCCGTAGTGGGATACCCACTGCGGTTTTTGGCGTATCATTTTCTGAAAAATGCCATATAGCTTCGGTTGTGAATCAACCGGTGGTTTATCTTGTTAAAGACGAGCTTACGGCTAAAGCGGTTGCCCGTGAACTTATGGCGTTTACGGGTAAAAAGGTAGTTCATTTACCCGCCAAAGACGACGTTTTGCTGTATAATAAAGCTTTTAATAAGGATAGTTTATATTCGAGAATTTACGCACTATATCAATTATCGCTTGGCGCGGATTTTTTGGTGGCTACGATCGAATCGCTTTTGCAGTTAATTCCTAAAAAGATAAACTATTACGAAATTTTGCAAGGGCAAGAATACTCTTTTGAAAGTTTAATTTCCAAGTTAGTTTCTCTTGGTTATACGAGAGTAGAAGAAATTGAAACTAAGGGCGAATTTACCGTACGCGGTGATATAATTCATATATTTCCTATAAACGCCGAAGCACCCGTTCGTTTGGATTTTTTTGGTGACGAACTTGAAAATATTAGATATTTCGACTCGCTTGGCGGAAAACTCGATGGTACTTTAAAAAGATTGGTTTTATTGCCTACCGTAGATTTTTATATCGACAGTAGTGAAGTTTGCATTATTAAAAACAAACTTCGTGAAGAAATACGCGCTTTTGGCGTTAATATGTTTAGTTCAAAGGCTAAAGATATAGCAAACGAACTGACTGAAAAACTTGAAAACGATAAAACGCACCCATCTTTGTCCTTTATTTTGCCACTTCTTGACTCAATGAAAGGTAAAATAAGTGACTATATGGGCGAAAATACGGTTATAATTTACGATGAGTGCAAACTTTTAAACGACGCGCTTACGGGCTCGTTGAAAGAACACAGCGAAAGGTGTTTGTCTTTAAAAAGAAATTGTGAGTGTTTTTCTTTTACCGTAAATCAACTTAAAACGCCGGATGGCTTGTTAAAAGAACTTAACTTTGATAGAAAGTTAGCGGTTCAAAGTTTAACAACAGCAGTAAACTTTTTCTCACCACTAAAAACTTATAGGCTTAACTGTACGCCTATTCCAAGATATTCGCTTCGCCCCGAAGACTTTTTTGAAGATATTAAAAACTGGAAAAGGCTTGGTTATAGGGTGTTGGTGTGCTGTGGTAATAGTGAACGAGCAGAGCGCACCTTTAATATGCTTGAAGATAGAAAGATTTTTTCCGACCTTGGCGATAATTTCCCTGCCGATTTTAAGGGGGTAAAGATAACTACTTTTTATCTTGCAAGCGGTTTTATTTACCACGATGGAAAGTTCGTTTTAATAGGAACTAACGATTTATTCGGTAAAAAAGAACGAGAAAAAAAGATTAAGCGCAAAAGAAACGATATATATAACGCGCCCGAAGTGGGTGATTTTTGCGTACACGAAGTACACGGCGTTGGTATCGTTCGCGGAACGAAAAGAATAACTACAACCGATTCTACCAAGGATTACGTAGCAATTGAATATCGCGGTGGCGATATGTTATACGTTTGCGTTGATAGAATGGAATGCTTGTCAAAATATCTTGGCGGTGAAGAAAAACCAAATCTTTCACGCATTGGGTCAAACGAGTTTGAGCGAGTTAAAGAGCGCGTTAAACAATCTATAGCCAAACTTACGATAAACTTAAAGGCGTTATATCGCGAGCGTAAAGAACAAAAGGGTTACGCTTTTAGTCAAGACGATGAATTGATGCGCGCCTTTGAAGATAGTTTTGAGTTTGAAGAAACTGAAGACCAACTTCAATCTATAAACGAAGTAAAAGGCGATATGCAAAGCTCGCGCGTTATGGATAGACTTATTTGCGGTGACGTTGGTTACGGTAAAACAGAAGTTGCTTTGCGTGCGGCGTTTAAGGCGATAGTTGACGGAAAGCAGGTTGCCTTCATTGCGCCAACCACTATATTGAGCGAGCAACATTATATGACTTGTGTTAAAAGGTTTTCACAGTTTGGCTTAAGAATAGGCGTTTTAAACAGATTTAGAACGCCTGCAATGCAAGAAAAAACCTTGCAAGCAATTAAAAATGGCGAAATCGACATTGTTATTGGTACACACAGATTATTTTCCAAAGACGTTGAGTTTTTTGATTTGGGCTTGCTTATTATCGACGAAGAACAGCGTTTTGGGGTTGAGCATAAAGAAAAAATTAAACTTTTGAAAAAGAACGTTGATACCTTAACGCTTTCTGCCACCCCTATACCAAGAACTTTGCATATGTCACTTACGGGAATAAGGGATATTAGTATAATTAACACACCGCCAACTACAAGAATACCGGTTCAAGTATTTGTTTTGGAAGAGAGCGACGCGCTAATTCGTGACGCTATAATTAAGGAATTATCGCGTGAAGGACAAACTTTCATATTATATAATCGCGTTGAAAGCATTGATTCTTTTGCAAATAAAGTTCAAGAATTAGTTCCCGAAGCAAGGGTAATAGTTGCACACGGGCAATTAAAAGAGCGACAGCTTGAAGAGCGTGTTTTGGCATTTTACCGCCACGAATACGACGTTTTGGTTTCAACCACTATTATTGAAAACGGCGTTGATTTGCCAACGGCAAACACGTTATTGGTGGTTGACGCTGATAAATTGGGGCTTTCAACCCTTTATCAATTGAAAGGTAGAGTTGGAAGAAGCGACAAAATGGCGCGCGCATATTTTACCTATAAGTCCGACAAGGTTTTAACCGATCCTGCCTATAAAAGATTATCTGCGCTTACCGAATATGCCGAGCTTGGTAGCGGTTTTAAAATTGCTATGCGTGACCTTGAAATTCGTGGGGCAGGTAACGTTTTGGGCAAAGAACAACACGGGCATATGGATAAAATAGGTTATGAACTTTATTCAAAACTTTTACGCGAACAGCTTGGCGAAGTTACTAAAACTTATCAAACCGAGCTTGATCTTGCAATTACGGCGTTTATTCCAGAAAATTATTTATCGTCAAGCGCGGTTAGAATGGATGCTTACAAGCAAATTGCGGAAATTTTAAGTGATGACGATGAGAAACGCGTAACTCAAAGTATGCGCGAAAATTACGGTGAACTTCCGCATGAAGTTGTTAACTTAATCAAAATTGCAAGGTTTAAGGGATATTGCAACCATTTTAACGTTGTTAAAGCTGAAATAAACAAGAAAAATTCAAGGTTGATTTTTCCAGACCTTGATTCACTGAAAAAAGATGGAATTATGGATTGTTTAGGGCAGTATAAAGGTAAAGCAATTCTTGCCTTTGATGAAAATCCATATATCTTTTTTGTAAATCCAACGCAAGAGCTTGAAAGTACCTTTGATTTGATGATTGAGTTTTTGAAAAAAGCCCTTAGAGAGTAGAATTTTTAAAAAACTTACTTAAAAGTAAAGTAAAAAGGCGCTGTCACACCAAATGGTTGATAAAGCAAGATTTATATACTGCGCAATAGTTCGTTATTTGTAAATTTTTATAATTCCATCGTACGCTACGAGTACGCCTCCTTATAAAAATTCATTATAGAATTGCACCAACTTCGTTGGATGACCTGCTCTTGCTTGCATCTAAAACTTGTTTTAGGCTTTGTGTATAATAACAAATTAAAACTTTAAAAATCAACCATCCATTGTGCCATCGCCAATAAAAAATAAAAATATTTTTTTTAAATTTATTTTGTGCCTAAAAAGTTGTTGCATTATTATAAATAATCTTGTATAATATATGAGAAAAAAAGGTGGAGTTTTCGCATCTTGGCTTACAATCCTTTTTTACTGAGCATTGTAAGGTGAATGAGTAAACGAAGCAGTATAAATTTATTACCCCTAAAACAGGAGAGTTTTATGAAGAAAATTGTAACTAAAATCGTAACTTTAATCGTAGTATGCGTTATGTCGCTTACAACGTTATTTGGTTGCGGTTTAATCACAGTTAACACAGACAGAGATATGGCGCAAGTTATAGCTAAAGTTCAAGTTAGCGAAAACGTTAACGCTGAAGAAATTAAAAAGAGTGAATTAGTTTCAGGCTTTTTATCATACGGCTATATGTACGTTCAATACTACGGATATACCGAAGCTGCCGCTTATGAAATGGTTCTTGACGGTATCGTTCAAAATAGAATCATTATTCAATCTGCAAGAGAAGCATTAGCTAAAGATTATAACGAAAAAACAAAAGATAACGACTTTATGAATTATTTTTACGATAACGCTTTAGCTGGTGAAGGTCAAATTAATTCTAAACCTAACGAACTTAAGGATTTAGAAAAATATCTTACTGCATACGAAAAAGCTCAAGCTTATTACAACGTAAAAGTTTCTATCGACCAACTTATCGATAGCTATATGGAAGCGGAAGATGAAGAAGAAAAGGAAGATGAAACCTTTACTGCAAGAGCCGTTCCTACCGTTGACGCTAGCGATGCTAAGTATGAATACGAATTAAAGCAAGAAACTCCTACCGAATACGATTATAAGAAAGCAGCTCTTGTTTTAGGTAGTGAAAATATTGAAGAAACTTACACTAATCTTTACGATTTAAATCTTGCGGTTTATAACGAATATGAAATCGACCTTGTAAAGGGCTCTGAAGATTATACTAAGAGACTTAAGGCTTTCAATAAAGCACTTAAAAATTTACAAGATGCAGGCGTTATTTCAAGCAAAGAACACGTTGACGTTAGAACTCACGGTATCGATGCTATTCTTGGTTTAAAAGAGGGCGTTAAAGGTTATGAATATTTTGTTAATACCGTTAAGTCACAATACGAAAGCTTAATCGTTGCTAAGTATGAAGATTCATTAATTAGTGAATATGAGGGTAAACTTACAAACGAAATGCTTTTCGCTCAATATGTTACCGAATATGAAGCTCAAGAAATTAACTACACTAATAACGTTGCTAACTATGAAAGTGCTTTAGAATCGGCTACAAAAGATTCATTCGTTCTTTGCAATCCATACGAAGATTACGGCTACGTATTAAACCTTTTAATCGGCTTTAGCGAAGAACAAACTGCAGCTCTTAACGCTAAAGAAGTTTCACGCAACGATTTATTAAAGGAATTAGTTGCTAAAGATCAACGTATTACTTGGGCTCAATCAAGCTACGGTGATTTTGCTAACAATGTATTTACTTTTGGTGAAGATTACATCGTAAGTGAAAATTCAAAGGATTTATTAGGTGAATATATAGGAACACTTTTAGGCGCTAAAGAAAGCACTATTGAAGATGAAAACGGCGTTGAAAAGCCAGCATATTCATTTGAAAATATAATGCCTAAGTCAATTGGTATAGAAGAATTTGTTAGCACTTATCTTAACACATTCATCGGAACAGCAATCGATTTAAAAACTAACGTTTTAAGTGGTAAACTTACTGATTGGAACGATGCTAAGCGCGATATGTTTGAAGATTTATTATACGCTTTCAGTACCGACCCAGGTAGTTTGGGAACTTATATGGGTTACGTTTATTCACCAAAAACTTCTAGCACGACTTACGTAAAAGAATTTGCTGATGCAGCCGCAAGAGTTGTTAGCGCAGGCGTTGGTGCGTACGAATTAGTTGCTACCGATTACGGTTACCATCTAATCCTTTGCACTAAGGTTATTGAAAAAGAAACTTCAAGGCTTTATGCTGACGTAAATGCGTTTATGGCTGATGTTGAAATTGAAGGTACTCTTGCTTATAACTATAAGAAAGCAAAATCTGATGCTATCGTATCTGCTAAGATATCTGAAAAGGCAGACCTATTAGTTAACCAACTAAAGGAAAAAGAAGGCGTTGTTACAAAGTTCCCAAAAACTTATGAGGATTTAATACCTGAAGAATCATCTTCGGAAGATGAACACAATCACTAATAAATAAAAAAACGTTACAGTTTAGTGGCGTAGCGATATAGATTATCGCTACGCCATAACTATATTAGCTTATTAGTAAGTTATATTGCTAAAAGCAGTTATATTTAAAAAAAGTTTTTTTACTTTTTTAAAAGATAAGGCAATTTAAAACCACCGTCAAAAAGTTTTTGACGGTGGTTTTTGCATAAGTTCATAAATGATTTTTATAATTTTCCGGTTGAGCCAAATCCACCTTCACCGCGAGAAGAAAGGGAAAGTTCGCCTTCTTCAAATTCACATTTTAAATATGGCGTAATAACTATTTGAGCAATGCGTTCACCCTTTTCAACCACTCTTTCTTTTAGTGAATGATTGTGAAGTGCTACCTTTATTTCGCCACGGTAATCGCTATCTATAACGCCTACTTTATTAGCAGGGGCAAGCCCTTCCTTACAGGCAAGACCGCTTCGTGCGTAAACTAAACCAACGTATCCTTCGGGGATTTCCATCGCGATGCCCGTGCCTATAAAAACCGTTTGGCTTGGGTTTATAACAACGGTACCGCTTGCGTTGTATAAATCTGCGCCCGCCGCGCTTGCGCTTGAATATACGGGAATAATAGCGTCGTTTTGTAATTTTGTAATTTTAACTTTCATTTTGATTTCCTTATTTTATAATCTTAGTTAGTTTATTCGTGCGTTTTATACATATATAAAAGTGATTTAGTTAAACTGCAAGTTTCGCTATCAACTGGGGCAACTGTAAATCCACGCGCCTTAAAAAAGGCAATCGCATCTTCGTTATTTTTATTGCATTCGCCTATAATTCCGGCAATTAAACGATTTACCGCATAGTTATAAACCGAAACTAAAATAACGCTACCGTTTTTATCGCGCCTTAAATCTTTTGTAACGTAAATATAATCAAGTTTTAAAATCGCGCTTACTTTTTCGGTGGTTTTTGCAAAGCCAATAGCTTGATTTTGTTCGTTTAAGCAAACTAAAAGTAGTTCGTTATCACTAAAAGAATTTATGCTATCTTCAATATTTTTTAAATTAGCATTTTTAAAATCCTTTTCAATAAGATTTAAAAAGGCTTGTTTGTTGCTATCGTTTAACGCGCTAACTTTAATCATAAATACTTCCTTCCTATTTGATTTTATTTTATCACAATAAGTTTTTTTAGTCAAGTAGTTTTTTAATATGCAAAAGTGTTCATATATACTTTTGAAAATATTATCTGTGATGCGCGCGCACGCGTATATACGCGCGACTATATTTAATTTATATATTTATAAAAAAACCATTAAAAACGTTTGACAATAATTTTAATTTGTATTATAATGTGTAAAGTAAAATTCCTTTACAGGTGTTATATGGAAGACAATTTTCTTCTTTACCAGTTATTTTCGGTTTACGGTGAGCTTCTTACCCAAAACCAACGCGAAACTATTGAAGATTATTTTGGGCTTGATCTTTCACTCGGTGAAATAGCCGAAATGCGGGGCGTTTCAAGGCAGGCTATAAAATATACGCTTGATAATGCCGAAAAAGCCCTAAAAGAATATGAAAATAAACTTGGCTTTTTAAAAAAGCTATCACAAATTAAAAACCTTGAGTGTAATGATAACTCTTTTAAGCAAAGCGTTATAAAAATTTTGGAGGATAGGTAAGTTGGCTGTTTTTTCTTCACTTGGCGAAAAACTTAATCACGTATTCAGTAAGCTTACCAAACGTGGTAAACTTACCGAACTTGAAATAAAACAAGCCATGCGCGAAATTCGCATCGCGCTACTTGAAGCCGACGTTAACTTAAAGGTAGTTAAAGATTTTGTTGCCAAGGTTTCTGAAAAGGCCGTTGGTCAAGATATATTAAAAAGTTTAAGCCCAGCTCAACAGGTAGTTAAAATAGTTCACGAAGAATTAGTTGAACTTATGGGCTCAACCAACAGTAAATTGGCGGTTGCATCTAATCCACCAACTGTTATAATGATGTGCGGTTTGCAAGGTGCTGGTAAAACTACTTTATCTGCAAAACTTGCTGCGTTACTTAAAAAACAAGGCAAAAAGGTGCTTTTAGTTGCTTGTGACGTTTATCGTCCTGCTGCTATCGACCAGTTAAAAACTGTGGGAGAAAAGGCGGGTTGTGAAGTGTTTACACTTGGTCAAATCAATCCCGTTGACATATCTAAAAAGGCAATTGAACACGCAAAACGCTTTGGCTTTGATACCGTGCTTATTGACACGGCAGGTAGATTGCAAATCGACGATAAGTTAATGCGTGAGCTTGAAGATATTAAAAGCGCGGTTAATCCCGATGAAATTTTACTCACGGTCGATTCAATGACTGGCCAAGTTGCTGTTGAGGTTGCTGAGACTTTTAACGAAAGGTTGGACGTAACGGGTGTTGTTTTAACTAAGCTTGACGGTGATACTCGTGGCGGTGCTTGTTTATCGATAAAAGCAGTTACGGGTAAGCCTATTAAGTTTGCAAGCGTTGGTGAAAAAATCGGCGATATCGAACCTTTCCATCCAGATAGAATGGCGCGTAGAATACTCGGTATGGGCGACGTTCTTTCAATTATTGAAAAGGCGCAAGAAGCTATCACCGAAGATGACGTTAAAAAGATGGAAAAGAAGTTAAAAGAAAATTCTTTTACCCTTCAAGACTATCTTGAACAATTTGAAATGGTTAAAAAAATGGGCGGTGTAGGAAGTGTTTTAAGCTTAATGCCCGGCGCAAACAAAATGAAAATCAATGAAGGTGATATCGACGAAAGCAAGATAGAACGCATTAAAGCAATCATTTTGTCAATGACTAAAAAAGAGCGTAAAAACCCCGACATTTTAAACTATTCGCGTAAAACAAGAATTGCAAACGGTAGCGGAACTTCAATTCAAGAAATAAATGCGTTACTTAAACAGTTTGATCAAACCAAACAACTTATGAAACAATTAAAGGGAAATAAAGGTAGGCTTCCGTTTAAGTTTTAACGAAAGATAACCTTTAAGGCGTAAAGCCAAAATAAATAAGCAATAATTTAACGGAGGAAATAAAAATGGCAGTAAAAATGAGATTGACAAGAATGGGTGACAAGAAGAGTCCTTTCTACCGTATCGTAGTTGTAGATTCAAGAGTTGCTCGTGACGGTATGTATATCGACAAAGTTGGTCACTACAATCCAGTTGCTCAACCTGCAGAAATTGTTATCGATGCAGACAAGGCTAAAGATTGGTTAGCAAAAGGCGTTCAACCAACTGAAACAGTTAAGTCTCTTTTAGTTAACGCAGGCGTTATTGAAAAATCAGCTAAACTTTCACCTGCAAAAACAAATCCTAAAAAGAAAAAAGGTTAATTTTTAGGTTTTAAGGCAACTTTGGTTGCATAACGTTAAAAATTCGGCTTGCCACGCGTAATAGGTTTTTTGCGCGTGGCTTACTATACCGAATGGCCCTATTATATATTCTTTTGGGCGATTTTACGCGAATTTTGCACTTAAAGGCGTAAAATTAAATTATAAAGTGCGTTTTAATTTTGAAAATACAGCGAGTTTTTCGCTAAGGAGATAAATTATGTTAGATTTAATTAAGTATATCGTAGGTACTTTTGCTGAAAATCCAAGCGAAGCTGAATACCTTGTTAACGAAAACGAAAATATTGTTAACGTAACTGTCGTTTTAAGCGAAGACGATATGGGTAAGGTTATCGGTCGTCAAGGTAAAATTGCTAAGGCTATGAGAACACTCGTAAAGGCTGCATCTGCAAAGAGTGGTAAAAAATATAATATCGAAATTAAAGAAAAAAGCGAAATCGTTAGATAATTTATAATTATGGATAAGCTTCTTATTGCTGTTGTGTTAAAGCCACAAGGAATTCGCGGTGAACTAAAAATTAAAAACTATACCGACGATTTTCATTCTATTAGCGCTTTAAAAGAAGTTTTTATTGACGGCGTCTCTTATCAGGTGCTAAAAGTGCGCTGTGATAAAGATGCCTTTATACTTTTAAGGGGAATTGCGGATAGAAACGCTGCCGAACTTTTTAGGGGTAAAGAAATTTACGCCAATAAAAGCGATATTAGAAAACCTAAGGGCAGATATTTCATTAGCGACGTTATTGGTTGTTCGGTATGCTTTGAAAGTGGTGAGGTTTTTGGTAAGGTTGAAGAAATTCTTTCGGCAAGAACTGATATTTATTACATTTCAACACAAAACGGCAGGGTGATTGCTCCTTGGCTTAAAAGTTATAACGCTAAGTTTGATATCGAAAACCGTGTAATTACCGTTTGTGAGCAAGAGTTTTTAAAAGAGATAAATTATGAAAGTTGATATTCTTACACTTTTTCCCGAAATGTTCGTGCCTTTAAAGGAAAGTATTATAGGCAGAGCAACGGGCGAGGGAAAGGTGCAAATAAATATTATCGATATTCGCGATTATACCTTGGATAAGCACCGCAAGTGTGACGATTATCCTTTCGGCGGTGGAGCGGGAATGCTTATGATGGCTCAACCTATTTTTGATGCTATTCAAGCAATAGACCCCGATCATAAGGCTATTCGTATTTATATGTCGCCAAAAGGTAAACGTTTTGAACAAAAAATGGTTTCAAAATATTTAAAATGCGAGCGCATAATTTTACTTTGTGGGCATTATGAAGGTGTTGATCAGCGCGTTTTAGATGAGTGCATCGACGAAGAACTTTCAATCGGCGATTACGTTTTAACTGGTGGTGAACTTCCTGCAATGGTTGTTACCGACGCTATTTGCCGTTACGTTGATGGCGTTTTAGCAGGGGAAAGTTTAAAAGATGAAAGCTTTACGGATAACTTGCTTGAATACCCGCAATATACGCGCCCACAGGATTTTCGCGGAAAAAAAGTGCCTGAAGTTTTGGTTTCGGGCAATCACGCTAATATTGATAAGTGGCGTAGGGAACAAGCAGAGTTAATTACGGCTAAAAAACGCCCCGACCTTTATAGGAAATACAAGCGTGCTTTAGAAAAACAAAACAAAAAGTAATTTTAAAACCGCTTAAAATAAAAGCGGTTTTTTATTAAAAACCCTTCTATAAGTTAATTATCAAGCAAAAACTAAGGAGATAAATTATGGATTTACAACATATACAATGGTTTCCTGGGCATATGACCAAAGCTATGCGTATGATGGAAGAAAATATAAAACTTTGCGATGGCGTTATATTTGTATTAGACGCAAGAGCTCCTTTTGCTTGCCGTAATAAGGTGCTTGAAAGCAAACTCGCTAACCGCCCATTTTTATACGTTTTAAATAAGTGCGATCTTATTAGTGAAAGTGACAAAGATTATATCGTTTCAGTTTTTGCAAAAGAAGGTATAAAGGTAGTTCCAACAGCAAGCACTATACCAGGTGGATCTAAAAACGTTTTTAATGCCTTTAAGGGCTTGCTTAGCGAGAAAATTGAAAGAAATAAGGCAAAGGGTATAAACAAAACTTTACGTGCCATGGTTGCAGGCGTGCCAAATACGGGAAAGTCAACTTTAATCAACGCGCTTTGCGGTAAAAAGGCAACTATGGTAGGGGATAAGGCAGGCGTTACTCGTGGAAAACAGTGGGTAAGACTTGATGGGTTTGAACTTTTAGATACTCCAGGTACTATGCCACCATCAATTGAAAATAACCTTCACGGGCTTCACCTTGCATTTATCGGTGGACTTAACGATAATATTTTAGACGTAAGTGATTTATGTTTTTATTTTATCGAAGAATTATTAAAAATCAATCCGCAAGTTTTAACTACGCGTTATGGCATTGAAACTAAAGATAAAACTACTCTTGAAATTTACGAAAGTATTTGCGTGCGTATGGGCTGTCTTGTTCGCGGTGGCGATTACGACTATGAAAGATGTGGTAAAGCTGTTATCGACGACTTTAGAAAGGGTCGTTTAGGTAAGATATGTTTGGAGGGAAAAGTTACGCTATAAGGCGATAAACGCTACTTTTATGACAGAAAAAGAACTTAATAAACTTGTTTATGAACGTCAATGCCAAGAAAAAGGATATAACCTAATTGCAGGAACTGATGAAGTTGGGCGCGGTCCACTTGCTGGTCCGGTTGTGTGTTGCGCGGTAATTATGCCACTTGACGAAGATAGTATTATTGAAGGTGTTGACGATAGTAAAAAAATTAGCGAGAAAAAAAGGGAAAAATTAGCACAAGAAATTTTGGCAAAAGCAATAGCTATTAAGGTTTGTAGAGTAGAGCCAAAAGAAATTGATGAAATGAATATTTTACAGGCTACCAAAAAGTGCATGGTTGATTGTGTTAAGGGGTTAGACGTTAAGCCCGACATTTTACTTTGCGACGCCCTTGATATCGACGCGGGTGTAAAATGTTTTCCTATAATTAAAGGTGATGCGTTAAGCTACACTATCGGTTGCGCTTCAATAGTAGCCAAGGTGTATAGAGATAACTTAATGAAAGAATATGCTTTAAAATATCCCGTTTACGGATTTGAAAAACACAAGGGCTACGGAACGAGCGCGCACATTAAAGCGATAAAGGAGCACGGACCATGCGAATTACACAGACGGACTTTTATAAAAAACTTTTGGGCAGATTAGGCGAGAAAAAAGCAGAAAAGTTTTTGAAAAGAAAAAGATATAAAATAATTGAAAAAAACTATAAAACAAAGTTTGCTGAATGTGATTTAATCGCCTTATACGCTAACTTGTTGGTTTTTATTGAAGTAAAAACGCGTTCAAGCGTTGCTTATGGAAATCCTGCCGATGCGGTTGATTTTAATAAGCAAAAAAAGTACGTTAAGCTTGCCGAATATTTTTTAGCTTGTAATAACGAATATAAAAATCATTCTGTTCGTTTTGACGTAATTGAAATTTTAAATGACGAAATAAATCATATTGAAGGTGCGTTTTACGCCGACGATCTATAATTTTTATTATGAAAATTTGTGTTTCTTGCGCTTCAGGTATTGAAGCGGTTTTAAAAAGAGAACTTTATAAATTAGGATATGGAGATTTGCCTGCTATTAACGGTAGGGTGTATTTTGAAGGCGACTATCAAGACGTTGCAAAATGCAACCTGTTTTTAAGAACTGCCAACAGGGTGTATATCGAGCTTGCTTCTTTTAAAGCGCAAAACTTCGACGAACTTTTTGATGGGGTACTTTCTATCGATTGGTTGGCCTATACGTCCAAAAACGGCAAGTTCGACGTTGTTGCAAAGTGTGTTGAAAGCCATATTCACGCTATAAGCGTTACTCAAAGCATAACAAAAAAAGCAATAGTTAAAAAGCTTGCGCCAGGTGGTGTACTTTTAGAAAACGGAGAAAGATATAGGGTAGAAGTTGCCATTGTTAAAGATTACGTTTCGGTTTTGTTAGATACTTCGGGAAGTGGACTACATCGTCGTGGTTATCGCGCGCTTGTGGGTGAAGCACCACTAAAGGAAACCTTAGCTTCGGCTATAATAAATCTTTCCGTATGGAATTATGAGCGCCCGTTTGCAGATTTGTTTTGCGGTAGCGGAACATTTGCAATTGAGGCAGCGTTAAAAGCTCAACAGATACCTGCTGGTTCTATGCGCGATTTTGACTTCTTGCACTGGGAAAGGTTTGATAGAAATATTTTCGACCAGTTAAAAGTAGAATCACTTGCTAACGTAAAACAAAATCCCATAAAACTTTTGGCTTTTGATATTGATGAAAAGCAGTTAACTCTTGCAAGAAAGCACGCAAAAATTGCAGGGGTTGAAGAATATATACACTTTCAAAAGGCTGATATGCGCGATTTTTCTTCACAAAAGAAAAACGGGGTTATAATAACTAATCCACCTTACGGCGAAAGATTAAGTGAAAGAAAGGAAATCGAAGTTTTAATGCGCGACTACGGAAAGGTTTTTAAAAATCTTGACAACTGGTGTGCCTACACATTAACACCGGTTACCGATTTTGAAAGATTGTTTGGTAAAAAGGCGGATAAAAAGCGCAAGATTTACAACGGGCCTATAGAGTGTTGTTTATACTCAATGCTTGGCGCTCCACCCAAAAAATAACGATTTATTAAAGTGGTTAACTTTTTAGTTGGCCATTTTTGTTTATAAAAATTATCTAAAAAAATCAAATAATCGCAAAAAAAGAGTAACAAAAATTAAAAAATGTATCTTTTTGTGCAAAAAGCCCCTTAATATAGTTGAGAAAAAAAAGTTTTTAGTGTACAATAGAAAGGCTGAGTATATTTGTATTATATACAAAAAGTAAAAGTCGCGCGGTTTAAAGTTAACCGTGGCGTGAATTTTGAAATAATTTAACGCGATTAGTCGCATATAAGGAGAATAATATGAAATACGTTTACCAGTTTAGCGAAGGCAACGGCAAAATGCGTGAACTTCTTGGTGGCAAGGGCGCAAACTTAGCGGAAATGACTAACTTGGGTTTACCAGTTCCACAAGGTTTTACAATTTCAACCGAAGCTTGTACAAAGTATTATGAAGACGGAAAGAGAATTAACGATGAAATCCAAGCAGAAATCATGGTTAATATTGATAAACTTGAAGAAAAGACCGGCAAAAAGTTCGGTGATCACTCAAATCCATTATTAGTATCAGTTCGTTCGGGCGCAAGAGCGTCAATGCCTGGTATGATGGATACTATTTTAAACCTTGGTTTAAATGAAGAAGTTGTTGAAGTTCTTTCAGCTAAGTCTGGTAACCCACGTTGGGCTTGGGACTGCTACAGAAGATTCATTCAAATGTATTCAGACGTAGTTATGGAAGTTGGTAAGAAATACTTTGAAGCTCTTATCGATAAAATGAAAGAAGAAAAGGGCGTTAAACTTGACGTTGAGCTTACTGCTGAAGATTTAAAGGAATTAGCAAATCAATTTAAGGCTGAATATAAGGCAAAAATCGGTAGCGATTTTCCATCTGATCCAAAGGAACAATTATTCGGCGCTATCAAAGCCGTATTCCGTTCATGGGATAACCCAAGAGCAAACGTTTATCGTAGAGATAACGATATTCCATACAGCTGGGGTACTGCAGTAAACGTTCAAATGATGGTTTTCGGTAACCTTGGCGAAACTTCAGGTACTGGCGTTGCATTCACTCGTGACCCTGCTACCGGCGAAAAGAAGCTTATGGGTGAATTCTTAATGAACGCTCAAGGCGAAGACGTTGTTGCCGGCGTTAGAACACCACAAAAGATTGCAGAAATGGCAAAGGTTATGCCAGAAGTTTTTGAAAAGTTCCAAGAAATCTGCAATATTTTAGAAAAACACTATAGAGATATGCAAGATATGGAATTTACCATTGAAGATAAGAAGTTGTTTATGCTTCAAACTCGTAATGGTAAGAGAACTGCAAAGGCTGCTTTAAAAATCGCTTGCGACTTAGTTGACGAGGGTATGATTTCTGAAGAAGAAGCAGTTTTAATGATTGATCCAAGAAACTTAGATACATTACTTCACCCACAATTCGATGCAAAGGCGCTTAAAGAAATTAAGCCTGTTGCAAGAGCTTTAGCCGCTTCACCAGGCGCTGCAGCAGGTCAAATCGTGTTTACCGCTGAAGATGCAAAGGCGTGGAACGAAGCTGGGAAAAAGGTTGTTTTAGTTCGCTTAGAAACTTCACCTGAAGATATTGAAGGTATGAAGGCTGCTCAAGGTATTTTAACAGTTCGTGGCGGTATGACTTCTCACGCAGCCGTTGTTGCAAGAGGCATGGGTACTTGTTGCGTATCTGGTTGTGATGCTATCGCAATGGAAGAAGAAAATAAAAAGTTCACTTTAGCTGGTAAAACTTACCACGAAGGCGACACTATTTCTATCGACGGTTCAACCGGTTGCATTTACGACGGTTTAGTTCCAACAGTTCCTGCAACTATTGCCGATGAATTTGAAAGAATTATGAACCTTGCAGATAAGTTTAGAGTTTTAGGTGTTAGAACTAACGCCGATACTCCTACTGATGCAAAACGCGCACGTGAATTAGGTGCAGAAGGTATTGGCCTTTGCAGAACTGAGCACATGTTCTTTGAAGGTGACAGAATTGCAGCTATCCGTGAAATGATTTGTTCGGATACAGTTGAAGAAAGAGAAGCTGCTCTTGCTAAAATTCTTCCTATGCAACAAGGTGACTTTGAAGCTTTATACGAAGCTTTAGAAGGCAACCCAGTTACTATCCGTTTCTTAGATCCACCACTACACGAATTCGTTCCTACTGAAGAAGCTGACATTAAAGCACTTGCTGAAACTCAAGGTAAGAGCGTTGAAAGAATTAAAGAAATTATTTCTTCACTTCACGAATTTAACCCAATGATGGGTCACCGTGGTTGCCGTTTAACAGTAACTTATCCTGAAATTGCAGCAATGCAAACAAGAGCGGTTATTCGCGCGGCTATCAACGTTAAAAACGCACATCCAGACTGGAATATCGTTCCTGAAATTATGATTCCGCTTGTTGGCGAAGTTAAAGAATTAAAATACGTTAAGAATATCGTTACTAAGGTTGCTGATGAAGAAATTGCAAATGCAGGTTCTTCTATTAAGTACGAAGTTGGTACTATGATTGAAATTCCACGTGCAGCTTTATTATCTGATAAGATTGCTGAAGAAGCTGAATTCTTCTGCTTCGGTACTAACGACTTAACTCAAATGACTTTTGGTTTCTCTCGTGACGATGCAGGTAAGTTCTTAAATTCTTACTATGATACTAAGATTTATGAATTCGACCCATTCGCTAAATTAGATACCGAAGGCGTTGGTAAGTTAATTGAAATGTCTGTAATGCTTGGTAAGAAAGTTCGCCCAGAAATGCACATTGGTATTTGTGGTGAACACGGTGGCGACCCTGCATCTGTTGAATTCTGTCACTTAGCTGGTTTAACTTACGTTTCTTGCTCACCATTCAGAGTTCCAATCGCTCGTTTAGCCGCAGCTCAAGCAGCTATTAAGCACAAAAGATAATTTAAAATAATACAAAAATGTTTAAACACGGGCAGTTTCCGAAAGCGAACTGCCCGTGTTGTAAAATTAGTGATCTACGCTAAAAGATAGTTGCCATTACTATAAAGGTTATAGATAAGTATGAAAACAATTGAAGAATATATAAAAACTTTATCATTAGAAGAAAAAACAGCTCAGTTATACCAAGCCGCTGCATTTTATATAAAAGCAACCGAAGCGGAAAATACGGGTACGTTAGACGATATTTGTTTGTCTAAAGAGCAACTATATAACGTTGGATCAATTTTGAATGTATCTAATGTAAAAGAAATAAAAGAAGTTTCCAATCTTTGTGTGAGTGGTTCAACTGCAAAAATTCCACCAATGTTTATGCTCGACGTTATTCACGGATATAAAACCATTTATCCAATTCCACTTGCTATGGCAGGAACGTTTGATGAAAGCATTGTAGAAGATTGTGCAGAAATGGCGGCAAAAGAATCGGTTGCAGGTGGATTACAAGCAACATTTGCGCCTATGGTTGATTTAGTTCGTGATGCGCGTTGGGGTAGAGTAATGGAATCTGCTGGGGAAGACCCATATCTTGGCGGTGTAATGGGCAGGGCTCAAATTCGTGGTTTTCGAAAGGGTGGATTGTGTTCTTGTGTAAAGCATTTTGCCGCATACGGGGCAGCTGAGGCAGGAAAAGAATATAATACAACCGACCTTAGTGATTATAATCTTTATAATTTCTATCTTCGTTCGTATGAAGAATGCATGAAAGAAAAACCTGAATTAGTAATGACTTCATTTAACGCACTAAACGGAGTTCCTTTGAATGGTCGAACGGATTTGCTTATTGATTTACTTCGTGAAAAGTGGGGCTTTGATGGTGTTGTTATTAGCGATTATAGAGCAATAACCGAAATGATAGCGCACGGTTTTGCTGAAGATGAAGAACATTGCGCTGAAATCGCGTTAAACAACGAAGTTGATATTGAAATGGTATCTCCATCGTATATGCACTATTTACCAAAACTTGTAAAAGAAGGGCGTGTTAGTGAAGAAAAAGTAGATAGAATGCTTCGCCGTGTACTTCAATTAAAGCAAAAAGCAGGGCTTTTAGAAAATCAATGCCCAAAAGCAAACGAACAAAAGGAAAATGAAATTTGCTTAAGTAGCGAGCATAGAAGTATTGTAAGAAAAGCGGCTGAAAAAAGCATCGTATTGTTAAAGAATAACGGCGTTTTACCATTTAAAAAGACTGATGACTTTTTTGTTGTTGGCGATATGGCAAGTGAAAAGGACGTAATGGGTTCATGGCGTGCTCATGGTAAAGCAAAAGACTGTGTTTCCGTTTTAGATGGCTTAAAAAATATCTTAGGTGACACTTTGCAAACGGATGGGGATATTGCAGTTGCTTGCATTGGCGAAAAAAGCTATATGACGGGTGAGAGCGCTTCTAAAGTAGATATAAGCGTATCAAAAGCTGATGTTGATTTAGTAAAAAATTTACACGAAAAAGGCAAAAAAGTAGTAGCCGTAATTTTTGCAGGTAGACCACTCGTATTAACTGAAATTGAACCATATTGCGATGCTATATTATACGTTTGGTTTTTGGGAACGGAAAGTGGAAATGCGATTGCAAACATTTTATTTGGTAACGCTATGCCTTCGGCAAAATTAACGATGAGCTTTCCTCGTGCCGTTGGACAATGCCCAATTTATTATAATTATTTTAGTACGGGCAGACCTAAAAAGAAAGATGATTATCATAGAGCTGGCGATTATCTTGCTGCTTATCAAGATGAATATAATGCTCCGTTATACCCATTTGGATACGGTTTAACGTATACGAATATAAACCTTTCTTCTTTACAAATTTCAAACACGGAAATTGAGGAAAACGGCTCGCTTACAGTAAGCGTTTTAGCGAAAAATGAAGGGGAATATGATGGCGAAGAAGTAGTACAACTTTATGTTCAAGATAAGTTTGGTTCGCTTGTACGCCCAGTAAAAGAATTAAAAGCGTATAGAAAAATACTCTTAAAGAAAGGCGAAAGCGCGAAAATAGAGTTTGCGCTTACTGAAGAAATGCTCCGTTTTTATAAAACGAAAGATAATTTTGTATCGGAAGTTGGCGAATTTAACGTTTTTGTTGGGTTAAACAGTAGAGATTGTTTAATGGAAACAATAAAACGCATTTAATTTAGTTAAGTAAGTTTTTTAATTGACGATTAGAAGATTTGACCGTTGCTGTTTTCTTTAATTTTTCTAAGGTTTTCAATCAACTTAAAAGTGCCAAAATGGCACTAAAAATAAAAAAAGTGCCAAAATAGCACTAAAAGTTCTTGATTTTTTTAATAGTAGATGATATACTATTAACAATAGGAGACATATTATGAAGTTGAAAGAATTAAGAATGCTTTATAAAATTACGCAAGAACGTTGTGCGGAATATTTGGGGATTCCGTTGCGTACGTACAAGAGATACGAAAGTGACGAGACAAAAATTCCTAAAATCAAATACGACTATATTTTAAAAAGAATGGATGAATTTAGCCCCATTGATGAAGAACACGGTTTGCTTACGATTGAAGTAATTAAAGAAGTTTGTAAGAGAATATTTGAGGAGTATCCCGTAAAATACTGTTATTTATTTGGTTCATATGCAAAGGGAAAGGCAAAAGAAACAAGCGATATTGATTTATTAATATCAACGGAAATAACAGGATTAAAATTTTTCGGTTTGGTGGAAGCGTTAAGAACGGGGCTTAGAAAAAAAGTAGACGTGCTTAATCAAGACCAATTAAAAGATAATAATGAGTTGGTACAAGAGATATTCAATGATGGGGTAAGGATTTATGGATAACGTTAAAAATGATAAGTATTATGCAAATAAAATAATGACAGACGTGCAGTATTTGATAAAATTGACGGAAGATTATTCGTATGAAGAAATCCAAGCAAATGAAACGGTTTTGGATTCGATATTTTTTCGCTTTATTCAAATAGCAGAAAATTCAGCAAAGTTATCTAAAGAGTTAAAAACTAGCGAGAAAAGTATTGATTGGGGTGCGATAAGTGGTTTGCGTAATAGAATAGTACACGATTACGGGCATACGGATTTGGGTATTATTTTATCTACGTTAGAAGAAGATATTCCTGAATTAAAAAAAGTGATGGAAAAATATATTGATATAAACTAAAACTTTTATAAAAGTGGTCAGATGTACCTAAGGTGTATGTTTGACTGTTGCTATTTTTAGCGATTAAATTTATAGCCTTGTAAGGATTTTTCTTTGCAAGGTTTTTTCATGCGCTTTTGGCGTTTTTTTAAAAGTGTATTTAAAGCTCGTAAATAAAAGCGTGTTTCTCCTAAAAACAAGTAATATTTACGAGAAACTTTTTATATGTTTATTTTGCAATGTTTATAATACGTTTCTTTTTCCGTTTGGCATATTCTAAAGTTTTAGCAGCCCCACCCCAAGAATATTTAACGTAGGCAATAACAAGGTCGGCTTGTTCAACCATCCACTCATTTCTTTTTAAGATTGCAAACTTACGTGGAACACTTTCAATAGAAGGGAATATAACGTCGTCATAATGATTTTTAGCAAACTCTAATTTAGAATAATTTTTATCAAGATAGGGTGTTATAAATATAAGTTCAATATCTTGAAATTCTTTTTTCAGTTCTGTTAAAGTTCGTAAACACAAACTATCAAAATCACCATACCCACCTAAGAAAAACTTACAGGTGGGATTTTTTATTATCTCGCCAACGAGAATATTTTTTAGTTGTTCTTTGATGTCGTCGTTAAACAAAAAATCGGAATGTCCGCAAAATGTAATTATCATGCATAGCCTCAATGTGTAGATTTACCTACATATTATATCAAAACATTTAGAAAAATAGCAAGCGTTTACGTAGGTTTAGCTACGTATATTTAGAAACGTAAACTGTTAAACTTATATGTAGATATAACTGCGTAGGAGGAATGACACATGAACGTATGTGAAGCAACAGCTAAAAGAATAAACCAATTATTAAAAGAAAAGGGGATGACTCAATACAGATTAGAACAAAAGTCGGGCATATTACACGGAAGTATGGCGTGTATTATGAATGGACGAAACAAAACGGTAACATTGAGTACGATTTATATGTTGGCAAGAGGTTTTGATATGTCGATAATAGAGTTTCTCAATAATGAGATTTTCTTATCAGAAGATGTTGATTTTGAATAACGATATATAGTAAAGTCGGTGGCTATTGCTATCGACTTTTCTTTTTAACTAAACTCGCAGGAAACACTTATTTAACGTAGTGTTTTGCGTTAAAACAGTTAAAATCAATATTTTTTATACTTAAAATGCTTGAAAACGTTGGCTTTTTAGCGGAATTTAAACAAATTAAGCATAACATTTGCTTATATTAGCAAAATCAACACAAGTAACTTGCTTTTTATATTGTTTTATGTTAAAATGGTTAAAATTTGTAGGGCTATTTATTTTTTTTATTGATATTATATTCTTATTGCTCCTTGATAATATATTAAGTACAGAAAACTAAAATAGAAGAGAGTATAAGGACGTGTAAAGCAAGAGTGAGCCAAGCCATTCGCTATACTAAAATCGATTGTATTCCAATGAATATGAAATGTGTGTGGAAAGTGACGTTCCGTTTGCTAATATTGATGCAATATTTGATGTGAAAAATAGATATATCAATTGAGAAGGTGTGCAATAAATGGAAAAATTGAAAGTTATAGAACTTATGAATTATCATCACGCGGCGACATGGGCGAATGACTTTTACTATTATGAACCGTCGTGTAGTTTTTATCGGCTGTATTATTATTACGAGGGTGCGTCAGGTTTTGTAAAAAATTCGGAAAAGAAAGTAAAATTCAAAAATAGACATTTATATTTATTGCCTGCCTACGATTCTCACGAGTTGTCTAAAGAGCCTCACGAGAACTTCGGTATGCGTTTTATGTATGTACATATTTCGGTTAATCGTTTTCTCGCGAGTGATATTTTGGAGTTGAATATTAAACAAGACTCAGCGGAGTTTTTTATTTTAGAGGCAATTATGAAAAGAATGGAATCAAAAGCTGAAACAGTTGCCATAATAGATCTTTTGAATAGTCTTTTTGATGCTTTGAATATTGATTCAATGCTGTATACGGGTTCGGGGTCAAGCTTTTATAAAGTGATTAAATATATAAACGAAAACCTTTCTGGGGATTTAACAAACGATAAATTGGCGGAAATAGCCTGTTTTCAGCCGAGATATTTTATTAGGGTGTTTAAAAAACAATTTGGTACTACGCCCCATAAGTATATACAAAACGTACGCATAAAACACGCTGTTAATATGCTTCAAAACGGAAAAAAGATTGCGGAAATATCCCAAAGACTTGGTTTTTCTGAGGAAAAAAGTTTTTTGCGGTTTTTTAAGCAGTATAAAGGTGTTTCACCGAAAATATTTTTAGATAAGTGAATTTTAGATACCGTATAATGCGGTAATAGTGGTTGTTTTTCTTTCACAAGTTTGTTACAATATACACTATAAGAAGTTAAATCTTTTGCCGTTGGTAAAATCTTTGCAAAGCCTGTGAAATTTGCTTTAAAACTCGCATTTTTAAACTTCAAGTGTGTAATCCTGCGAAGTTCAAAACCCTTGCAAGCAAGTTTTTAGCTTCTTGTATTGTAACTATCAACTTAGTGTAAAGAGGAATACATTATGTCACTTCAAGATGGAATGTCGGCATTCAATTTGGAGATGCCGAGCAGAGTGCCGCGCACAGAGTATTCGGCGCACGAACATTGGGATCTTATCAATGCGGTTTTAGGAACAAACGTAAGTCATATGTCGTCTCAAGAAGAAAGAGACCGATCAAGTAGCGCTTTTATGAAAGCCTGGAATTATGATTATCAGTGGGGAGCAACGATTTTTTCTGGCGACCTTGGAAAATATCATACCAGTATGGGGCATGCAAATTTTAAGGCGGGTAATGTTGATTTTGATGATTGCGTCGGCAGTTGTTTTAAATCTGTAGAAGAAGTTTTAAACTTTGACCCGCTTAATTCGTTGCCTGCATATAATAATAGCACTCTTATAAAAAGATTCAATCAAATGTATGAAAATAGAACTAAAGCGCTTCCTACTGCCGTTCATAGTGTAGGCACGTATATTTCTGCTGTTTCAGGTTTTATAGACCTTTTTGGGTGGGAATTTTTCTTGGAAGCATTGGCTGAAGACTCTACGCGACTTGGCAAAATAATGGAACGCTATTCTCAATGGCTACAAAAATATTTTAATGCAATGGCGGAGTGCGATTCTCCTGTGATTTTGGTTCATGACGATATTGTTTGGACGTCTGGACCTTTTGTGTCTCCTGAATGGTATAGAAAATACGTTTTTCCTTGTTATAAAAGATACCTTGCGCCGTTAAAAGAAGCGGGAAAGAAGGTGTTATTTTGTTCTGACGGAAATTACAGTATGTTTATTGACGATATAGCAGATTGTAAATTTGATGGTTTTATTATGGAGCCGATGACCGATATGGCGTATATTGCAGAGAAATACGGAAAAACACACGTGTTTATAGGTAACGCAGATACAAGAGTTCTTTTAACCGGCACAAAAGAAGAAATTGAAAATGAAGTTAAACGCTGTATGGATATTGGTAAGAAATGTCCAGGTTTTATAATGGCAGTGGGCAATCATATTCCTTCGAATACTCCCGTTGAAAACGCGCTTTGGTACAATGAATGTTATGAAAAGATGAGTAAACGATAAAAAGAATACGAAGGTTATTTTATAGCGCGCAAGCAAAAATAAAACAAATTAACTGCTTATAATAAATAGCCATTTATGAAGTAAAACAAAATAATTAAACACCGCCTTATTTTTAGGGCGGTGTTGTTTTTTTAAAGTGTATTTAAAAGTGTATTTAAAGCGTATTTAAAGCGTGCAAACAAAAAGGCATTTCTCGTAAAAAATAACTATATTTACGAGAAACTTTATTGTTTTAAGAGAAAACCTATTGACTTTTCTCGTAAAAAGTTTTATAATTTATGAGAAAGCATTATGAAGAGGTGTATTTTATGAGAGATTTTAATTACTCTTTACTAAAGGACCTAAAATTGGATTTCGAAATCGTTAGTTATTTAACGGCTATTCACGAAGCGAAGGGCAAACAAGAGCTTTATTTAAAGCAACAGCCAGAAAAACTTAATAAACTTATTGAAATAGCAAAAGTTCAAAGTACAGAATCTTCTAACGAAATTGAAGGTATAAGAACTACGAATACGAGATTAAAACAGCTATTAACGGATAGAACTACGCCTAAAAATCGTGACGAAGAAGAAATCGCAGGGTATAGGGACGTGCTGAACATTATTCACGAAAGTTTTGAGTATATTCCTATGACTTCAAACTATATTTTGCAACTTCATAAGATTTTATATAGTCACTCAAGCAAGAGTATCGGTGGAAAATTTAAGAACGTTCAAAACTATATTACTTTGACTGAGAACGGCAAGGAAAGTATTTTGTTTACTCCGCCTGCGCCTTACGAAACGCCCGATGCGATAGAGAAGATTTGCAACGAATTTAATATCGCAATTTCAAAGTGCGAAGTAGATCCGCTTATTTTAATTCCTATTTTTATTCACGATTTTTTGTGCATACACCCGTTTTCGGACGGTAATGGTAGAATGAGTAGACTTCTCACCACGCTACTCTTATATAGAAACGGTTATATGGTGGGTAAATATATTTCTTTAGAATCTAAAATCGCCAAGAATAAAAACGCTTATTACGATGCATTAGAAAAGGCGCAAGCAGGTTGGGATGAAGGAAAAGAAGACCCTGTTCCGTTTATCAAGTATTTGCTTGGTACGATTATCTCGGCTTATAGAGACTTTGAAGATAGAATGGAAATTGTAAGCGAAAGTGAGTCGGCGCTTGATATGGTTAGAAAAGCCGTAGCGAACAAAATCGGTAAGTTTACCAAAATGGATATCGTGGCAATGTGTCCGTCGCTTAGCAATAGTTCGGTAGAAAGTTCGCTTAAAAAACTTACAAAAGAAGGTTTTATCGAAAAGAAAGGCGCAAGCCGTGCAACCTATTATGTAAAAATAGAGAAAATTTAAAACTTTTATAAGTATGAAGGAAGACGTTGTATTTTAGTGTGGTAGAATAAACTAAGGAGAAATAAAAATGGCTAAAAAAATACAATCTGTAGAACCAAATATTGCAGACTTAGTAAATGGTTGGTTGAAATCATATAAAGTAGATTATAAATTAGAACAAGAATCTTTGAATACGGAAATTGACCTGGCGCTTAATGACTACTACTCAAAGAGTGGCGGAAAGGGTGGTAATAGACCAGACGCTAAACTTTTATTGCGCTCTAAAGACGGCAAAGATTATCCTATCTTAATTGAATATAAGGGTTATAAAGACAAACTAATTAAGTTAGATAGTGAAGGCAATATTGCAAATAAATTAGCAAATGGGCAACCTGATTATAACAATATTAAATCGTTTGCAGTAAATGGTGCGGTTCACTATGCAAATGCTATTCTCCATTACACAAGTTATACAGACGTTATTGCTATAGGTGTTACAGGCTATAAAGATGATAATGGTATGTTAATACATTCTATCGGTGTATATTACGTAGCAAAAAGCAATTTTGGTATGGGACAAGAAGTTGCAGAATATACCGACCTTTCCTTCTTGAAAAAGGAACATTTTAGCGATTTTATTGAAAAGGTTAAATATTTATCACTAACTAAAGACGAAATTGAAAAATTAAAAGAACGCAGAGAAGAAGAAATAACGGCAAGCCTTGTAAAATTAAATAACGATATTTTCAAAGAAGAAAAAGGGCTCAGTGAAAATGACCGTGTTTATCTTGTTGCCGCTTCTATTATGGCAACGCTTGGTGATGCCGAAAATAAAGTATATCCCTTAACAAAGACTGATTTGAAATCGTCAGATGAAGTAGGCAATACCGATGGCGATATTATGATAAGAAAAATTGAGGCTTTCCTTGGTGCTAAAAAGTTACCCAAAGACAAGAAAGACTTAATTGTTAGAACTCTTAAAAACACGTTGACGACGGACAATATCAATAAACCAACGAACGGTGAAAGTCAATTAAAACGTGTGTTTATAAAGATAATTGACGATTTGGGTATTTACTATAAAATTGGCTTGACGACTGATTTTACTGGTAAATTATTTAATGAAATGTATTCTTGGCTTGGTTTTTCACAAGACCAACTTAACGACGTTGTTTTAACACCGTCTTATGTTTCAACACTTCTTTGCCGTCTTGCAAGAGTAGATATGGATTCCTACGTTTGGGACTTTGCGACTGGTTCGGCTGGGCTTTTGGTTGCAGCAATGAATGAAATGTTAATAGATGCAAAAGAGAAAATTCAATCCCCCGAAGAACTTGCATTAAAATCAGCACACATAAAAGCAAATCAATTACTAGGGTTAGAAATACTTTCAAACGTTTATATGCTTGCTGTGTTAAATATGATTTTAATGGGCGATGGTAGTTCTAATATCTTAAATAAGGACTCATTAACTTTTAACGGTCATTACGGTTTTGGTAAAACAAATGAAAAATTCCCTGCGACAGCGTTTGTTTTGAATCCACCTTATTCAGCTCCTGGTAATGGCATGGTATTTGTGGAAAAAGCGCTTTCAATGATGAATAAAGGTTTTGCGGCAATAATTATTCAAAATTCGGCAGGCTCTGGTAAAGCTACTGAGTTCAATAAACGTATATTGAAACGCAATACACTTATTGCAAGTATTAAAATGCCTATTGATTTATTTGTTGGAAAATCAAGCGTTCAAACCTACGTTTACGTATTCCGTGTTGGTGAAGCACACCAAAAAGATGATATCGTAAAGTTTATTGATTTTTCTAATGATGGTTATACGAGAACAAACCGTAAAAAAGCAAGCAAGAATTTGTTTGATAGCGATAGGGCAAAAGAACGTTATCAAGAAGTGGTTGATTTAGTCCGTTACGGTAAGTCAAAGTTAAAAATCTTTACGGAAAAAGAATATTATGAAGGTACTATAAACCCTGAAAGTGGTGCTGACTGGAATCAAACAGCACCTATTGATACGAAACCTACACTTGAAGATTTTAAAAAGACTGTAAGCGATTATCTTGCGTGGGAAGTTTCAACCTTATTAAAAGGACATAATAAGGAGAATGACCGCCTGGGAAAATAGATGCCCTACTCAGCGACGCTCTCCGGAAGGTTGAGTGGGGCGAATATAAACTGGGAGATTTGTTTGAGATAGAAAACACTTTAAGTTTTAATACGGATAAAATTATTGACGGTACGGAATATGATTATGTGACGAGAACTTCATTAAATCAAGGAATTCTTTGCACAACAGGATTTGTGAATAGTGAGAATATAAATCCTGCTGGAACTTGGAGTTTAGGACTATTACAAATGGATTTTTTCTACCGAGAGAAACCGTGGTATGCAGGACAATTTGTTAGAAAAATTATTCCTAAAATTGAAATTAACAAAGCAAGCAGATTATTTTTTTCTACTATATTAAATAAGCAAAAGCAAAGATTACTATCAGTTCTTGTTCGTGATGTAGATAAAATATTTAGAGATACAAAAATCAAACTACCAACAAAATGTAAACAAATTGATTTTGAATTTATGGAGAACTTTGTCGCCGAGCTGGAATCTCGTCGTGTCGCCGAGCTGGAATCTTATTTATTAGCCACAGGATTAAAAGATTACATTTTAACAGAACAAGAAGAAAAAGCATTAAACGATTTTAATAGCCTTGAATGGAAAGAATTTAATTTAGAAAAACTTTTTGGTAAGGCAACGCGTGGTAAACGCTTAAAAAGCGATGATAGAATTATAGGGGCATTACCTTTTGTTACCGCAGGGGAAGCAGATGAAGGTATATCAGCGTTTATAGGAAATAGAGTTGAAGTTTTTGAAAGTAATACAACGACTATTGATATGTTCGGTTCAGCAAAATATCGTAATTATAGATATGGTGCCGATGATCACGTTGCCGTAGTTCATACGGAAATGCTTCCGATTAAAGCGGCAATATTTGTAACTTCAGCAATTCATAAGGCGGCACATACTGGCGAGTTTAATTATGGGCATAATTTTTATGCAAAAGATGCAGATGCCCTTAATGTTAAATTGCCAGCAAAAGGTGATGTCCCCGATTATGAGTTTATGAAAAACTATATATCGGCAATACAAAAACTCGTCATCAAAGACGTGGTTTTGTATGCCGATTCAAAAATCGAAGCAACAAAAAGTTTAGTTAAAACAAGCAAATAACAAAGGAGAAATATGAAAAGGATAAATAACCTTAAAGAATTATCCAATGAGTTTCTTAAGTGGAAAAACAAGGTTAATAAAGTTAATAGGTATTATGAATCTAAATTATTGGATTTGTTATATGATAATTGTGAATTGTTTGGGTATGAAATTCCTAAAAGAAGTAATTTTTTTAGAGGGAGAATTTTCGATATAGAAGAGGTAGTATCGACAAATAATCAATATGAAGAGTGGCGAAACGACACCTTAACGAATTTTCAGGGTTATTCAAAAAATGATTCCGGCGCTCCACCTGCAAAATACGCCATTGAAAATCGCTTAAATGGAAAAGGAATATCATATCTTTATACTTGTAAGGATGTAAATACGGTTGTTTATGAACTTCGTCCTACCATAAATGAAAAAATATCTATTGCAGAATTTGTTGCGAAAAAAGACCTTCTTTTTGCCGATTTAACGAATTTTAAAGCGAATCAAATGGAGCGCGATATGGAAAGTCAGCTCCTTACCGATTTATTAAGAAAGATAGCTGAAGAATTTTCAATTCCACACAACATAGGGCATAATTATTCCTTCACTCAATATTTGGCAGGACACTTTGCAAATATGGGCTTTGACGGTATAATTTTTAAGAGTTCATTAGACTCTAAGGGTGAAAACTACGTCTTTTTTAACCCTAAGGACTGTGAAGCGATACGCTCGGATTTGTATATAGTAAATGGAATATCTATAACGCATAATCCAATTGCAAGACAAGATATTAAGTATTACGACGAATAATAAAACCCAAAGGAGATTTTATATGCCCGATATACGTGGACATTTGACCGTTGCTGTTTTCTTTAATTTTTCTAAGGCTTTCAATCAACTTAAAAGTGCCAAAATGGCACTAAAAACAAAAAAAGTGCCAAAATGGCACTAAAAGTTTTTAAATTTACAAAAAAAAGGGCAGGTATCCAATAAATAGGATATCTGCCTGTTTTTATATTTAACTGAATTATTTTAAATTGGGTATTGACAAGGTATGTTAAAAGTAGTATAATGCTAGAGTTGATATAATATTATTATGTTATACTATTTAATGATTAAGGATAAGGGAAAATGTTTAAAACTGTAACGCCTGAGCAAGCGGGCATATCTTCACGCGAAGTATCAAGATTTATAAATTATTTAAACGATAATTCGTTGCGCATTCATTCGCTACTTTTAATACGCGATGATAAAATGTTTACCGAAGCTTATTGGAAGCCCTTTAATAAAGACTTTTGTCATAGGCAGTATTCGCAAACCAAAAGCTTTGTTGGCGTTGCTATAGGCCTACTTATTTCGGATGGGCTTTTATCGCTCGATGATAAAATAAGTAAATTTTTTGGCGATAAAATTGATGATGTTGATAGCGCTTCACATTATTTATTAAACCAAACGATTGAGCAAATGTTAACTATGAGCACGGTTGGCGAAGGGAAGATTTGGCTTCGCGAAAAGGCTTACGATAGAACACATTTATATTTCAACAATCGACCATACGTTAAAATGCCAGGCGCACTTTGGGAATATGATTCACCGGGATCGCAAATTCTTTCATGTCTTGTTGAAAAAGTTACGGGAATGTCTATTTTTGAATTTTTAAATAGCCGTATTTTTTCACAATTAGGCACTTTTAAAAATGCAAAAATGTTAAAAACACCAAACGGCGATACCTGGGGCGATTCTGCGATGATTTGCACGCCACGCGATATGGCTTCTTTTGCAAAACTTATTATGGATAACGGCAATTATCAAGGTAAATCGCTTATTAACGAAGATTACGTGAAAACTGCAACTTCTAAAGTTGTTGATAATTCTGAAGTAAAACTTGGTAGCGTATTTGGTAATGGCTATGGTTATCAAATTTGGCGCGCCCCACGTGATGGTTATGCTTTTGTGGGAATGGGTGGTCAAATTACGGTTACGATTCCATCAAAACGTTTAATTTTTGTTATAAATTCGGATACACAAGGCAACGCTTCGGCTTATGATATTATAGTTAACGGCTTTATATCATTTATCGTTGATAGAATTGCCGATACTCCTTTGCTACCAGATGCGAACGCGTATTTAAAACTTGCCGAACAGATCAATCACCTTGAATTATTTGCTTTAAAGGGCATAGATAATAACGAACTTAAAGATATGCTAAACGGGCAAACATATATTTGTGATGCAAACAATCTTGGTATAACAAAGTTTAAATTTACCTTTAACGAAAATGGTGGTGAATTTGCATATACCAACGAACAAGGCGATAAAGTTATACCTTTTGGCGTAAATAAAAACGCATTTGGTAAATTTCCACAGCTTGGATATTCTAAAGAGTTTGGTGGCGTTCCTACTAGTGACGGTCATACTTATAATGACGCGGTATCGCTTCGTTTTACTAAAAAGAATAAAATTCAAATGCTAGTTCAAATTATCGACGAATATTTTGGCACTATTTTAGCAACATTTGCTTTCGTTGATAACGAAGTTGCGTGCAAGTTCGTTCCTGCGGCTGAATATTTTTTAAGAGAATACGACGGATATTTTATTGCGCGCGCCCAAAATGAATAAATTTAAATTATCGTTTTTTAAGTTTAACAAAGTAAAATTACCGCTTTATTTTAAGGCGGTATTTTTATTATAAGTGCAGTTAATCGCCTTATAGGTTGGCTTTTTATAATAAAAATGCACTTATTTGCATATGTATATTCGTGCAAATTTTTTTTAAAAGGATATTCTTTGTTGTTGTTAAACTTTGCACTTTTTCATAAACCATATTTTATATGCACAGCAGTACACTCGTTCATTTTAACATTAGTGCATTTATTCATACGCTTTGGTTAATAGTTTATAATCTTTTTAATATTTTTTTAATATTGTAATATATTATAATTGACTGACGCATAACAAATATGATATAATCGTATCACAAATATGATATATTGGTATCGTATGGCAAGGTTGCTTAAAAAACAAGCGAGCCTTTTATTAAAATTAGGATAAAATATTTTCAAAATATTTGGAGGATGCTCATGAAAAAGAACACTACTATTCCATTTGACGGAACTCCTGAGCAAGAACAGCAATTAAGGGCAGTTTTGTCAAAACTTAAAAACGTACCTGGCGGATTGATGCCGGCAATGCAACAAGCGCAAGATATTTACGGTTATTTACCTAAAGAAGTGCAAGTTATAATTGCTGAAGAATTAGGCGTATCACTTGCAGAAGTTTACGGTATTGCTACCTTCTACGCTCAATTTGCTTTATATCCAAAGGGACAATATAAAGTAGCTGTATGCTTAGGAACTGCTTGCTACGTTAAAGGTTCGGGCGAAATATTTGACGAGCTTTCAAAACAATTAAACATAGCAAACGGTGAAGTAACTCCTGATAAGAGATTTTCACTTGATGCAACGCGTTGTATCGGTTGTTGTGGTTTAGCACCCGTTATGACTATTAACGACGAAGTTTACGGTAAAATCACCGCAAAAGACGTTGCTGGTATTTTAGCTAAATATCAAGCGTAATAATTTGGGCTAACGGAGGAAATTATATGAAAACAGTAGCTGAACTTCAAGCGATTAAGCAAAAGAAAGGTGAACTATTCGGCGCAGGTATGCACCATATATTAGTTTGCGGTGGTACTGGCTGTACTTCAAGCAAATCGATGAACATTATTAAAGCGTTAAACGAAAAAATAGCTGAAAACAAACTTGAAAGCAAAGTAAGGGTAGTAATGACAGGTTGTTTTGGTCTTTGCGCAAAAGGTCCTATCGTAGTTATTTATCCAGAAGGAACTTTCTATCATTCAGTTAAAGTTGAAGACGTTAACGATATTATTCAGCAGCACGTTATGGCTGGTAAGCCTGTTGAACGTTTGCTTCACGTTGAAGCGGATACACACGAAGCCGTACATAAACTTGGCGACACAGAATTTATGAGAAAGCAAAAACGTGTTGCTTTACGTAACTGTGGCGTTATCAATCCCGAAAACATTGAAGAATATATCGCGCGTGATGGTTATCAAGCTTTAGCAAAGGTTGTTAACGAAATGACTCCTGACGAAGTTATTGATACAATGTTAAAGAGTGGACTTCGCGGTCGCGGTGGCGCGGGCTTCCCAACTGGTAGAAAATGGCAATTTGCAAAAGCATCGGTTAGCGACGTTAAATACGTTTGCTGTAACGCCGACGAAGGCGACCCTGGTGCGTTTATGGATAGATCGGTTTTAGAAGGCGACCCACACGTTGTTATAGAAGCAATGGCAATCGCTGCTTACGCTATCGGTAGTAACCAAGGTTACGTTTACATAAGAGCGGAATATCCTATCGCCGTTCAAAGATTACAAAAGGCTATTGACGATGCAAGAGCAAACGGTTTACTTGGTGAAAATATTTTTGGTTCAAACTTTAGCTTTAACTTAGAAATTCGTCTTGGTGCGGGCGCATTCGTATGCGGTGAAGAAACTGCACTTATGACTTCGATTGAAGGTAAACGTGGTGAACCTCGTCCAAGACCACCATTCCCAGCAGTTAAGGGCTTATTTGGTAAGCCAACTATCTTAAATAACGTTGAAACTTATGCAAACGTACCTGCAATTATTAGAAACGGCCCAGAATGGTTTGCTTCTATGGGTACTGAAAAGAGTAAGGGAACGAAGGTATTTGCTCTTGGCGGTAACATCGTTAACACCGGTCTTGTTGAAGTTCCTATGGGAACAACTTTACGCGAAATCGTTTACGAAATCGGTGGCGGTATTCCTAACGGAAAGAAATTTAAATCAGCGCAAACCGGTGGTCCATCGGGCGGATGTATTCCTGCACACCTTATCGACACTCCAATTGATTACGATAACTTAATTGCAATCGGCTCAATGATGGGATCGGGCGGTTTAATCGTAATGGACGAAAACAACTGTATGGTTGACATTGCTAAGTTCTTCCTTGAATTTACAGTTGACGAATCTTGTGGTAAATGTACTCCTTGTCGTATCGGTAACAAGCGTTTGCTTGAACTTTTAACAAAGGTTACTAACGGTACTGCAACAATGGAAGATATAGATAGAATGGAACAACTTTGCTACTATATCAAAGAAAACTCACTTTGCGGTTTAGGACAAACAGCTCCAAACCCAGTACTTTCAACCTTACGTTACTTTAGAGATGAATACGTTGCTCACGTACAAGATAAAGTATGTCCTGCGCACGTATGTAAGAACCTAATTAGATACGAAATTGATAAAGATACTTGTATCGGTTGCGGTTTATGTCAACGTAAGTGTCCGGCAGATGCTATTGAAAGAACAGATTACGTTGCCCCAGGCCATAAGCTTGCATCGATGCGTATTAACGTTGAAAAGTGCGTAAAATGCGGTGCTTGTATGGAAGCTTGTCAAAAGATTAAAGCAATACGTAAAGTTTAATGAGGTGAGAAGTTATGATTAATCTTAAAATAAACAATATTCCCGTAAGTGTTGAAGCGGGAACTACTATATTAGAAGCTGCAAAGCAAATAGGTATTAAAATTCCTACGCTTTGCTATATGAAAGAAATCAACGAAATCGGTGCTTGCCGTGTTTGTGTTGTTGAAGTTAAGGGTGCAAGAAGCTTAGTTGCTGCTTGCGTATATCCAGTTAACGAAGGTATGGAAGTATTTACCGATACTCCTGCAGTTCGTAAAGCAAGAAAAACTACTATTGAGTTGATTTTATCTAACCACAATAAGTCATGTTTATCATGCGATAGAAACATGAACTGTGAATTACAAGCACTTTCTTATGAATACGGTTGTGATTTGAATGCTTACGCTGGCGAACAAACCCCTTCTGAAATTGATATTTCAACCGATTATTTAGTTCGTGATAACAGTAAATGCGTACTTTGCAGAAGATGTGTTGCAACTTGTAAATCAATTCAACACGTAGCGGTTATCGGCACTATGAATCGTGGTTTTAACACTTCAATCGGTTGTGCTTTTGATGCCGACCTTGCTGAAACATCTTGTGCAGCTTGCGGTCAATGTATTAACGTTTGTCCTACAGGCGCGTTAACTGAAAAGAGCGAAATCGATAACGTTCGCGCAGCACTTGCCGACCCAAGCAAAACCGTTATCGTTGGTACTGCTCCTGCAGTTCGCGCAGCTCTTGGCGAAGAATTTGGTTATCCTATTGGAACTAACGTTGAAGGCAAAATGGTTTCTTCATTACGTTTATTAGGGTTTGACAAGATTTTTGACGTTAACTTTACTGCCGATTTAACTATTTTAGAAGAATCGCACGAATTTATTGAAAGAGTACAAGCAGGCGAACATTTACCACTTATTACAAGCTGTTCACCAGGTTGGATTAGATTTATGGAATATTATTATCCAGAACTAATTCCTAATATTTCATCATGCAAATCACCACAACAAATGTTTGGTGCTTGCGTAAAAACTTATTATGCTGAAAAAATGGGCATTGATCCTAAAGATATTTACGTTGTAAGCGTAATGCCTTGCGTTGCTAAAAAGTTTGAAAAGAATAGGGCAGACCAAGCAGCTGCAGGTGTTCAAGACGTTGATGCAGTTTTAACAACAAGAGAACTTGCTAAGATGATTAAGGCAAACGGCGTTATCTTTAATCAACTTCCAGATGGCGAATTCGACGCTCCACTTGGCGAATATACGGGCGCTGGCGTTATCTTTGGTGCAACCGGTGGCGTTATGGAAGCTGCTTTAAGAACTGCAGTTGAAGTAATCACTGGCGAAAAACTTGATAGCGTTGAATTTGAAGCAGTTCGCGGTACTCAAGGAATTAAGGAAGCAACCTATAAGGTTGGCGATTTAGAAGTTAGCGTTGCTGTAGCAAGTGGTCTTGAAAATGCAAGAGCTATTTGTGAACAAATTAAAAACGGAACTTGTAAATATCAATTTATTGAAATTATGGGTTGCCCAGGCGGTTGCGTAAACGGTGGCGGTCAACCAATTCAATCTTCATTCGTTCGTAGAAATACTGATATTCGCGCTCTTCGTGCAAAAGTTCTTTATGAAATCGACGCTAATAGCAAGGTAAGAAAGAGCCACGAAAATACAGTTGTTGATACTTTATATAAAGAATACTTTGGTAAACCAGGTAGTCATAAGGCTCACGAAGTTTTACATACTTCTTACGTTAAACGCGAAAAATACTAAAATAAATAAAACTGCGCTGTTTTTGGTACAGCGCAGTTTTTATTTGTGGAAAATTTTGTTTGAGTTATTTGAGATCCTTCGACTGCGCGTTCGCTCGCTCAGGATGACAATAAACAGTTATACTAAATATAAAAACTGTCACCTTGAGCGATAGTCGAAAGGTCTCATGCTATCATGCCCACGCGCAAATTGAAACGTCTTGCTTGATAAAATGCAACTACGGCTCCTTCTATGAGGGAGCTGGCGCGTATGCGACTGAGGGAGTATATAAAAGCAACTTATTAATATATAGCTGTTTTTTTGCTTTCTCCTTCCACCGCTAAAGCGGTCCCCCTTCCTCCCAGAAGAAGGCTTGCCATACCTTGCGCGTTAATTTCGTTATGCTCACGCGTAAGTCGAAACATATCTTTAGATCCTTCGACTGCGCTAAAGTTTCACTCAGGATGACAATAAAAGAGATCCTTTGACATAAAAAGGATAAAAATAATATTAAAAATAGTAAAAAGTCGCCTATAAGGCGATTAAAAATACTTTTAACAAAAAACCACCGCTTAAAAAACGGTGGTTTTTTATTCGTTTATTTAATTACGCCATTAGTTTGAAGGTTAAAGTAATAGGGTTGTGGTCGGAAAAAGCAAATTGTTCATCAAGCGCGTATGAAGCAATATCTTCAACGTTATCCGAAACTAAAAAACCATCAACTGTGTAAACGGGTTGCCCAACTTGGTAAGCGGTGTTTGCGTTACGGCAGGTTGGAACGGGGTGATGTTGTTCTTCGCCTTTTGGAACAACTTTGTTCATATGCGTACCTTCAAAAATTTCGGCAGGAATTGTTTTTGCCCAGTTAAACTCGTCGTTTTTAATACCGAAAACTTGGGCAGAAGTTTGGTCGAATAAATCCTTATTAAAATCGCCCGTGCAAACAACGTAGTTGCCTAATTCGTATTCGGCTTTGCAATCTTGAAGTAAAAGTTTAAGTTGTTCGGTAGCTACGTTCCCGTCTGAAGTATAGGCAGAAAGATGAAAATTTATAATAACTAAATCGCGCCCGTTTTCAACCTTTATGCGTGATTTTGAATAACAACGGTCAAGGTCGAAGAATTTATAAAGACTATTTTCAATAGGTAATTGTTTGCGTATTGAAGAAGTAATATCAAACTTTGAAATAGTGAGTAGCCCCGCCTTGTTTGCTCCATGTGGACTATTAAAAGGATATAAAATATAAGGCGAGTTATAATTTTGAGCAAAAACGTTTGAATATCCACTAAGGGAAGAAAGTAAAACTTCGCGCTGGTCAATTTTATAACTTCTTGTGCTATCAAAGTCAACTTCTTGAAAACAAATAAAATCAAAGGTGGTGTTACTTGCAAGTTTTTGTTCGGCGCGTTTAAGTGTTTGATTAATTCCTTCAAGGTTTTGAAGAACGGCTTCCTTTGAGCGCCCACGAGATTCCTTTCCACCATCCATAAAGAATGAATAGTCTGCGCTGTAAGCACCGAAACCGATGTTCCAACCAAACATTGAATAATTTTTATTAACGTCAACGGTTTTTTCTAACGCGCCACCGCTTGGAGATAAGGGTAGATTATCTTGAATTCGGTTAAACGAAATTGCAAAATAAGATGCGTATCCGCCAACTAATAAAATTAGCGTAAGAATGGTTATTCCAACTACTTTAAATATTTTGGTTAAGGCATTTGATTTTTTACTCATAATTTATCTTTTCCGTTTGTTTGTTGGTATTTTGTAATAATAGTATAACAAACTTTTTACTAATTTTCAATACTTTTTAGGTTTTTTTTGGTAATTTTAGTTATTAAGTATAAAAATTATACTCTTATATATAATATATATGTCGCGCGCGTAATAGTTAAAAGATTTTATTTATTAACGTTATGTAGCGAAAGTTGAAACGTCTTGCTTGATAAAATGCAACTAAGGCTCCTTCTATGAGGGAGCTGGCGCGTATGCGACTGAGGGAGTATATAAAAGCAACTTATTAATATATAGCTGTTTTTTTGCTTTCTCCTTCCACCGCTAAAGCGGTCCCCCTTCCTCCCAGAAGAAGGCTTGCGATACCTTGCGCGTTAATTTCGTTATGCCCACGCGAAAGTTGAAACATCTCGTTTTGGTTATTTGAGATCCTTCGACTGCGCGTTTGCTCCGCTCAGGATGACAATAAGTAAAAATGAAGTTTAATATAAAAAAACAAAATATTGTAGCAGAAGGGTAAAAATAGCCTAAAATCACAAAATATTGTGGTTGTAAAACAAAAAACGCCAATATGTTGGAATTTAACTTTAAACCTACTTTAAATTGACTTTAAGTAGAATATTCATAAATTCCGCGCTACGCGTACAAATTAAAAAGTTGTATTTATTTCGCGAACATTTTTTTGCAAAAATATGCAAAAAGCGAATACTTATAACACACTTAAATTAGATTTATAGGTGCTATAAGTAATAGTGATTGAAAAATATTGCAAAATTATAAAAAAAATGATAAAATGCAATTATTTTGTTTGACATTAATGGGCGTTTTTGGTATAATCGATGCATACAATTACTTGAACGGCAAATTTTGAGTGTATAAAGAACGAATATTTATGCAAATTTATGCATAAAAATGCAAAAAATCGTTGAATATATGCTAAAAAGCTTGCATAAAAGTAGTTTAAAGCCTTTATAAGGCAAATAAAAATAGTTTAAAAAATTTTTTTTAATTTTTTGGAGGTAAAAAAATGAAGAAACTTATCACTTTATTGTTGACAGTTGTTTTAGCTGCTTCTTGTTTCTTTGGTTGCCAAGGCAAGAAACCATCAAGCTCAACTTCTGATTCAACTTCTGTTGATCAACCAACTACTGGTGATTCATCGAGTTCAGACGATTCATCAAGTTCAAGTTCATCTGAGGATCAATTACCTGATTTACCTGAGTACTCTGAACCTGAAGAAGGTGTTTACACTTATCAAGATTCAGTTTCTATGCTTTCAAGCTCTTGGAACAGATTAACTTACCAAACTACAGATCAAGCATACCCACTTGATTTCATGTCTAGCGGTTTGTATTCATTCTTCTTTAATGATGATTTTAGTGGTTACGAAATCGTTCCTGAAATGGCTGCTGAAATGCCAGTTGACGTAACTGAAGCTGTAAAAACTGCTGATACAGAAAATAAGTACGGTATTCCTGAAGGAGCAACTGAAGGTTATGCTTATGAAATCGCTCTTAACCCTGCAGTTAAATTCCATACTGGTAAACTTATCAACGCTACTACATGGGTAGAATCAATGAAGTTAATGTTAGACCCTGCTTTAGCTAACTATCGTGGTCCTGACTATTTCTCTGGTGATTTCGTTATCGCTAACGCATCTAAGGTTTACAATGCTAACACTGCAACAGTTTACGAAAGTGTTACTGCTGCTGGTTACAAGAATAACGCAGAAGCTTTAGCTGCTGGCGCAGTTCTTTGTGTTGATATGTGGAATTTCTGGGGCTTAGAAGGTTGTGTTGATGAAAGCGGCAACGAATGTCCACAATGGGTTCCTGTAACCGATACTACTTTATATAGAGACCTTGCTGTTGCAGAAGGTGAAAGTGGTGATTGGGTTTCAGCTGCTATGATCTATGGTGCTTACAGTGGATACTTAGATGTCGGTGGTGGTTATGATGCTTACTGTGCAGTTAAAATTGATAACGAACATTTTGGTTATAAATGGTCAGATGGTGTAGGTCTTTATGCTAAAGACGATTACACTTTAGTTCTTGTATTAGAAAAACAACTTGCTGGTTTCAACCTACTTTATAACTTAAGCGGTAGCTGGGTTGTTGACGTTGAAGCTTACAGAGCATCTTTAACACCAATCGAAGGTACTAACGCATACTCAAGCACCTACGGCACAAGCGTAGAAACTTCTTACAGCTATGGTCCTTACAAACTAGTTAAATACCAAAAAGATAAATTCATGCGTTTTGAAAGAAACGAAAATTGGTGGGGTTACACCGATGGTAAACACGAATACGTTGACCCTGTTGATGGCGAAACTTATGATATGTACATGACTGACGTTATCGAAACACGTGTTGTTGCTGAAGCAACTACTAGAAAGATGATGTTCATGAAAGGCTTATTAATGGGTTACGGCTTACAATCTGAAGACTACGATTCACTTCGTGGTTCAGAATACGCTTACGCTACTCCATCTGAAACTATCTTCTTCTTCATCTTCAACGGTCACCTTGAAGCTATCCGTGAACGTGAATCTGCTGAAGACTTTGATCAAGCTCAATACGACTTAGAAACAATGACTTTAACTACTTTCAGAAAAGCAGTTGCTCTTGTTTACGATAGAGAAAAATTCGCTTCTACAATCTCTCCATCTCGTTCAGGTGGTTACGGCTTAATTGGTGAAGCTTACCTTTACGACCCAGAAAACGGTTTAAGATATCGTGATACTGATCAAGCTAAGAAAGCACTTTGCGAATTCTATAGCGTTGACGTTTCTAAATACGATTCTCTTGACGAAGCTGTTGATTCAATCACTGGTTACGATCCTGCTAAGGCTAAAGAATTATTTACTGAAGCATTTGAAGAAGCTCTTGAAAAAGGCTACATTACTGACGCTAATAACGACGGTAAGTGTGACCAAACTATCGAAATCGAATACGCTTCTTCAGCTACTTCTTCATTCATCACTAAGACTTTAGAATACCTAAATCTTGAACTTTCAAAAGTTTTAGAAGGTACTCCATTCGAAGGTAAGATTTCATTCTATGAATCTGCTCCATACGGTGATGCTTGGTCTGATAAGATCCGTGAAGGTATGTCTGATACAGTTTTAGGTGGTTGGTCTGGTTCAGCTCTTAACCCATTCAGCTTATCTGATTTATACGTTAACCCAGCAAAGGCTTACGACGCTAAATGGTTTGACGCTACTAAAGTAGAACTTACAATTGAAGTTGCTCCTACTAAGGGCGCTGAAAAAGAAGCAGTTACTATGACTTTAAAACAATGGTCAGATGCATTAAACGGCACTGAAGTTACTACTGACGCTGGTACATTCAACTTTGGTGAAGCTTCTGCTGACGTTAATACAAGACTTGATATCTTATCTGCTATCGAAGTTACAGTTCTTAACACTTACGACTACATTCCTATGTTACAAGATGGTTCACTTGCACTTCTTTCTAAGCAAGTTTACTACGTAGTTGAAGAATACAACCCAGTTATGGGCCGTGGTGGTATTACTTACTTAAAGTATAACTACGACGATAAGGCTTGGGCTGATTACGTTGCTTCTCAAGGCGGTACACTTCAATACTAAGATTTAGTTTTTAACTGATAATCTAAGTTAACATTAATTATATGGTACATTACCGAGGCTTAGCCTCGGTAATGTATTGTGTATTAAGAAAAAAATATCGGTTATATTTTTTTAAAAAAGGGCATTAAAATTATCACTAATTGAAATAATGCCTAACAAAAATATTTAATGGTTTGTTTTAACGTGAATTTTAGTTTTTTAGAATTTAGGTTAAAACAAATTTGGAGGTTTTTATGCTAAAATACGTATTGCAAAGAATTGTGCTAATGTTTTTTACTTTGCTAATAATATTAAGCATGTGTTTTATTCTTGTAAGATTATTGCCACCGGTTAAACTTCCTCAAGGGGATCCTCATACCGCTGCAATTGAGTTACAAAGGGAATTGTTGGGCTATAATAAGCCATTATTGGTTCAGCTTGGAATATTTTACAAAAACATTTTCCTTAAATGGGAATGGGGTGTTAGTGATAAGTTATATTTAGGTCAAAAAGTATGGCCTATATTTATCGAAAAGTTACCCGCAACGGCGATTGTTAACTTATATTCTATTTTATTAAGTATTCCTATCGGTATTATTTTTGGTATAGTTGCTGCGCTTAAAAAGAATAGCTGGTTAGACTATACTATTTCAACTTCAACAATGGTTGTTATTTCGGTACCATCGTTTGTTTACGCCTTTTTAATTCAGTTCTTCTTCTCATATAAGTTAGATATATTCCCATTTCAAATGAAAGAGGGAACAGATTTCTTTACATGGGATATGTTTGTTTCAATGTTACCTGCGGTTCTTTCACTTTCTTTTGGTGTTATTGCAGGCTTTACAAGAACAACAAGAGCCGAACTTTCAGAAGTTTTAACAAGCGAATTTATGCTACTTGCAAGAACTAAGGGCTTAACACGCGCTCAAGCAACCGTTCGTCACGCTCTTAAAAACTGTATGGTAGTTATTGTGCCTGCAATTTTTGGTGAGTTTATCGGTATTATGAGTGGCTCGCTTATTATCGAGCAAATATTCGCTGTTCCAGGCGTTGGCGGTTTATACTTAAATTCAATCAATGGTAGAGACTATCCTATGTTTATGCTATTAACCTCTTTCTATACGACAATTGGTTTAGCTGCAGGTATTATCGTTGATATATCTTACGGATTTATTGATCCAAGAATAAGAATGGGTTCGAGGAAATAATTATGAACAATACTACTAATAACAAACTTAATAATATTCCTAAAAACCTGTTTGTTTTTGCTAACGATGGTGAACGCATACACGACGAAAAGTTAAAAACTAAAGCACGCGGTTTTTTAAAGGATGCATTTTACAGGTTTAAAAAGAATAAATCTTCGGTTATCGCCGCGTTTATTATTATCTTCTTAGTTTTATTTGCAATCTTTTCACCAGTAATTTCACCATATACTTTACAAGATAAAAATATTACTGAAGTATTCTTTTACGAAGCTCCACCTTTTATTGAAAGCATTGCAGAAAAAAATCTTGGTATTTTCGATGGTGGCGCAAAACGTGATAGTATTAACGATTTTACTTATAACAAGTATATGGCAATCTATAAAGAAACGGGCTTAAATCCAGTTATTTCAATAGATAAAACCATAACAACAAAAGTTATATATCGTGGGCAAGAGAGGGAAGAACATTATTATTCTTTAACTAATAACGCATACTATGAAAAGGGTGCTGAGTTTAGAACAATGACTGTTGAAGAATTTTATAAAATTCAACAATATTCAATTGAAAACAATATTCAAGTTATTTTACCATACGTTCACAAAAACGATATTAAAAAGATTGACGACGCTGATATCTGGTACAAGGTTACCGATAATAAAGGAACTCCACAACTTAAAGACGTAAACGGCGACGGTGTTAAAGACGTTAACGACTACGTTCCTGCATATTCAACTGCTAAAGATAAGAGTGGTGTTGATAACTCTGTTCCACTTAAACGCGTTGCAGGTGATGATGGTTCTTATATTTATAGTTATGCTAAAGGCTCTGCCGTTCACGTAAGAGTTAACTATTATAACTATTACACATACTTATATGGCCACGAACCAATGTATATTTTCGGTACAACCGAAGGTGGATACTGCTTATTTGAAGCTATTGGTCAAGGTGCAAGATTCTCGCTAATTTTTGCGGTTATCGTTGCAAGTATCAATATGTTCTTAGGTATTATTTACGGCTCTATCGAAGGTTACTTTGGTGGAACAACAGATATGGTTATGGAACGTATTTCAGATATTTTATCAGGCGTTCCAACAATGGTTGTTGTTACATTATTCCAATTACACTTAGCGCAAAAAGTAGGGCCTGTTCCATCATTCCTGTTTGCATATATAATGACGGGGTGGATAGGTATGGCAAGCTTAACGCGTAAGCAGTTCTATCGTTTTAAAGGTCAAGAATACGTTCTTGCTTCAAGAACTTTAGGTGCTCGCGATACGCGTATTATGTTTAAGCACATATTCCCTAACTCGCTTGGTACTATTATTACAAGCTGTGCGCTTGTTATTCCTGGCGTTATCGGTAGTGAAACAACGCTTACTTACCTTGGTATTATCGACCTTAGTAAAGTAACGGGTACATCACTTGGCGTACTTATGCAACAAGGTCAAAACTCAATGTCAACTGCGCCACACTCAATGATTTTCCCTGCACTTTACTTTGCACTACTTATGATTGCGTTTAACCTATTTGGTAATGGTTTACGTGACGCATTTAACCCATCAACAAGAGGAGAGGAGGGCTGATAAATGGATAAAAAATTAGAAGTCAGAGATCTTCGAATCTCCTTTAAAACTCAAAACGGTAAAGTACAAGCCGTTCGTGATATCAATTTCGATTTATACAAGGGCGAAACGTTAGCAATCGTTGGCGAATCGGGATCTGGTAAATCGGTTACTTCAAAAACTATACTTGGTATTTTAGCGGGTAACGCACTTGTCGAGGGCGGTGAAGTTATTTACGATGGTCAAGATTTATTAAAGATTACGGAAGAAGATTTTCACGCTATTCGTGGCGATAAAATCGCAATGATCTTCCAAGATCCTATGTCAAGCTTAAACCCTATCGTTCGTATCGGTCGTCAACTTACCGAAGCAATGATATTAAAGGGCAAACAACGCCAAAAAAGTAGCCGTAAAGACTTTAATAAAAAACTTAAACTTTTAGAAAAGTTTATTATCGAAGCTACTGCAAATAATAGCGATGAAGAAAAGGCTGTTAGCAAAAAGGTTGATGATTTTGATAAGTTTGAATATAAGCATCTTCAACTTGAAGGCGCTTATAACGTAGCTTATCAAGCTGCAAGCGAATCAATCGAAGAATTAAAGAACTTAATTTTCGAGCTTGAAAAGAATGCAGTTTTACCAAAACTTGTTGATAATAGAGTTGCATTAATCTTACAAACTGCTAAAAAGGCAGTTTCTCGCTACGTTGTTCATAGCGACGCTGAACGCTATAAAGAACTTTTAGTTTCTGTTAAGGCAGAAAGTAAGTTGGTTAAAGAAAGTAAAGATTGCTCGGTTGTAATTGCTCAACTTAAAGAAATGCTTGAAATTTTACAAACTGCAGTTAATTACGTTCAACCTAACTTCTTTGCAATGGGTTACTATTTAACGTTTAGCGATAAAGAACTTCCTGAAATGTCTGTCACTGAACTTAACGTATTTTTACGTAAGTATTTAGATGATAATTTCATGCTTGATTTTATCGCGCTTGCTAAGCAAGGTATTGAACGTTCATTCTTTAACTCGTTAGAACTTAAAAAGCAAGTTATTGCTTTAATCGATGAAGTTTTACCTGTTTTTGAAAAAGACGTTTTAGATAAAACAGAATGCAATAACGCTGTTAAACAACTTGTTAACCTAACCGAAGCTTCTATTGATAGATTAGCTTTAAAGAAGGATAGCGTTGCTTATACTTTCGGCGTTGCGCTTAAAAACGCGGTTAAAACTTATTTTGGAGCGGAAGCTCACAATAAAAAACAAACTAAAATTTACGAACAAGCTCAAAAGAAATACGATAAGATTATTGCTAAGGGCGAAACTCCTGATTGGCAAGTTACTCCACCTTCAATTATCGATTACGATTTTGCAAAGGCTAATATTATTAAAATTATTAAGAAATTAAAGGATAATTACCTTCTTGCAATCGATCAATCGGTAAGCTTTAAGTTTGATGAAGAAACGGTTGCTATGATCGACTATCTAAAGTCAAAAGCTGCAGGTGTTGTTCATAAAGTAACACCTTCTATGGCTAAACATAGAGCAATTAAGCTTATGGAAGAAGTTGGTATTCCTGAACCAAGAAAGAGATTTAAACAATATCCGTTTGAATTTTCAGGTGGTATGAGACAACGTATAGTTATAGCTATCGCGCTTGCTGCCGACCCCGATATTCTTATTTGCGACGAACCTACAACAGCGCTCGACGTTACTATTCAAGCGCAAATTCTTGAGCTTATTAACAAGCTAAAGGCTGAACGTCAACTTTCGGTTATCTTCATTACGCACGACTTAGGTGTTGTTGCTAATATGGCAGACCGTATTGCCGTTATGTACGCAGGTAAAATCGTTGAATACGGTACAAGTGAAGAAGTATTCTATGATCCACGTCACCCATACACTTGGGCGTTACTTGCTTCGATGCCCGACCTTGATACTAACGAAAAACTTGAAGCTATTCCTGGTACTCCGCCTAATATGATTTACCCACCTAAAGGTGATGCTTTCGCGGAAAGAAATAAGTATGCACTTAAGATAGATTTTGAAATGCAACCACCTATGTTTGAAGTTTCTGAAACTCACTCTGCTGCTACTTGGCTTTTACATCCAGATGCTCCAAAGGTTGATCCACCTAAGATTGTTACTGAAAGAATAGAAAGAATGAAAGCAAAAGGAGGTTCTTTAGATGGCTGAAGTTAATAATAACGAAGTTTTGTTAAAAATCGAGAACCTTTGTCAATTCTTTAAAATGGGACGAATGGAGCTTAAAGCTGTTAATAACGTTTCTTTTGAAATTAAAAAAGGCGAAGTTTTTGGCTTAGTTGGTGAATCGGGTTGCGGTAAAACTACTACCGGTAGAACTATTATCAAGCTTTATAATGCTACAAGCGGTAACGTTTACTTTAAAGGTAAACGTATCGTTGCGGGTACTCGTTCTTATAAAGACGCTATTAAAGCTAAACGCATTGAAGCAAACGCTGCAATCGAAGCTCTTGATTTAAACGACCCTGAATATACTGCTAAAAAAGATGCTATTAAGGCTGAAGCACAAGCATTTATTTCCGAACAAAGAAAGCTAATTGCAAGCGCTAACTTTGATCACAATAACTGCGATAAAGAATACGCTAAAGAACAAGTTGCTTTAGTAAAAGAAAAATATGCTAAACTTTTAGCAGAAGCTTCAACTGAAGAAGAAAAGGCAGAGCTTAATAAAAAGTATAGGGCAGACCTTAGAAAGGCTAAAAAAGCAAAAATCGTTACTCAAATTCAAATGATTTTCCAAGATCCTATCGCTTCTCTTGACCCTCGTATGACGGTTAAGGATATAATTGCCGAAGGTTTAATTATTAACGGTGAAAGAGATAAGAACGTTATTGAAGAAAAAGTTTACGAAATGCTTGAACTTATCGGCCTTGTTCGTGAACACGCTACGCGTTATCCACACGAATTCTCGGGTGGTCAACGTCAACGTATCGGTGTTGCTCGCGCTATTATTATGAACCCCGAAATGATTATTGCCGACGAACCTGTTTCGGCATTAGACGTTTCTATTCAAGCACAAGTTATTAACCTTTTAAACGAGCTTCGTCAAAAAATGGGCTTAACACTTCTATTTATCGCGCACGACCTTTCAGTTGTTAAATACTTCTCAGATCGTATCGGTGTTATGTATTTCGGTAATATGGTTGAACTTGCTTCTTCAGAAGAATTGTTCGCTCACCCTATGCATCCTTATACAAAATCATTGCTTTCTGCTATTCCTCTTCCAGACCCTGTTTATGAAAAGAAGAGAAAGAGAATCGTTTATAATCCTTTAGCAGAGCACGATTATTCGGTTGATAAACCATCTATGCGTGAGGTTGTTCCAGGTCACTTTATTTACTGTAACGATGCAGAAGAAAAAAAATACAAAGAAGAACTTACTAAATAGTAATGAAACAAAAAACTAAAAATTATTTAATTACTGCCATTGTAGCAACCGCTATTTGCTTTATAATACTTATTGCATACAATATTTTCGCCCTAAAAGGCGCTAAACTTATAATGAAAGTATTGTGTGATGCTTTTTTCCTAACAGGCTTTATGTTCGTTGGTACTGGCGCGTTAGTATTTTGTGCCTCTAAGGGCGCGTTCGACGCTATTTCATATTTGTTTCATAGCTTGTTCGTTACTCATAACTGGTCAAAAACTAAATTTAAAGATAGACAAACGTATGGTGATTACGTTGAAGAAAAAAGGTCTAAAAATAAACCGCTTCCAATCCATATTTTTGTTGTTGACTTAGTTTTTGTTGCGATTTCAGTGATTTTTCTTATTGTATATAACAACGTTTAATTTTGTTACCGCGCTAAAATACTTAATCGTTTTTTAGCGCGGTATTTTTTCAAAATAAATGCTTATAATCTTAATTTAAGTAAAAATTTTTATGGATAATAGTAAAGAAAATTTAAGAGAACAAATTGATTGTATAGATAGCCAAATTAGTTTGCTTTTACAAAAGCGTTTTGAATGTGTTAAGCAAATTGGGCAATTTAAAAAGCAATATGGCTTAGTCGTAAAAGATGAGAAAAGAGAACTTAAAGTGCTTGAAAACGTTACTAAAAACTTTCAAGATGAAAGCGAAAAAGAGGCTGTAAAACACATTTATTCGGTTATTATCGAAGAGTGTATAAAAGCCCAAAAGTAGCCCTATAAGGCGATTAACGTATGTTTATCGGGCTAAAATATAAAAACAAGAAGGTGTAAAATGAATAAAACAAGATTAAGAAAGTATGCTCATTTAATTGCAAAGGTGGGCGCAAACGTTCAAAAGGGACAAGAAGTTATAATTCGTTCAACCGTTGAAACCCCAGAATTCGCTTTAATGGTTAGCGAAGAATGTTATAAGTTAGGTGCTAAAGAAGTTACCGTTGAATGGCGTTATTCGCCACTTTCAAAACTTCACTATAAAAAAAGAAGTTTAAAAACTCTTAGCGAAATTAAAAACTGGGAACTTGAAAAATTAAAATACAGAGCAGAAGCTTTACCCGTTTTAATTCATCTTGGCGGTGACGATCCAGACGCTATGAAGGGTGTTGATCAAAATAAGGTTATGCAATCTCGTATTGCAACTATGAAGGTTACTAAGCCTTTAACCGATAGCATGAGTGATAAGTATCAATGGGTGATTGCTGCTGTTCCAACAAAAAAATGGGCTCAAAAGATTTTTCCAGGTGTTCGTGCATCACTTGCAGTTGAAAAGTTGTGGGAAGCTATTTTGTTTACTTCTCGCGTTGATGAAGACCCTGTTGTGGCTTGGAACGAACACAATAAGCGTTTGCTCGACCGTTGCAACTATTTAAATTCATTAGGGTTAAAAGAACTTAGATACCGTTCATCAAACGGAACAAACCTACGCGTTGGCTTAATTGACGACGGTTTATTCCTTGGCGGTGGTGAAAATACACTTTCAGGTGTTTATTTTAACCCTAATATTCCTACTGAAGAAGTGTTTACTTCACCAATGCAAGGCGACGTTGACGGTATTGTTTATTCTACTAAACCTTTAACTTATCAAGGTGAGTTAATTGATAATTTCTTCGTTCGTTTTGAAAATGGTAAGGTTGTTGAAACGGGCGCTGAAAAGAACGCGCACTTACTTGATAAGATTGTAAATATGGATGAAGGTGCAAGAAAACTTGGCGAATGCGCTTTAGTTCCTTTCGATTCACCTATCAATAAAACTGGTATATTATTTTATAATACTTTATTTGATGAAAACTGCTGTTGCCACTTTGCATTAGGTCGTGGATTTAACAATACGTTACGTGGTTTTGAAAACATGAGCTTTGCAGAATGTAAAGCAAAAGGCATTAACGATTCATCAATTCACGTTGACTTTATGATTGGCTCAAGCGATTTAGAAATCGATGGCGTTGATAAAGATGGTAAGGTAATCGCATTATTTAGAAATGGTAATTGGGCGTTTTAATTAGTAGCTTTATTTAATAACGTCATCATTAAAAAGTTTAATAAAAACATTAAGGCAAGCAGAGTTTTTTTGCTTGCCTTTTTTATATAAAACTAATTTATTTTAAAGTTCTTAAGTGCTGTTAATCAACCTATATGCGCACTTTTGCATTTAATCAATATCCCACCAGTCTTTATTTTTAATATCGTCGTCGCGATTTATTTTAATTTTTTGCAAATCAATATTCTCACAATATACTTTATTAAAATCCTTGTCAAAAACGTATGGACAAACACGATAAACGTAATTTCCATCTAAAAGGTTATTATCTAAAAAATCTTCTAAGTTGCCGTCGTAAACCAAAAGGAATTGTTCGTTATCCTTTTTTCGCCATATTTCTAAATAAACGTAATCTTTTTTTGTGCTTTTTATTTTTGCGCTAAAGTTTTTAATATAAATTTCGCATATAGTTGTAGGCGTAAAAAAATCGCTTTGTAAAATTTTATCTTTTTCGCTTGTTAGTATTGGACAATCAAAGGTGTATCTGCTTGGTTGATTTGGGTGAGCTATCATAATTTTGCCGTCTTCATAAGAGGGCAAACAAGCCTGTATAACGCTTACTTCACCCGACGGTTTAAAGTTTTCGGGCGTAAAATTTTTATAAAGTTCATTTAAAATTTCACCTGCATATTTTGCAACTAAACCACCCGTTACGCTATTATCAAGTGTTTTGTCGGTTTCGGTAAAACGCAGAGCAATAACGTCGGTTGCAGTATAACATACGGTATATGCATCGCTATTTCCATTTTCTTTTCCAACCGTTCCCGTTTTAGCGCAAACTTCGTAGTGGCGCGCTCCTATTGCTTTTGCAGAACCTGTTTTAGCGCACTCGCTAAGCGCTTGATTTATTAGCTCGCACGTTCCGCTTTTATATACTTTTTCGCCTTCTACTTTGTGAGTATAAACGATTTTTCCACCCTTTTTAATTTCTCGTATAAACGTAGATTTAAGGTGGTCTCCGCCGTTTAAAAATACGCTATACGCCGAGCATAAGGTTGTTAATTTTACACCACCGTTATAACTACCAAGCGCGATATTAAGACCGTCTTCATTAATGCGAATGCCCACTTTACGGGCGTATAGGCGGGCTTTTTGTGTTCCAATACTATCTAAAATTTTAATTGCGGGCACGTTCAAACTCAAACTTAGCGCATCTTTTGCTGAAACGTATCCGTAATATTTGTCTCCATAATTTTTTGGTGTGTAATCACCAAACGAGCATTTTTCGTCAAGTATTTTACTCATTAAATGAATTTCGCCCAAATCGATAGCAGGTGCGTAAACAAGTAGTGGTTTTATAGTTGAGCCAATAGGGCGTTCGTGATTTCCTTGTGGCATTTTATAACCTTTAATTTCTCCGCTTTTACCCATTATTATCGCGCTTTGGTTAAATTCGGGCAATGTATTTTCTATGCTCGATTGTGCATATGAATCATAATAAGTATATACTTCAATTTTTTGATCTTGATATGGCGAAAGATTTAAAAGTTCATAAACTTCTTGAAGAGCACCGCGAAGATAGTAATCTTTTTGCGGTTCAACCGTAATAATTTTTTCATCAACTCCCTTTTTATATTGCTCTTTATTTAAATACCCTTGTTCGTACATAAGCTTTAGCACTAAATTTTTGCGTTCTTCACATTTAGGTTCTTTGGGGTTATAAACGCTTGGTGCTTTTACCGTTGCCACTAAAGCGCAAGCTTGGGCAAGCGAAAGTTTGCTTGCTTCAACACCGAAATATTTTTGCGCCGCGCACTGTATTCCGTAAGCGCCTTCGCCAAAATACACTCCGTTAAGATAAAATTCAAGAATTTCATCCTTTGAATATTCACGCTCCAGCGCTATGGAAAGCTTGATTTCTTTAATCTTTCTTTGTATAGTTCTTTCACTTGTAAGATGTGTGTTTTTTATAAGCTGTTGAGTTATAGTCGAGCCACCTTCTTTTACTCCACCGCTTGAAAAGTTGTTTTTAATCGCACGCAAAATTCCGCGGTAGTCAACGCCGTGGTGCGAATAAAAACGCTTATCTTCAACTGCAATAAAAGCCTTTTTTAAATAGTCGGGCAGTTCTTCAATGCCTACTTTCGAGCCTGAGTAGTTGGTAGCAAAATTTATTTGTTGATTTTTAGCGTCGTAAAAGGTAATTGAATAGTTGTTTTTCTCAAGTTTAGTACGGTCGAATGGTTGACTGGTTGGAAAATATAAATAGCCAAAAAGAATGAATATAAATGCCGTTATTATGCAAAAAACAGCCAAGAATAAGCTCAAAATAATCTTTTTCATAGTTAATATTTATTATATTTATATTTTTTATAATTATACGGCTAAATTTTCTTGAAATTTTGCTTAAATTTTAGTATAATTTACTCGTTATGGAAAAGAAATATTTTATACAAGTTTACGGCTGTCAAATGAATTTGCACGAAGCCGAGAAATTAGCGGGCATGCTTGAAAAAATGGGCTACCAAAAAACTCAAGAGCCAGAAAGTGCGTCGCTTATAATTTACGTTACCTGTTGCATACGAGAAAATGCCGAGCAAAAGGTTTACGGGCATTTAGGCGCGTTAAAGCCATACAAAATGGCAAATCGCGAGGTGATAGTTGCAGTTGGCGGATGTATGACTCAACAATCGGGCGCTGCTGAAAAATTGCACAAAACCTTCCCATTCGTCGATATTATATTCGGCACGCATAACCTATGCGATTTTGAGCGTTTGTTAAAGGAAAAAGAAAATAGAAAGAAAACGCTTATCGAAATTACTGAAGTAAATAGTGAGCGCGAATGTATTCCTATGAAAAGGGATAGTTATCCTAACGCATGGGTAAACATAATTTACGGTTGTAATAATTTTTGCACCTATTGTATAGTTCCTTACGTGCGTGGACGTGAGCGCTCAAGAAAAATTGACGACGTTGTTAACGAAGTTAAGTCTCTTGTCAACGACGGTTATAAGGAAATAACTCTACTTGGTCAAAACGTTAACTCTTACGGTAACGACGCTAAGGGGCAGGAGGGGTACGGCGATTTTGCCGACCTTATAAACGCCATCGGTGAAAATGTTAAGGGCGATTATCGTTTAAGATTTATGTCAAGCCACCCAAAGGATTTAACTGAAAGATTAGTTCAAGCAGTGGCAAATAATAAAAACTGTTGTCATTCAATACACTTACCACTTCAATCGGGTAGTACCAAGGTTTTAAAAGAAATGAACCGTAAGTATAGTCGTGAAGACTACGAAGCGAAAGTTGAACTAATTAGAAAGTATATGCCGGATTGCGCTATTACAACCGACGTTATGGTAGGTTTTCCAGGTGAAACTGATGAAGATTACAACCAAACTATGGAAGTTATGGAAAAAGTGAATTTTGCTTCGGCGTTTATGTTCGTTTATTCACCGCGTGAGGGTACTCCTGCAGCAAGAAGGGTTGACCAAATTGACGGCGAGATTTCAAAACAACGAATTATGAAGATGGTTGCTGAGCAAAATGATAGAACTGCAAGGCATTCAAAAACCTATGAAGGAAAAATCGTTACATTACTTTGTGAAGACTTTGATGATAAAAAACAAATGTATATGGGGCGCGACGAGTATGGTAGAATGGGCTATTTTGAAACAACCGAAAACAAAATCGGGCAGTTTGTTACAATAAAAGTAACCAAAACGGTGGGAATATCAATTTACGGTGAAATGATATAGAGCAAACCATAAAGCGATTAACTCACTATAAATAGAATTTTACGTAGGAAGGAAAAACTATGGGTAAGAAAGATGGCTTATCTAATATGATGAAGCATTATCTAAGCGTAAAAGAAGAATATAAAGATTGTGTAGTATTTTACCGCCTTGGCGACTTTTACGAAATGTTTTTTGATGATGCCGTTGAGGTTTCAAAGGTGTTAGATTTAACGCTTACAGGTCGCGATTGCGGGCTTGAAGAACGCGCACCTATGTGTGGCGTTCCCTTTCACGCGGCTGAACTTTATATAGGGAAATTAGTTTCTGCAGGGTATAAGGTTGCTATTTGCGAGCAGTTATCTCAGCCAAACGGAAAGGAATTGGTAACTCGCGACGTAGTGCGCGTAGTTACTTCCGGAACGGTGACTGACGATAGTCAAATTGATGAAAAAATAAATAACTATATTTGCGCTGTTTGCACCAATTCAAAGAGTTTTGGTATTTCTTGGGCGGATATAACTACGGGCGATTTTAAAACCGCAAAAGCCGACGAAGTTGATAAACTTTTAGACCTTTTAACAAGGATAGACCCTTCTGAAATTATAACCGATAAAGCCACTTACGATTTAATTTTTAATATGCCCATATTTACACACGGCGTACTAAAAAAGCCTTACGCGTATAAAGCGTATGCTTTTGTGTTTAAATCTGCGCAGTTGCGTTTACTCGAACAATTAAAAGTTCATTCATTAAACGCAATCGGTTTAAATGATGAAGAACTTTTGGTTTGTGCGTGCGGTGGGCTTTGTGAATACTTAAAAGAAACGCAAAAACACGCGCTTGCAAATATAAAGCAGGTTGTAATTGAAAATAGTGATGAGTTTATGATTTTAGACTCTAACTGTATGCGTAACTTGGAGATTTTATCTTCAACTCATAACGGTAAAGTTTACGGCTCTCTATTATACGTTTTAGACCAAACGTGTACAGCGATGGGTGCGCGCTTTATGAGAAATATGGTTAGCGCGCCACTACGCAATATCGAACGCATAAATTATAGACTCGACGGCGTTGAAGAGATATGTAAAAATCTTGTTTTAAACAACTCAATACGTGAAGCTCTTAGCGATATTAAGGATATTGAAAGAATTGCAGGAAAGCTTTCAAACGATATTATAACTCCGCGCGATATGGAGAATTTAAGGGTTTCGCTTGAAGTTATACCTGAAATAAAATTTAAACTTTCGGGTTTATCATCAAAGGTTTTACGCGACGTAAACGCAAATATAGTGGATATGAGCGAAACGGCAAAACTTTTGAAAAGCGCGATTAAAGATAATCCGCCGGTATCTACTAAAGAGGGCGGTTTTGTTCGCGAAGGGTTTGACGAAGAACTTGATAGGCTAAGGAATATTCGTGATAACGGTAAGGCTTATCTTGATGATATGACTTTGCGTGAGCGCGAGCGTACGGGCATTAAAAACTTAAAAATATCTTACAATAAAGTATTTGGTTACTATATCGAAATAACCAACTCGTTTAAGGATAAAGTTCCTTACGATTATATAAGAAAACAAACGCTAACAGGCTCGGAGCGTTATATTACCGAAGAACTTAAACTTTTTGAAGAAGAAATTTTATCTGCAAACGAAAAGGCTTTAAAAATTGAAAACGGCATATATGCAAAATTAAAAGAATATTTGTTAGAACGCCTATCTGTATTAAAGCAAATAGCAAGGGCTATTTCTATTCTCGACTGTATTTGTTCACTTGCCTTTTTAGCTAAAAAGAAGAATTACTGTCGCCCAGAAATAGTTGAATCGAATAGGGCGTTAGATATAGTTGGCGGTCGTCATCCCGTAGTTGAATCGGTTAGCGGGCAGTTTGTTCCTAACGATAGTTATTTGGATAACGGCGACAATTCGATGATGATAATAACTGGACCAAATATGGCGGGTAAAAGCACCTATATGCGTCAAGTTGCCTTAATTACTATTATGGCGCATATCGGTTCGTTCGTGCCGGCAAAGAGTGCGATAATCCCTATAACGGATAGAGTGTTTACAAGGGTAGGCGCAAGTGATAACTTGCTTTTCGACCAAAGTACGTTTATGGTTGAAATGAGTGAAGTTGCTTTAATTTTACGAACTGCAACCAAAGATAGTTTGATTATACTTGACGAAGTTGGTAGGGGTACGAGCACTTACGACGGTTTAGGTATCGCTTGGTCGGTTGTGGAATATCTATGTAAAAAAGTTAAAGCAAAAACTCTTTTTGCAACACACTACCACGAGCTATCGGAACTTGAAGGCGTAGTTGATGGGGTTAAAAACTATAAAATCACCGTTAGAGAAATTGACGGTAAGATTATGTTTTTACGCCGTATTATGCGCGGTAGCGCAAATAAGAGCTTTGGTATAGAAGTTGCTTCGCTTGCAGGCGTTCCCGTTGAAGTTACAGAACGTGCAAAGGTAATACTTAAAAACCTTGAAAAGAACGATACGGCTAAAAAGCAAGTTAAAATTCAAAGCGAAGAAGTTATAGCTGAGCAAAATTATAATAGTGAAGTTGAACGTATAATTTTAGACGTTGACGTTAACAATTTAACCCCTGTTCAAGCTTTATCGCTTCTTGTTGATTTAAAGGAAAAAATACAAAAATAATCATATATTTTAGGAAAATTATGGCAGTTATAAATTTACTTGACAAAAAGGTATATAATCGAATATCCGCAGGTGAGGTTGTTGAGCGCCCATCATCAGTTGTTAAAGAACTTGTTGAAAATGCAATCGATGCGGGAGCAACTGAAATTTTCGTTAGTATTGAAAGGGGTGGGTTATCTGCAATTTCGGTAAAGGATAACGGCTCTGGTATTCAAGCCGACCAACTTGAAAAAGCTTTTTTACCACACGCTACGAGTAAAATTATTAAGGCTGAAGACCTTGATAATATTTTAACGCTGGGTTTTCGTGGCGAAGCGCTTGCAAGTATTGGGGCGGTTAGTAAGGCGGTTATCGCTTCAAAAACTGCCGACGCGTCAATGGGTTACGCGATAAACTGTGAAGGTGGCGAACTTTCTAAAATTTACGAATATCCCACTTTAAACGGAACTACGGTTAGTGTTAACGAGCTATTTTTTAACACTCCCGCGCGCGAAAAGTTTTTAAAAAGCGTAAAGTCGGAAGAAGGTGAAGTTTTGGCTATTTTAACCAAAGTTGCGCTATCTCGCCCAGAGCTTTCTTTTACGCTTATTGCCGATGGAAAAACCCTACTTGAAACCTTTGGTGGCGGACTTAAAGAGTGTATTTCATGTGTTTACGGAAATAAAACTGTTGAAAATTGTTTTACTATCGAAGGTGTTAAAAATGGCATAAAGGTAAGCGGATTTGTTGGCAAACTAAACTTTACAAAGCCTAACAGAAACTATCAAACTCTTATTGTAAACGGAAGATACGTTGTTGATAGTACGGTAAGTTCGGCTGTTTCTAATGCTTACGGCGGATATCTAATGAAAAGGCAGTATCCTTTTTACGTTATCAATCTTGAAATACCCGGCGAAGCTGTTGACGTAAACGTACATCCAAGAAAGGCAGAAGTTAGATTTTCAAACAATCAAATAGTTTATTCTGCAGTTTATTCAACTATTTCTAAAGTGCTTGACGGAACTTCGGGCGCGCTTGAAATTATAAAAGAAGAAGGCGGTGTTTCGGTTAAGGATAGCCAAAAATCTTTTGGTTTGGCTGTGAATGAAAGCGGTGGCTTTAGAGATAGCGCGCTTCCAAATTTGGATAAAAAAAAGGAGCAAAAACCTAACTATATCGATGTTTTTGCAGATGATAATAAAGACAGTTCAAGTATGGGTTTTGATTTTTCAGGCAATGATAAATCAACTTACGGGGATTTTGCAAAAAATACCATTACCGTTCGCGATAGCGGTTATTTTGGCGAAATGCAACGCGATCAAGAAGACGGGGTTGACGTTTTTGCCGAAAATAAGAAATATATTGAAAAACTTGAAAGGGAAAAGTTACTTAAAGATTTGGTTTTAAAACAAGAGGAGATTGAAGTTGAACCAAATATGCAATACATTGGTCAAGTGTTTTCAACTTATCTTATTTTCGAGCGCGGTAGTGATATTTATTTAATCGACCAACACGCTGCGCACGAGCGTCTTTTATACGATGAACTTTGTGAAAAGGCAGGCAAGGGAAGATTGGAATCTCAACCACTTTTAATACCTTACGTATTTAACGCTTCGGGTGATGAGTTTGATTTGATTTATTCTCGCCTTGAGTATTTTAGAGAGTTAGGGCTTGATATTTGTAACGTTGGCGATTATAGCTTTAAGGTATTCGCCGTTCCTTGTTCTTTATCGGATATGAATTTAAGAGAATTCTTTTACGATATTTTATACGATAATGAATTCAAGCGTGAAAGTATTCCGCTTGCTGTACGTGAAAAACTAATGCAAAAAGCGTGCAAACACGCTATAAAGGCAGGCGATAAACTTACAAATGCCGATATCGACGCATTGATGGCAAAGCTTAACGGTAATTTAGGGCTTCGCTGTCCACACGGCAGACCTATCGCAGTAAAGATTACTAAAGTAGAAATTGAAAAGTGGTTTAAAAGAATAGTTTAAAAATTATGAATAGTGAACAAATAATTTGCTTAAGTGAAAAAAAATGCGCTAACGCCTTTAAAAAAGCCGAAGGTATCGCATTGTATAACCAAGAAAAGGTATTAAAAGCTTTTTGGGATAATAAAATTGCATTAAGACATTTCGTTGGTACAACCGGCTATGGTTACGGTGACGAAGGTCGCGATACTTTGTGTAAGGTTTACGCACAAGCCTTTGGTGCGGAAAAGGCAATCGTTTCGCCTAATATCGTTTCAGGAACTCATGCTTTAACGCTTGGTCTTTTTGGTGTTTTACGACCTGGCGATATTATGCTTTCGGTAACGGGTGAGCCATACGATACCTTGCACGACGTTATTTGCGGTGATAAAATAGGCTCGCTTAAAGATTTTGGCGTGATTTACAAAAGCTTACCTATGTTAAAGGGTAGGATTGATATTAAAAAGGTTGTTAAAACCATATCCAAACAAAAAGTTGCAATGCTATACGTTCAAAGGTCGCGCGGGTACGAATGGCGCGATTCGCTTAGCGTTCAAGATATTGAAAAGTTTATTGCCAAAGTGCGCGCGGTTGGATATGATGGTTGCATTTTCGTTGATAACTGTTATGGCGAGTTTGTTGAAACTAAAGAACCAACCGACGTTGGTGCGGATATTATTTGCGGTTCACTAATTAAAAACCCAGGTGGCGGAATTGCTCCTACGGGCGGTTATATCGCGGGTAAGGAAAAATATATAAATATGGTTGAAGGTAGGCTTACTTCACCATCTATAGGTATGGAAGTTGGCTCTTATGCTTACGGCTATCAATATTTTTATCAAGGGCTATTTATGGCGCCACATACCGTAAAAGAGTGTATTAAGGGTAGCCTTTTAATAGGTAGAGCTATGACTGAATTAGGTTTTGATACCCTGCCTAAAATGGGTAAAACCCCTTGCGATATTACTCGTTCGGTGATTTTTAATAACGAGAAAAAACTTATCGACTTTATTCAATCGGTACAAGACGTTTCTCCCGTTGATAGCTTTGTAACGTTATTACCTTGGGATATGCCCGGTTATGACGATGCGGTTATTATGGCGGCAGGATGCTTTGTACAAGGGGCTTCGATCGAGCTTTCGGCAGATGCTCCAGTTAAACCACCTTACGTTGGATATATTCAAGGCGGTCTTACGTACGAGCATTGTAAAATTGCACTTAAAAAGATGCTTGAAAAATTACTATAGGTGCTAATAATGGGCATATAGGCCTACTTTTATAATTTGAGTTAGCGTTAAAGGTTGATTATGCATTATTTATTTTTTGATATTGAGTGTGCAAATAGCTACGGCGGAAAGGCAAAAATTTACAGTTTTGGTTACGTTATTACCGACCAAGATTTTAATATGGTTTGCCCACCCGAAGATATTTTAATAAACCCCGATAGCAAGTTTGACCCTTACGTTAAAAAGAATATTTTAGTTTACGATAGAAAACTTTTAAAAAGTATGCCAAAGTTTAACGAGCGTTACTTAACCATTAAAAAACTTATGACGGCTAAAGATATTGTTTGTTTGGGTTATGGCATAGAAAACGATTTGAAGTTTTTATCAGATGAGTGCGAACGTTACGAACTAAAAAAGATTAAAGCAAAGGTTTACGACGTGCAAAAGATAATAAAAGCAGTTGAACAAAAGCCGGCAAGAAAACTTAATATCGAATTTACCGAACGCTTTGGCGAGCAAGAAGAAAAACCGCACCGAAGCGATATAGATGCGGTACGAACTATGATGGTTTGTAAAAACGTATTACAAAAGGTTAATAAAACTCCAGTTCAAATTTATAAAGAAGAAAACATAAAATAACCGATAATCGGCTTATAGCCCCACTTTTTACTATTTTATGATTTAATTAGTTGTTTAAGGAAAGCAAATGCAAAAATTTACAGTTCAAAAAAATCAAAAATTAAGCGATTTTTTACTTGAGGCGTACGAAAACGAACTTTCGTATTCTAAATTTTGTATGCTTTTAAGAAAAAAAGATATAAAAATTAATTCGCAAAGGGTTAATAAGGATTGTTTAGTTTTTGTAGGTGATATTATCGAGTGTTATTTCGACGGGCAAAAAAAGCCACTTGAAATAGTTTATATTGACGAAAATATTGTCGTTTGCAACAAACCGCAGGGGATTACTTCGGAAGATTATTATAATAAGGTTAAAAGCGAGTATCCCACGGCTTATTTTACGCACAGGCTTGATAGAAACACTTTTGGGCTTATAATTTTTGCTTTAAACGAAAAAAGTTACGTCGAACTTTTTGAAGGTTTTAAACAAAGAACTTTTGAAAAATATTATACGTGTTTGGTAAGCGGTGCGTTTGAAAAGCAATCGGGCGAGTTAAACGATTATATGGTAAAAAATAGTGAGCAGAGCTTGGTTAAAGTTTATAAGCAAAAAGTTGCAAACTCACTTGCTATTTGCACAAGATACGAGCAAGTGGCTAAAGGCGATATATCTTCGGTTTTGAAAATTGAATTAGTTACTGGAAGAACCCATCAAATAAGGGCGCATCTTGCATATTACGGGCACTTTATCATAGGTGATGGTAAGTACGGAAAAGAAAGTATAAACCGCCTTTTTAAACAAAACAAACAATTACTAATAGCATCTTCTTTAACCTTAAAATTTAACGGAAAAAATCATCTTTATTACCTTAACGGAAAAACTTTTTTTGTTGACGATAAAGTAGTTTTTGAAAAGCTGAAATAAATTTTAAAAAAAATAAAAAATTTTTTAAAAACCCCTTAAAAACAGTTGCAATTTATAAAATTATTTGGTATTATATACAAGCATTAAGCGTGCAAGCGCTAATGTTGGTCAGTTGATGTGGGAGCATAGCTCAGTTGGGAGAGCATCTGCCTTACAAGCAGAGGGTCACAGGTTCGAGCCCTGTTGTTCCCACCATTAATTTTAATAACCAAGAATTTTGGATATGCGGGAATGGCTCAGTGGTAGAGCGTTGCCTTGCCAAGGCAAATGTCGCGAGTTCGAATCTCGTTTCCCGCTCCATTTTTTTTACCAAAAAAACGTACCATAGCCAAGCGGTAAGGCCATGGTCTGCAACACCTTTATGCCCCAGTTAAAATCTGGGTGGTACCTCCAAAAAACGACAGGTTTCGACCTGTCGTTTTTTATCCAAGACGC